>DASQPA010000231.1:0-32730 GCA_035644215.1 Thermoanaerobaculia bacterium
GCGGCGAGGGCAAGGCGGAGAAGTCGTCGTCGTCCGAAAGCTCGAGCGCGAGCGGCGGGAGCACCGAGACCAAGGCCGCCAAGGCGTCCGGCGAGTAGACGGCGGATCGGCGGCACTTGTGAACCAGCGAGCCGTCACCAGATATCGTCATCCTGAGGGCGAGCTCCGCGAGCCGGAAGGATCTGGGCGGGGGAAGACGAGCGCAGGGATCGAAGCTCCCCCCTCCCAGATCCATCCGTCGCCAAGGCTCCCTCAGGATGACGTTCCCCAACCCGCGATCCCGACAGACCGTTGAGCGGCTGGCGCCCCACCGACCTTGCCCCCGGCGTCTACCTCTTTCTTCTCGCCTTTCTCCTCACTCGCGCCCTGCGCCGTTGGTATGACCCGGTCCCCGGCCGGGTGCTCGCGGTCTTCGCCGCTGTCCTCCTGGCGCTCTTCGGCGAGGTCCTCTTCGCCGGCCGGGTCCTCCTCCCGCTCGATTCGCTGCGCAACGTCGTCCCCTTAGAGCACCTCGCCCCGCCCGACCATCCGGGGAATCTGCTGCAGAGCGACCTGGTACGTCAGATCACCCCCACCCTCCTGGCGGTCCGCCGGGCCAGCCGGGCGGGGGAGTGGCCGCTTTGGGACCCGACGATCGCCTCCGGCATGCCGCTCCTCGCCGATCCGCAGAGCCAGTTCCTCCAGCCGCTCGTCCTCCTCGCCGCCCCCTTCCCCATGGCGCAGGCGGCGGGAATCATCGCGGCCCTCCGCGTGCTCGTCGCCCTCGTCTTCACCTACCTCTTCCTGATCCGCCAGGGGCTGGGCCGGGGGCCGGGGCTCCTGGGAAGCCTCGCCTACGGACTCTCGGGCTTCCTCGTCCTCTGGCTGGGCTGGCCGCTCGCCAACGCTGCGGCGCTCCTGCCTTTCGTCCTCTATGCCCTCTCTCGCTGTGACGGCCGCTGTGACGGAGATACCGATCGTCTGAGTGGCCGGCGCGACTTCTTTCTCTTGGGAGTCGCCCTCTGGGCTCTCCTCCTCGCCGGCCAGCCGGAAGTGATCGTCTACAGCCTTGCCCTGAGCGGGGCCTTCCTGCTCTCCCGTCTGCGGCGCCGTCCGCGAGGCCGGCGCTGGAGCCTTCTCCTGCCCTGTGCCGCGGCGGGTCTGCTCGCCCTGGCCGCCGCCGCCCCCTCCCTCGCTCCGACCGCCGCCTACCTGCCGCAGACCGAGCGCAGCCGGGCGATCGCCGGGGTACGGGAGAGCGCCTCCTGGGCCGCCCTCTCGGCGCAGGTGACCACCCCGGAGGGACGGGCGCGCTGGGAGAAGCGGGTGGTCGAGCGGCTGGTGCCGGCGGCCGCTCCCAACGCCTGGGGGAACAACCGCTACGGCGCCTACTGGGGCTCGACGGCGATCAACCAGGACGCCGGCGCCTTCGTGGGGGGAACGGCGCTCCTCCTCGCTCTGCTCTCTCTCCTGGCCCGCCGCCGTTTCCCGGAGGAGCGGCTGATGCTCGGCGGCGCGATCGTCGGTCTCCTCGCCGTGGCCCAGCCGCCCGCCCTCTCGCCCCTCCTCCTCCGGGTTCCCATCGTGGGATCGACCGCCATCCACGCCAACCAGCGGGTGACCTTCGTGATCGCCTTCTGCCTCGCCTATCTGGCGGCCTGTGGCGCCGAACGGTGGGCGCGCGGGGAGGGGCGCCTGTCCATGGGCTGGATCGGGGGGATCACCGCCCTCCTCGCCGGGCTGGTGGTCTGGGCCTACCTCGCCCATCCCTCGCCCAGCGACCCCAACGCCCTCGCCGGCTTCCGCCACGCCTGGCTCGCCGGCCAGCTCGCCATCCTCGTCGCCACGGCGATCCTGCTTTCCCTTCCCCGCCTGCGTGGCTGCCGCTCGCTCCCCGTCCTCCTCGCCGTCCTGACGACCGCCGAGCTGCTCGCCGCCCACGGCCCGGCCAACCCGCCGATGCCCCGCCGCCTGGCCTTCCCCCTCACCCCGCCCCTCGCCTTTCTGCGCGACCACCTGGGAGCGGGGGATCGGATGGCGGCGCTGGGGATGGTGCTGCCGCCCAACCTCGCTTCGGCCTATGGCCTGCCCGACATCCGGGTCTACAACCCCATGGCCCCCGACCGCTACGAGCAGGCCCTCGCCCCCATCGAGGGGAAGGCGCCTTACGACTTCCCAATCCTCGAACGGCCGCGCCATCCCCTCTACGACTTCCTGGGGGTCCGCTGGCTCCTCACCGACCCGGATCACGACATGCCACGCGGCATGCGGCTCGTCTTCCGCCATCCGGACGGCTGGGTGTGGGAGCGACCCCACCCCCTGCCCCGGCTCTTCCTGCCCGCCCCAGGAGACGCTTCCCGCCTGGAGGACCTCCGGGTGGAGCCGGCCCGGGTCCATGCCCGCTCCATCCTGGCCGAACGCGAGCTCGTGGTGGCCAGCCTCTACCAGGACGGCGGCTGGCGGCTCGTGGCCGGCGGGGTGGCCCGGGAGACCGTCCTCGCCAACGGGCCGTTCGTCGCCGCCTGGGTATCGCCCAAAATTTCAGGGGCCGCCCTGGATCTCGATCTGCTCTACCGGCCGCCGGGGTTTCTCGGCGGCTGTCTCCTGGGAGCGCTCGCCCTGGCCTTGGGCGGCCTTTGGTGGATACCACCGCCCGTCCGCTTCGCCGGCCTCCGCGTCCCGGGGCGGCGCGAGAGCGACCACGATGCCCACCAGGACGGCGGGGAGCAGATGGAAGAGGAGGCGGGCGAAGTTCGATAGGACGTAGAAGCGGGGCTCCAAAACCGAGGCGAAGTAGACCCAGACGTAGAAAGCGAGCTGCGCTGAGGCGACTGCCGCCAGCGGGGCGAGCGGCCGGGTGCGCCGGACGAGCCCGCCGAGGAGAAGAAGGGGGAGAAGGGCGACGATCCAGGGCAGGCCGTGGAGCTCGGGAGCGTTCATGGCGTCGAGCATGGTGGGGAGGATGACCCGGCCGCGCGACAGGTCGAACGGCCCCGCGTTGGTGGCCTGGAAGAGGTGGTGGCGGCGGGCCTGGAGGAACCAGGGGAGGATTATGGCGAGCGCCGGTCCGGCGGTGGCGAGCGCCGCCAGGGCCGTGGCCCGCAAGCCCCCCCGCAGCCGGCGCAGGAGGTGGACCCCGATGAGGATCGCAGCGAGCGGCACCCCCTCGATCTTGGACGCCGCGGCGAAGGCGGCGGCGAGGCCGATCTCGACGTCCGTCCCCCACCCCAGCTGGTCGCCGGGGGTGAGGAGGGTGGGGAGGGCGGCGGCCAGGGAGAGGGCCATCATCCCCTCCGCCCCTCCCGCCATGAGGTAGCCGATCGAATAGGTCGCGACCGCGAGGCCGACCAGGGCCACCCCGCCCTGGACCGCCCCGCGGCCGATCCCCGTCTCTCGCAGGGCGGCGCGGGCGGCGAGGACGATGCCTCCCAGGAAGACGACCGACCAGAGCTGGAGCGCCGAAGCGTCGAAGCGCAGGGCGAGGCGGGCGGCAGAGGCGTAGAGGATGGGCAGAAGGTGCGGATAGTCGGGGTGGAGGCTCCAGTTCCAGGGCTGGCCGAGCCAGGCGGAGTCGATACCGCGGGAGAGAAAGGCATGCTCTCCTTTCAACCCCCAGTGGTAGACGAAGTCCGGGGTGGTGATCCAGAGCGATGGGGCGAGGAGGGCGAAGGCGAGGACCGCGAGGGCGGCGATGCCGTCCCCCCAGCCGATGGACAGGATTGTCGAGATCCGCTGCGGCCGGTGCTCCCACTCGCCCCGCTTGGATCTCGATCGACGCTTCCACCAGCGGGGGAGCGCGAGGAGGAGGAGCAGGCCGGCGGCGAGCACGGTGCGCCGCCAGGGCACCCCGACCAGGGTGAGGGCCTGGAGGAGGAGGTGCCAGGCGACTGCCCCGGCGAGGAGGGAGAGGACGGCCCCGTGCGCGGCGCCGCGATCGACGGCCGGGAGAACCTGCCGGACACCGCGCCCGATCAGCAGGAGCAGGAAGGCGAGAACGAAGAACGCCAGGACCGGGCTCACGGTCCGCCCTGCACCTGATACAGGAAGCCGCCCGGCAGCCGGCGGGTGAGGCGCAGGTGGGGATCGTTCAGCCGATAGCTGTAGGAAAGAACGTAGGGGGCGGTGGCGCCGGCAGGGTCCTCGCGGGGGATCAGGTCGACCTCGGGCAGCAGGTAGGCGGCCCAGCGGTGGCGGAAGAAAGTCTCGTCCGCAGAGGCCGGAGGAGAGGTGAAGGCCACCCGGGCGCCGGGTGGGAGGAGCGGCCGGGCGGCGTCCAGGAAGCGCTCCAGGCGGATCACCTGGGGGATGCCGAAGCGCCAGCCCATCGCCGACGGCTGGAGGCGCTCCCTCTGGTCGTACCCGGAGACCGCCCTCTCCATCTCGGCGAGGAGGGCGAAGCCCACCCAGGCGAGGGCCAGCCCGAGGAGGATCTTGCGGATCACCGGCGGGAGTATAGCGGAGCCCTGGTATGCTCCCCGCCGCCCGGAAATCGCCATGGATCTCGCCTACCGCACCGAGGACTCGAACCCGCTCGTCGCCGCCGTCTGCCCGGCGCCGGTGCTCGCCGCCGGCACCAACCTGAACATCCACGCCGCCGACGAGATGCTGGCCTTCCTGGAGGACAGCTTCGGCGGCGACCGCGACCAGGCGCTGGCCGTCTACTTCGGCTCCGGCGTGCAGATCTGGGAGACCTTCCGGGAGATCCTCACCTGGTGGTTCGGCAACCTCGACAAGGTCGAGCGGCTGCTCGACTTCGCGAGCGGCTACGGCCGGGTGACCCGCTTCCTGGTGCACGACCTCCCCCCCTCCCGGGTCTGGGTGTCGGACATCTACGCCCAAGGGGTAGAGTTCCAGACCGAGCAGTTCGGGGTCCATGGCGAGGTCTCCGCCATCTCCCCCAGCGACTTTGACCCGGCCGAGCGCTTCGACGCCATCCTCGTCTCCTCGCTCTTCACCCACCTGCCGGAGGAGGCCTTCCACGGCTGGCTCGCCCGTCTTCGCGGCCTCCTCACCCCGGGAGGCCTCCTCATCTTCAGTGTTCACGACTGGAGCCTGCTCTGGCCGGAACGCGAGGTGGCCCCCGGCGGCTTCCTCTTCGAGGCGATCTCCGAGAGCGGGTCGCTGGCCAAGACCCAGTACGGCACCTGCTGGGTGACCGAGGATTTTGTCCGCCAGGCGATCGCGCGCGCCGCACCGGGCGCTTCCGCTCACCGCATCCCGCGGGGGTTTTTGAATTTCCAGGACCTCTATGTGGTGGGCGACCGGCCAGAGGTGGACTTCTCGGGGCTCGGCGTCCGCGCCCTGCCCGAGGGGTACGTCGACCAGTGCACTCTCACCCCCCCCGACCGCCTCGACCTCTCCGGCTGGGTGGTCGACCGGGCCACCGGGCGGCCGGTGCGCGAGGTGCAGCTCCGCATCGACGGCGAGATCCTCCAGATCTGCCGCCTGTTCTCCCCTCGGGCCGACGTGGCGGCCCAGCTCTTTCCCAACGACGAGCGGGCGCCGACCCCCTTGGGCTGGCGTTTTGCGGTCAAGCTGCCGCCCGGCACCTCGCATTCGGCCGGAGTACTCGTGCTCCAGGTGATCGACGCCCAGGGCCGCGAGTCGCTGCTCTACGCGGCGACGATCGACGCCGCCCTCCTCGCCTCGCTCCAGCGCGACTACATGGCCCTGGGCGCCGAGCTTGCCCGTGTTCGCCGCGAGCATCAGGAGGCCGTGGCCCAGCGGGAGGCCGAGACCGCCTACGCGATCTCGGTGCTCGAAGCCCGCCTCGCCGCGATGGAGAACAGCCGCTTCTGGAAAATTCGCAACAGCTGGTTCCGGATCAAGCGGCGGCTGGGTTTGACGCAGGAAGAGTGAGCCGTCCCGCGGTCCCGGTGCTATCCTGATCCTGGGTCGCCGAGCGCGTCTGCGCTCGTGCGGAACGCTCCTTGCATGACCGTAACGCGGTTGGACTCGACGACAAGGTGAGGGATGACTAGGAAAGCTCGCTTCGGACTGGGATTCTGGATCGCCATCTTCCTGACTTCTTTGGCCGCCCTGTCGGCGGCACCGGCCCGCGCCGCCGAGTGGCGGCCGGTGCCGATCTACGGCGGCGACGTGCGGAGCCTGGTGATCTCGCCGGGCGATCCGGACGTGCTGCTCGCCGGCACCTCGGCCGGTCAGGTCTACCTCTCGCAGAATGGCGGCCGGAGCTGGCAGGACGCCGGCGCTGCCCTGCCGTTCCCCGGCTGGGTGGTGAGCAAGCTGGTCTTCGACCCCAACCGGCCGGTGGACCATCCGCGGCTCTGGGTGGCGCTCTGGGGAGTGTGGGGGAGCGGGCAGGTCGCCTATTCCGACGACCTCGGCAAGAGCTGGTCGGCGCGGAGCGCCGGCCTCCCCGACGAGCCGGTCTACACCCTCGCCCCCTCCCCCGGCCACGAGGACCGGCTCTACGCCGGCACCCTCTCCGGGGTTTACGGCAGCGAGGACGGCGGGGCGAGCTGGAAGCGCCTGACCGCCGATCTTCCGGAGATGGCCAAGGTGACCAGCCTCCTCGTCGACCCCAGCCAGCCGGACACGGTGATCGCCGGCACCTGGCGCCAGGCCTACCGGAGCGAGGATGGCGGCCACACCTGGGCCGGGATCTTCCAGGGGATGGTGCTCGACACCGAGCTCTTCAGCCTCACCCCCATTCCCGAGCACCCCGGGGAGATCTGGGCCTCGACCTGCGGCTGGGTCTACCAGACGATCGACCGGGGCGCCACCTGGACCCGCTTCAAGACCGGCCTCGACGAGCGCCGCACCCTCTCCTTCGCCGCCCTCCCCGACGGCCGGCTTTTAGCCGGCACCGTCGCCGGGCTCTACGCCTCGACCGACGCCGGGCGCAGCTGGGGGCGGATCGGCGACCCGGCGCTCTCGATCATGGGGATCGCCATCGACAAGGCGCGGCCCGACCGCATCGTCCTCGCGACCGAGGGTTCCGGTATCTGGCTGTCGACCGACGGCGGCAAGTTTTTTGAGCGTACCAGCCGCGGCATGACCAACACCCGGGTGGCCGCCCTCGTCACGGTGGGGGACGACCTCCTGGTCGCGATCAACCACGCCGGCCCGATCTCCGGCATCCACGTCTCGCACGACCGCGGCCGGACCTTCGACGGCCTCTTCGCCCCGATCCCCACGGTGGTCGACCTCGCCGTGCACAAGGGCCGTCCCTACGCCGCGACCGAGCGCGGGCTCTACCAGCGCCTGGGCCAGGACTGGCACCGGGTGGCGGAGCTGGGCGACGGGCGGATCGAGCAGGTCCTCTCGGACGGCACGACCCTGGTCGCCCGGACGGCGGCGAAGCTCTACGAGCTGCGCGGCGACAAGTTCGCCGAGCACTCCTGGAAGCACGGCGCTCCCCGCTCGGCGGCGCTCCTGGCCGGTGCCCTCTGGGCGACCGACGAAAAAGGCCTCTACCGGCTGACCGCGAACGCCAACCACACCATCCTCACCCCTGGCTCCGGAACCGCCGCCATGACCAGCCACCTGGACCGCCTCGCCGCCGACCGTCTCGTCCTCTGGGGGCCGGCAGGCGCCTGGACCCGCAAGGACGACCCCGAGGCCCTCTGGGTCGAGCTCCCCGCCAAGCCCACCCGCGTCGTCTCGACCGGCGACCTCCGCTACCCGCTGCTCCTCGTCACCGGCGACAAGGCCGAGCTCTTCGACCATGAGACCAAGGCATTAAAACCGGTCGCCCTCCCGGTGCTGGCGCGAGACGTCACCTCGGCATTGATCCTGGACGGGAAGCTCCTGGTGGGGACGTCGGGGTATGGGGTGCTGGTGGGGGGGCTGGAGTAGAGACGCCCCTGCCGGCCTCCTGGACCTCGCCGGAACCACGGCCGTCGGGGTGTCTCCGCAGGTCTCAGCCGCCTGAGAACGCGGTGGCGTTGGAGACGCCCCGACGGAACGGTAACGGCAAGGATTTCGATAGCGCCTGGGGCGTCTCTACGGGAATTCCCGCGTGCGGCCGACACAGCATCTCAGTCGGCTGGTAGCTTCCTCCCTGCTAGACTGCCCGCATGAAAGAGGTCAAACCCGAGCCCCACCCGGGGACGGTCGCCCCGATCGAAGCCGAGGCCGCCGCCCGGAGCGGCGAGGCGCCGCGTTGGGGCAAGGGGACGTCGCGGCCCGAGGAGGGGACCTTCCTAGCCGGCCCGCAGCCGCGCGCCCATGAGCTCACCCGCCTGTTGCGCATTATGGCCGACTTCCTGCGCGGCTTCCGCCATCTCCATTTCGCGGGGCCTTGCGTGACCGTCTTCGGCTCCGCCCGCTTCCACGAGGATCACCGCTACTATCAGCTGGCGCGGGAGATGGGGCGGCGGCTGGGCCGGGCGGGCTTCACCGTCATGACCGGCGGCGGGCCGGGGATCATGGAGGCGGCCAACCGCGGGGCGCGCGAGGCCGGCGCCCGGTCGGTGGGCTGCAACATCATCCTGCCCAAGGAGCAGAAGCCCAACCCCTACCTCGACCTCTGGCTCGAATTCCGCTACTTCTTCGTCCGCAAGGTGATGCTGGTCAAGTACTCCTACGCCTTCGTCGTGATGCCGGGCGGCTTCGGCACCATGGACGAGATCTTCGAGACCGCGACCCTCATCCAGACCGGGAAGATCGGGCAGTTTCCCCTCGTCCTCTTGGGCACCGACTACTGGGCCCCCCTGCGCGAGTTCCTCGGCCGGACCATGGTCGAGGAGGGGACGATCCTCCCCGCCGATTATGAGCACCTCTTTTTCACCGACTCGGTCGACGAGGCCATGGACCACATCCTCGCCGCCGTCGGCCAGTTCGGCTTCACCTGGCAGCCGAAGAAGCGCTGGTACCTGGGCGAGTCGGCGGTCCCCTAATCTAAAATCTACAGCAGCATGCTCGCCAGGTTGGCGAGCTCCGAGCGCTCCCCCTTGTCCAGGTTGACGTGGGCGTAGAGGGGATTGCCCTTCAGGCGATCGATCAAGTAGGACAGGCCGTTGCTCGTGGCATCCAGATAGGGGGTGTCGATCTGGAAGATGTCGCCGGTCATGACGATCTTCGTCCGCTCGCCGGCCCGCGTGATGATCGTCTTGACCTCGTGCGGGGTCAAGTTCTGCGCCTCGTCGACGATGAAAATCACGTTCGAGAGACTCCGGCCGCGGATGTAGGCGAGCGGCACGATGTGGAGCTTCTCGGTCTCCACCAGCTCCTCGACCTTCTTGTACTCGCGGTCTTTTTCCCCGTATTGGTTCTTGATGATCCCCAGGTTGTCCCACAGCGGCTGCATGTAGGGATTGATCTTCGACAGGATGTCGCCCGGCAGATAGCCGATGTCGCGGTTCGACAGCGGGACGATGGGGCGCGCCAGATAGATCTGGCGGAAGAGCCGCCTTTGCTCCAGGGCGCCGGCCAGGGCGAGGAGGGTTTTCCCCGTGCCGGCCGCGCCGGAGATGGTGACGAGGAGCGACTCCGGGTGCATCACCGCGTGGAGCGCGAAAGTCTGCTCGGCGTTCCGGGGGTGGATGCCGTAGGCCATCGGCTTGACTACCCGTTCCAGCCGGTCGGTCCGCGGGTTGTAGGTGGCGAGAGCCGAGTTGGTGCTGCTCCGCAGGATGAAATAGTGGTTGGCGAGCGGCCGCTCGCCGAGCACCGCCTCGACCGGTAGCCACTCCTCGCGGTAGAGCTGGTCGATCACCGCCGGATCGTCCACCTCGACCTCGCTCTTGCCCTTGTAGAGATGGTCGACGTCCTTGATCTTGACCGTCTCGTAGTCCTCGGCCGGCAGGTTCAACGCCCGCGCCTTCAGGCGCAGGTTGATGTCCTTGCTGACCAGGATGATCTTCTTGTCCGGCTCGGACCGGGCGAGACGCAGGGCGGTGTTCAGGATGCGGTGGTCGGCCTTCTTCGAGCCGAAGACCTCCGAGGCGTCGGGCGCGTCGTCTTCCGGGTTCTCCGGGTTCTCCTCGGTAATGACGCGGAACCGGCCGTGGGCCGGCCCGTCGAGCGGAATCCACTCCCGGAGCATGTTGTGGCCGGAGAGCTTGTCGAGCTGGCGGATGAACTCCCGGGCCTGGAGGTTGAGGACCGAGTTGCCCTTCTTGAAGGAGTCGAGCTCCTCCAGGACGGTGATGGGGATCGCGACGTCGTGCTCCTGGAAGCTCTGGAGGGCGTTCCAGTCGTAGAGGATGACCGAGGTGTCCAGGACGAAGATCTTCTTCTGCTTGGGGGTGTCTGGGGGCATAGGCTCCTGCGCGGTTCGGTTCCCGGAGTGTCCTCGAGAGAGGGTAGCTGAAGAGATCCGGGGAGGCAAACCCACAATCCACAGCCTCCGGGAAGGGCGAGTTGAGCACCACACATGCCGACCGGAGGCTGTGGATCGGGGCAAGCGATAAGATGCCCCCCCATGCGGCGCTTCCTTCGACCCTCCCTCGACTGGCTCCTGGTCTTCGTGCCGGTCGCCCTGGCCCTCGAATCCCTGGCGCCGCAGTACCACATCGCCGTCTTCTTCTGCGCCGCGGCCGGTATCATCCCCCTCGCCGGCTGGCTGGGGCGGGCGACCGAGCACCTGGCCGAGCGCGCCGGGGCGGGAGTGGGGGCGCTCTTGAACGCCACCTTCGGGAATGCGGCGGAGCTGATCATCGGCCTCGTGGCCCTGAAGAAGGGCCTGCGCGGGGTGGTCAAGGCTTCGCTCACCGGCTCCATCCTCGGCAACGTCCTCCTCGTCCTGGGCGCCGCGGCCCTCGCCGGGGGCCTTCGCTTCCACCATCAGCGCTTCAACCGCGCCGGGGCGCGCAGCCAGTCGACCATGCTGATCCTCGCCGCCATCGCCTTGACCATGCCCGCCGCCTACCACCACGTGGCCGGCCTGCGCGGGCGGCCGCTCGAAGGGTCGCTGTCGCTCGCCATCTCGATCGTCCTCCTCGCCGTCTACGCCTGCAGCCTGGTTTTCTCCCTGCGCACCCACAAGCAGCTCTTTGACGGCGGCTCCGCCCCGGCCGAGGAGGAGGGGGAGAAACCGGCCCACGAGGCGGCGGCGGCGTCCTCCTGGAGCCTCGGCCGCTCGCTCGGCGTGCTCGCCGGCTCGACGGCTCTCGTCGCCTGGATGTCCGAGGTGCTGGTCGGGGCGGTGGGGGAGACCGCTTCCGAGCTCGGGATGACCGAGCTCTTCATCGGCGTCTTCGTCGTCGCCATCGTCGGCAACGCCGCCGAGCACTCGACCGCGGTGATGGCAGCGCGCGCCAACAAGATGGAGCTCGCCCTGGGGATCGCCGTCGGGAGCAGCGTGCAGATCGCCCTCCTCGTCGCCCCGGTGCTGGTGATCGCCTCCCACTTCATCGGGCCGGCCCCCATGGACCTCGTCTTCAGCCCGTCGGAGGTGATCTCGGTCGGCTTCTCCGTGCTTCTCGCCTCGCAGATCGCGGGGGACGGCGAGTCCAACTGGCTGGAGGGGGTGCAGCTCCTGGCCGTCTATGCCATCCTGGCGATCGTCTTCTATTTCATCCCTGCCTAGAGCATGCGCGACGAAACGACGACGACCCGCGCACGGCTCGTGCCGCGCCTCGAAACCCTTGCCGCCGCGGCGCTCTTCTCGACCGGCGGCGCGGCGATCAAGGCGGTGCACCTCACCGGCATCCAGGTCGCCTGCTTCCGCTCCGCCATCGCCGCCCTCACCCTCTTCGTGCTGCTGCCCTCCGGCCGGCGGCTCCCCAAGGCCCGGGACCTCGCGGTGGGCGCGACCTACGCCGTCACCATGGTCCTCTTCGTCGTCGCCAACAAGCTCACCACCTCGGCCTCGACCATCTTCCTCCAGGACACCTCGCCCCTCTACGTCCTCCTCCTCGGCCCCTGGCTGCTCCACGAGCCGATCCGCCGCCGCGACCTGGGGTTCATGGCGGTGCTCGCCTGTGGCCTCGCCCTCTTCTTCGTCGGCCTCGACCCGGCCTCGGCGACCGCTCCTGACCCGCTGCGCGGCGATCTCCTCGCCATTCTCTCCGGGCTCTTCTGGGCGGGGACGGTGGTCGGTTTCCGCTTCCTCGGGAAAAGGGAAGGGAAGTCCGGCGGCGGCGGCGCGGCGGCGGTCTGGGGCAACGTCCTCGCCTGTCTCGTCTGCCTGCCGGCGGCCCTGCCGCTGGGGGGCAGCCGGCCTCTGGACTGGGCGATCCTCGGCTACATGGGCATCTTCCAGCTCGGCCTGGCCTACGTCTTCCTCACCCGGGCGCTGCGCCAGGTGCCGGCCTTCGAGGCCGCCCTCCTGCTCCTCCTGGAGCCGGTCCTGAACCCCATCTGGTCCTGGCTGGTCCACGGCGAGCGGCCGAGCCCCTGGTCGTTCGCCGGCGGCGGCGTGATCCTCGGGGCGACGATCGTCAAGAGCTGGCTCGACGTGCGGAGCCGGCAGACGGTGCCGGCGGGATAGAGCGCCCCGGCGATCCTTCGATCCGGCCCGAAAATCCGCTATTGAGGTAGGGGTGCCCTGCCCCTCGCTTCCGGGAATTCCGCCCGGGGCGCTTCGAAAGGAGCCTCGACCATGCGACGTATCCTCATCGGCACCCTCCTCCTCGGGTGGATCACGGCCGGTCTCGCCCTTGCGACCCCCGCCGGTCCCACCTGCCAGGCGGTCGACGGGTTCTTCTCCCACGTCTGGGGCGGCAAGGTGCAGAGCGCCTTCGTCCACGACGCCAGCCCCTGGGTGGCCTGGACGGCGGAGGACGGCGGGCGGATCCGCACCACCCGGGACGGCGGGACCCACTGGACCTTCCAGACGACGCCGCCCTGCGTCCAGGGGCAGCTCCGGGGGGTGCAGTTCCTCGCCGCCAACCCGCGGACCGGCTGGGCGGTGGGGGACGGCGGCGTCGTGATCCACACGACGACCGCCGGCCAGACTTGGGACTGCCTCGCCCCCCAGACCGACCCCGACGGCCTGCCGGCCGAGCTGTGGGCCGTCTCTTTCCGCGACCTGCAGAACGGCTGGATCGCCGGCAGGCACCTGCTGCGCCGGACGACCGACGGCGGCCAGACCTGGACCGACGTCGCCGTCCACCACCCGACCCTCCCCGGCTTCACCCTGGCGGACGTCGAGGTCTACTCTCTCTCCGTCCTCGCCGCCGGCTCCGGCTACACCGTCCTCGCCTCCGCCGAGCCCGGCCTCGTCCTGCGCAGCGACGCCACCTCGGGCGGAGCGACCTGGGAGGTGGTCTACGACGTCTGCCTGGCGCCACCTCTCTGCTCCGCCTGCGCGCCCAACCCGTGCTCAACGACCACCCGGCTGGAGCTCTGGGACGTCGAGCTCGTCCCCGGCGCCACCAGCCTCGCGCAGGCCGAAGCGGTGGCCGTGGGCGGCTACGGCAACCAGTGTGCCGTGCACCTCGCCTCGCAGGACGGCGGCAGCACCTGGCACCAGGAGCTCACCGTCGACGATCCGTGCAGCAGCTCGACCTGCCCGGGGACCGGCACCGTGCCGGGCGCTCCCACCCAGTACGGCACGACCGCCTTCGCCGACCACACCGCCCTTTCGGTCGGCTACGGCGGCACCATCCTGCGCCGCGATCCCGCCTGCACCCCCCCGGTCTGGCGGCCGGAACCGCAGATCCAGGGTCCGCACGGCCCCTTCACCCAGCCCTTCTATGGGGTGGACGGCAACGGCGCCGGTGGCGGCGCCGGGGTCGCCTGGATCACCTCCATCTTCAACGGTATCTTCAAGACCGCGGACGGCGGCGCCACCTGGACCCCGCAGACGATCGCCAATCAGATCATCCGCTTCGGCACCCTCCACTTCGCCGACGCCACGAACGGCTGGGCGGCGGGGCAGTTCTTCCGCATCGCGAAAACGACCGACGGCGGCGTGACCTGGGCCGACCAGGCCGCCCCCTCGGGCGCGGGGACTCTGGCCGACATCCTCTTTGCCCCCGGCGCGCAGACCGGGGTGGCGGTGGGCGGTTTCTACAACGGCAGCGGCGTCCTCAAGATCCTGTGCACCGGCGACGGCGGCGTGACCTGGGAGGACCCGCGGAGCATCGTACCGCCGCCCGGCCCCGGCGACCACCGGCTCGCCGCCGTGACCTGGACCGGGGGAACCCAGTTCTGGACCGTGGGCGCTTCGAGCACCGTCCTCCTCACTGCGGACGGCGGGCTCCATTGGAGCACGGCCCCGCTCGTCCTCGGCAGCACCCCGGTCCCCGACGCCAGCCTCGCCGGCGTCGCCTTCTCCGATCCTGACACCGGCCTGGTGGTCGGCAGCCAGGGAGGGCGGGGGCGGATCTACCTCCTCACCCACGCCACCGACCCGGCGACGCGGGCCTGGAGCGAGCTCTCGCCGCCCGCCATGGCGGGGGTGGTCGACTTCTCGGGGGTCGCCGTGCGGGGCGTGCAAGCCTACGTGGTGGGGCAGAAGGGCAGCGGCGCCGGCCAGGCCGGGGTGATCTACCGCTGGAACGGCACGGCCTTCGTCGAGGAGACCGGCACCCCGCCGCTCCCGCCCTGTCTCGACGAGCAGGGCCTGGGGGCGCGCTTCGACGAGGTCGCGATCTCACCCTCCGGGACCCGGGTCTTCGTCGGCGGGACCTGCGGCCGCTTCCTGCGCTTCGACGGCACCGCCTGGCAAGAGCTCAAGAGCCAGACCAGCTTCCGCCTCAAGAGCCTGAGCTTCTTCGCCGACACCGACGGCTTCGTCTATGGCTCAGGAGGCAGCCACGGGGTGATCGTCCGTTATTCGGGGAACTGAAAGTCTGACCTGGGGTAGATCCCCGAACCGGGGTGCCAGCCGTTTCGCCGGCGAAACGGCTGGCGTTCCTTGACCGACTCACCCCTTCGGAGTTACGCTTCATTACCATGCCACTCCAGACGACTCCTCTCGCCCACATCCTAGAGACCGACTCCGGCGTCGACCCGAAGTATCGCCACACCTCCAAACGCGTCACGCCGGGCGAGCCGCTCGAGCTGCCCGGGGCGGTGCTCAAGTGGTACGACCTCCATCCGGACGATGGGCCGGTGCCCGAAGCGGTGGCGAACCTGGCCCGCCACCGGCTTACCGCCACCCCGCCCGAGGCGCGGGGGATGGGTTTCGTCGTGCTCCATCGCTGCGGAAGCGACTTCTATTTCCTCATCGTCTGCACCTGGCGCAATTCGAACGAGGTCTGGCAGACCGTCTACTACAAGGATGGCGACGCCATGGAGGACTTCCAGCTCTTCCCCCGGGACGGCGCCCACAAACCCACCCTCTGCGTCTGGGAGCTGGTGCCGGTCTGGCACGAGCAGCAGGCCTGGGTGCGCTTCCTCACCTCGGTGCGCGACGAAGCCGCGGCAGAGGCCTGGTACGGCGATCGCTTCGCGGGTCCGGCTTAGGCAGATGGCTCAGCGGCCTTTCGTGTGGATCTCGATCCACGCCGCGAAGGCATCCATGAAGGTGCGGAGGAACTCGCGCGTGCCGTCGCTGGTCAGCTTGCCTTCCGTGTCGAACAGGCTCGACGCTCCGCCGATGTAGGCTTCCGGCTGCTGCATGGTCGGAACGTTGAGAAAGACGAGCGACTGCCGCAGGTGATGGTTGGCGCCGAAGCCGCCAACCGCACCGGGGGAGACGCTGACCACGGCGCCGGGCTTGCCGCTCCAGGCGCTGTGCCCATAGGGCCGCGACCCCACGTCGAGCGCGTTCTTGAGCCCGCCGGGAACCGAGCGGTTGTACTCGGGGGTGACGAAGAGGACCGCGTCGGCCTTCCGGATGCGGTCGCGGAAGGCGACCCAGGACGCCGGCGGGCTGCTCGTCTCCAGGTCCTGGTCGTAGATCGACAGATCGCGGAGCTCGACGATCTCGCAGCGCAAGTTGTTGGGCGCGACCTCCATCAGGGCCTTCGCCGTCATCCGGCTGAACGAGCCGTGGCGCAGGCTGCCGACGATCACGGCGACGTCTCTCGTGCTCATGGCCTCTCCTCCTTGTCCCCCACGGCGCGGAAGTGTATCCCGACACCCCACGGATCGTGCGCAATTCCTCCTTCGGAGGTCGTCTCGACCGCGGCTCCAGCCGCGGCCAGGCTGGCGAGCGCGGCCGCCGCGTCGGCCTCTCCGGGCACGAGGATCTCCCATTCGATCAGCCGCGCCTCGTCTTTGCCGGCCGACACCGCCCCCTGCGCCCAGGTGTTCGTGCCCAGGTGGTGGTGGTAGCCGCCCGCCGAGAAAAAGAGCGCGCCCGGGTAGCTCCAGACGGTTTCGTCCAACCCGAGGCCCTGGTGGTAGAAAGCGGCGGCCGTCTCCAGGCTGTCCACGTAGAGGTGGACGTGCCCGAGAACCGTACCCGCCGGCGCGCCGGTCCAAGGCGCTCCGCCCCCTGCCGCGACGAGGTCCTCGACGTTCAGCGGATCGGTCGTCATCACCAGCTCCTGCCCCCGGGTCCGCCAGCTGTCGCGCGGCCGGTCGGCGTAGACCTCGATCCCCAGGCCGTCGGGGTCGGTCAGGTACAGCGCCTCGCTCACCAGGTGATCGGCCATCCCCGCGTAGGCACCGATCCCGCCCAGATGGGCCAGGAACCGGCCGAGCGCGGCGCGGTCCGGAAGCAGGATCGCAAAATGGTAAAGCCCCAGCCGCCCGCGCCGCGGCACCGGCGCCGCGCCCGGGTGCTCGCGCAATTCGAGGAAGGGGCGATCGTCACCGTGACCTCCGAGCGTGGCAGTGTTCCCCGAGCGTTCGAGCACCCGCAAGCCGAGAATCTGCTCGTAGTAGGCGATGGATCGCGCCAGGTCCGCCACCTGGAGCACCACGCGGCCGAGGCGAGTGGCGTCGGGCAGGCGGTAGCCGCGGGGTGGCTTGCCGTAGGGGATGGGGCTGGTGACAGACGTTCCGGGAGTAGGCTCGCTGGATACAGGCGCGCTCATCGTGGCTCCCTCCTCGCGCTCTATTGTAGCCGCGAAGGATAGGTGAACCACTCAATTGTTGCGCAACCCCCTCCAAGCTTCTGGACGGCGGCGATCTGCTCCAGGGAGCCGAAAGGTGCTGGGCTTGGCACAACTCAAGCGATGGGGGTAGCGCGCCGTCACCTGCGAGGAGGGTTTCCAGGTTTGAAGTCACCGATCTAGCGTAGTGTCATCACCAGCCGCTATACTAGTGTTTGTCTCTCCACTGGCTGTAATGGTCGTGAAACTCCTGATGGTAGATCTTGATCACTGGATCTGCATAACAAGTGTTTTCGGCCTGCACGATACGTTTCTGCCCCTTTTCCCAATCTTCCGGATCATTTTTCCCCTGCCCCAAAACTTCGTAATAACGAGCGAGGCTGTCATCGTAGCGGTAATGCCAGCCTTCTTGACCTTTCTGGTCATGCTTGAGTAGCAGCCGTGCAGCCTCGTCAAGCTGATCCCGGAACGCCCCGAAGCGCTCGCCATCCCATCGGACGCCCTCCGCCATGTAGTAAAGGACAAGGTTAAGGGCGTAAACATGGAGTCTCTTATCATCGAGCTCGAAGCTAGCCGCCGACTGTGCATATCTAATTGCCTTATCGAGAAGGTCCCTGGGCGAGCCATGCTTTTCGCGAGTATCCTCGGGCCAGAGAACCGATTTCTTGGATTCCAGCGCAGTAAAGATATGGAAGTTGATATAAGCAAGGCTAATAGCCAGCCGTGCTTTCTCCTCACCTCCTTGGGTGGTGCTATAGAAATCTTCAATCTGCTCCAAACGCCTGGAAGCCCGTCGTAAATCTTCCTTGCGCTGAGTCTCCTGGCGCTCTGCCGCATGAGCGATCTCAGCTTCATACCTCTTGTCCTCGAAAGTCTCTCGTACTAGCGCTGCTATCCAAACCAATGAGGGTGCGAGGTCGCCTCCGAATTGAGAACCAGCGACCAGTGACCGCTGGCTCTTCTCGAGGTCGAGGATTTCCCGATCCACTTCGGTGGCCCAGAGCACTCCGAGAAGGAGAGCCAGTGTGTCGGCTTGGAGAGGTTCGCCAGACCTTGACTTGTTAAGCGCAGAGATGATTCTTTCCTGTGCCTCAGCTTGTTTCTTTGTCTCCTTGCTGGCTAGGCCACTCAGGACCGTTGCGATCTCGTTGCGCGCTTCGAAGGTGAAAGGAAATCGAAAAGAACCAAGAATAAGCACAATATCTGACTCGTCACGGTTTTGCTTCACAAGTCCTTGGTGTATATCCTTGGCACGGGAATCGATTGCTTTGAGAAGATCAGTGACACCCTGATACAGACCGACCGTACCCTCGAAGTGTTGAGTCAGTGTTTTTTGTGCCTGCTGGAACTTCTCCTGAATCTCGGCACCCTGCAACTCTTCGATAAACCTCAAGCGCCGTTCGAGAATGTTGGCTTTTCTGAGATCGCTAATTACGCGCTTTAAGTCGCTTTTCCAGGATCTAAGCCAAACGTTACCAAAGAAACGAAATTCCTTCATATTCTCGATTTGTTGATCGACATCGCTATCGGTCGAGCCTAGTGCACGGCGAGCCTCCTTGTTCAGGTTTTTGCGGCGCTCGCGAATTTCCTTAGTCTGCCTAAGCAAGTCGTTTATCTCTTTCTTGGAGTGTCGCTCTTGACCGAGGTGACCAAAGGTTGCGCGGAGGAAAAAGTAACGCCAATCGCGAAGAACAGAAAACGCTTGGCCATTGTTTCGATAAATCAAGGCATCTTCCACGTGAGATTTCTTGATCGCCTTTTGAAGATCGCCAGCATGATCAAAGAAAAGTGGCAGCTTGCTGTCACTCGGGTTCTCGTTAAATTTCCGAACACGTACTGCGAGGATGGCCATGGCCAATGCATCGTTGAAATTATTCATTGAGCGATTACGCCCACGGATCCGGTCTAGCCGGTGTTTGACCTTCAAGAACACCTCTTCCTGCAGATAGGGAGTAGGGTCGAAATTTTCCCTTTCCCCGAGAGCAAGAAGTCTGTCCCACGCCATGAGGCGAATGCGCCAGCTACCCTTGATGCATTGCAGAAGCTTGAAGAATTCCTTGGCCAGTTCGGCTTTGCCGCCAAAGGACTGGACAAGCTGCTCTCCTTGTAGGTTCTGGAACTCTTCCAGAGTACCACTAGGGCGGGTTTCTGGAGCGATGGTGTCAAATCCCGCTTTGAGAAATTTCTCCGCCAAGTTCATTGGGGTTTCGCTGACTTGCCCCAGCCCAAAGTCCTCTTGAAGCAGTCCAAGGAATTCAGCTCGATGAGGTGCCAGCAGAGCGATGCCACCGAGCCATCCCGCCGCTGCGAGGCAGTGAACGAGGACCGTGTCGCCACTGCCAATCTCGCGCTCGCCTTCGAAATCTCGCCAAGAGAAGTTGTTCGTTTCGGTATCATAGAAATGATACATGCCAAGCACTACAGCGCTTAGGTCATGGGTGTCGAAATAAAGTTCGACCTGATCGCCGAGACGTACGTCTTCCGCAAGGAATTCGAGATTCCGATGAAATAAATCAACGGGATCCCCAAAATCGTTTTTAGCACTTGTGCTGTAGTTTGTCACCAACCATTCCTCTTTTCAGGTTTGCGACGCGAGGAGCTTGGGTTCTGGGTCGATGAGCTAATTTCCTGGTCCAGTTCCACCTAACCGGAGTGACAGGTTTTGGATCAAGCGAGATCTGAAGCCTGTTCCGTTTCAGTGTCTCCGGAGTTGTTTCTTGTAATAAACAGTTACGGTAGCGCGCGTAACGCGCGCGCTCCTGATTGCTCAGTTGAAAGATTCCCGTCCATCTGCGGTCACCTGACTGGAGGTAGGGGCCTTCGGTACCGAAATGCAGCTTGAGGACGTTCACAGCGCGTTCGAACTCCGTGAGCGCAACCGGTATCTTCTCCTCAGAATGGAGGCAGTGCCGGTAGATTTCGTTGGTTGCATGGAAATACCTCTTTTCTCCCGCCAGCCCAGTGACGAATACCGCGAGCAGATCTTGCAACAGTTGCGGAGATTTCCGGATCGCTGTGCCCAGGCGAGGGTCGGCGGCCTGTAAGTGCCTGAGTTCGTGGAGCCGTGCCACAACGTAAACAGTGTATTCCGGGTGGTCGAGGTTGGTCTCGAGCTGCGTCACGTATTCGGCGAAGGCGCCGGGAGGGCCATGCTCGACCGGGAAGTACTGCTCCAAGACCTGAAGAGCCACAGGCTTTAGTTGCCACACACGCTTGCATCTCTCGTCGTCGAGCTCGTCACCTGTCTGATTATCGAGCTCGTTGAGGTCCTTGACAAGAGTCAGGGCTTTTCCGAGCCCTTCGGACGGTGTGAAGGTGGCGAGAAACTGAAGCATTCGCCTATCCCAGCCGACGTTTGGGCTCGCCGAGGGATGCCAGGAATCAAGGATGTGCAGCAGGGCTTCTCGGAAAAGATAGTCTGCGGTAGAGGGATCCCGGGAGTTGACGAGTAGGGACTTAATGTATCCTGGACCATTGCCGAAGTGGTCAACATAGTCTTCACGGTGACCGCGAAGAATTTCGCGGATTTCGAAGTCCCAACGCCTGAGGGTGGGTCTGGTCCTCAGCAACCAGGTGGAGCTTGCCCTCTCTTCGGTCATGGAAAGAAGGCTCCTCGATAGTAAGCTTCGAGCTTGGCTAAGAAGGCTGGTTCTTCAACATCGACAAGGCTCGCCGCAAACTGTTCCTCGGGGATCTTAAGGAGTTGGATTTGGATGCGCGTGACCTCGATCGGACCCAACACGAACTCCGCCTCCCCAGGCTTGAGAGTGGCCGAGCCGATATCGATGGCCTGACCTGCACCAGGCGTCGCGGCTGAGACTGTAGGTATGAAGATCTCCGAGGCGAAGCCATCGAGAACCGTAGGCACTTTTGCTTTGGCTATAATGTCGGAATCGATGCGGCATCGCAAGAGGGCGCAATCCACGGATAGTGAAGTTTTCGGCATTCCGATACGGTAACAGTCCTGGACCATGCGTGCCTGCCTGAGATTCAGGTCGGTCCACCAAGTCGTAAGGCTACGATCCTTAGAGCCGTCTGTCGACTCGGCTACGTAGGTGTCCTCAGCAATCGTGTCGAGGCTTGCCCAACCACGCTTGGTGGCCTTCTCCAGCTCCTTCCTCACCTTATTCCCAGCATCGACAGTTTGGTCCCCTCCTGCGAGGCTTCGCTTCCTGAGCTCAGATCGGAGATTGATATTTTTCAATAAATGATTCCAAGATATACAACGGAAGAGATGTTTGACGTTGGGCAAAGTCGCTTGCAGACCTTTGCTTGGGCCGCTAAATTCTGTTTTTCTCAGGAGAGCTGAGTAACAGTTCGATCCCTTGTAGGGATGACCGGATGAGGCGGGAACCAACTCTTCCAGTAGGCTAAGGCTGGCGTCGTGCTCGGGCTGCCGCTGCCTTGCGAGGCTGCAGCGGAGTTCATGGATGGTCTTCTTCTTGTCCATCAGTCCAGGGCCCCGCGTAAGAGCCGAACTACATTCCTTCACTGCGGCTTGTGTTTCCGGAGTTCAGTACTTCTTGTACAGGACTTTGTGCCATCTTGTCAAGGCAGGTCCAGAGAAGGAACCGGCAGGCTTGCCCGAGTCTGCCGGCTGGCGATCGGCCTCGCCAACTCCTCGAGAAGGCCGGTGAGCAGCCGGTAGAAGGCCACCACAGAGCCAACGTGGACACGCTCTGCAGGGGTATGAGCGCCTTCGATGGTGGGGCCGAAGGAAATAGCATCCACTCCTTTGACCTTCTGCCCGATGACGCCGCACTCGAGCCCCGCATGGATGGCTTTGACCGGAGGCCTGCGCCCGAAGAGGCGTTCGTGGACTTCGATCGCCCGTAGCAGCAGGCTCGATTCGAGGTTAGGCTGCCAGCCGGGATAACCGTGGTGGACTTCCGCAGCGGCACCAGCCAGGCGGAATACCGCCGCGACCTGACAGGAGATTGCATCCAGGGAAAGGGCAGACGACGAACGCGCGAGGGTGGAAACAGTGACCTCATCTCCTGAGCTTTCGAGCATCGCGAGGTTGTTCGAGGTCTCGACCAAGCCGGCGATGGTACGACTCATAGCGAGGACGCCATGCGGGCAGGCGAGGAGAGTGTCTAGGATGCGCTCTCGGTCAGCGCGCTCCCAGATGTTGTGGGCGTTCTGCCTTGAAAGCTCCCGCCACTCGATCCGCAGGTCGGCCTCGACGCCGGCGAACTCTTCGACAAAGAGGGCTTCCTGGCGTCGGACGACCTCAGCGACGGCGGTCCAGAGACCCTCTGTCACCCAGAGGGCTGCCCGTGCCTCCCGCGGGATCGCGTTACGGCTATTGCCTCCTCGCAAGCCGAGCAGGCCGAATTCGACTCCACTGCTGCGGAGAGCGCCCAGGACGGAAGCGAGGAGCTTGATCGCATTGGCGGGGTTGCCCAGGATCGACAAACCAGAATGTCCCCCACTCAATCCCGACACGACGACCTCTCCTACCCTTCCCCCAGGCGCAGCGGTGGAGTGTACCCGAAAGTGCCCAACGGTATCGGTGGCGCCAGCACAGCCGACGTAGAACGCTGGGTCCTCGGAGTCGAGGTTGAGAAGGATTTTGCCCTCAAGGAGTGAGCCGTCGAGCTGCAGGGCTCCCCTGAGACCGAGTTCCTCTTCGACGGTGAGCAGGATCTCGAGGGGTCCGTGCATGGCCTCCGGATCATCGGCGACGGAGAGCGCCGCGGCGACGCCGATCCCATTGTCAGCCCCGAGTGTCGTCCCCAATGCGCATACCCACTCCCCTTCGACGCGAGCTCGGATGGGGTCCAGGAGGAAGTCGAAATCGACCTCTGGCGAGCGTTCGCATACCATGTCAAGGTGGCCCTGGAGGATGACTCTGGGCGCCTCCTCGCAACCAGGAGTAGCGGGAATGCTGACGACGCTGTTGCCGTATGAATCTCGGCGCAGGGCAAAGCCTCGCTCCTGCGCCCAGCTTTCGACGAGGGCCCGAACCTGCTGCTCATGCCGTGACGGGCGCGGCACCAGCCGGAGGCGATCGAAATGCGCCCAGAGCAACCGAGGTTCGAGTTCAGAGAGTTCGTACAAGTTCCACCCTGGCTGGCGCGGTGATCCAAGTTCTCTACACCGCGAGTCCCTTACTTGTAAGCTTAGAACAAATCGAGCAAGCCGGCCAACCTGGCCGGCCCTTGGAAGCTCGCGCCGGTCGTCGGCAAGCCCGGGGCGGTCGCCGTGCTCCGGGAGTGGGAAGACCTCGACGCCGGGGACCGGCCCGTCGCGACCTGGTGGCATGCCGAGACGGCCCGGCTCCTGACCATCCTCCTCCCGGCCCTCGACCGGGAGCCGGGAGCCGAGGAGCAGGTGGGAAGGATTCGCGCTCGGCAGCAGCGGCCGTAAGTGAGGCGGGCGTGGGGCGGCGCCCGAGCGCCGCCCCACGAAGGTTGCAGGCGTGACGAGGTTCGGCAACCCCTCCCAGACCCTAAAGACGCCCTCTAGAGAGGACATTTGGCGGGTGAGCACAGCCTCGGATCTGCCAAAATGGCGTTGCAGGAGCTCCAAATACCTCTCAAGTCGCTCGAAATTCAATTCAAGCCCCTCGAAATGCATTTCGAGCCGCGCGAAATGGATTTCTCCCCCTGCGAAATCTAAAACACGAGGCTCGAAATGCAATTCGGGCGACCCGAAATACATTTCGCGTCGCTCGAAATCGATTTCGAGTCACCCGAAATACATTTCCAGTGACCCGAAATACATTTCGCGCCGGCCGAAATGAATTTCGAGCCGTTTTGGGGAGATCCGCAGGGCCTCCGGTGGTGTCCGGAGGCGGTGGCGCAGATCCCGGAGAGGCTCCTCACCCGGCTGGAGTCGGGAAGACGATAACCGCAGGCCCCCTGGAGGTCACGGCCGCGAGGCGCTGGGCTCCTGCTCCGGCTTCGTCACGAAGGGCACCGACTGGGCCGCCTTCAGGCAGGCGACGTCGAGCCCCTGCGCCGAGCCCCGCTCCACGAACTCGGCCATCACCTTGTTCTCGCAATCGTTGTCGCCGTTGTGGGCGCCGTGGGGGATCTGCACCCAGAGGCCGTGCGAGAAGCCCTTGGCGACCAGGGCGGCGCCGGCGGGGGGGGTGACCGGGTCGCGCTCGCCGGAGAGGAGGAGGGCGGGGACGTCGGAGTGGGGGAGCTTGCCCGCTCCCGCCGGCCGCGGCGCGTGTGGCCAGATCGCGCAGACGGCGAGCTGTTCGCGCACCCGCTCGTCGCCGTAGAAGGTACCATGGGTGACAGCCGGGATCATCTTGGGGTCGATCCGCGTCAGGTCCTCGGCGCAGGTCATCGAGAAGAAGAGCCCGAGCGCCAGCTCCTTCTGGAGCGTGGCACGGAGCTGGACCGTGATGCCGGCGAGCGCCCGGAAGTCGCCCTGGATAGCCAGGTGGACCTGGCGCGGCAGCTGGTTCGCATTCTGCGGATTGTAGAGAGAGAAGCGGATGGCGTCGGCGGCGGCCGAACGGGTGAGCCGCACCTCGACCGGCTTGCCGGTCGTGGGGTTCTTCACCGAGACGCGGGCGGGGTCCTTGGCGAGCCGGTCGAGCACCGTCGACACCTCTGCCAGGAAATGCGGGAACGCGGCCTGGCAGGCCGGCTCGGCGGCGCAGTCGCGGGCGAGGAGGGTCAAGGCCTGCTGGGCGTTTCTGGCATGGTAGAGGGGGGAGGGTTCGGTCGAGTTCACCACCCCGGAGAGGACGAGGCTGCGCACCGCCTCGGGGTGCCGGGCGAGGAAGATCTGGGCGGCGTAGGTGCCATAGGAGCCGCCGAGCAGGTTGACCGGGCCGTACCCCAGGTGGCGGCGGACCTCGTCGACGTCGTCCATGGCGGCGGCGGTGGTGTATTGGGTGAGGTCGGCCCGCCGGCGCAGCTCGTCGCGGCAGGCGGTCGCGGCGTCCACGGAGAAGATGTGGTCCAGCCGGGTGCCGTCGCCCCAGAGGCGGCAGGCGAGGGGGTTCGACCCGCCGGTGCCGCGGATGTCGACGAAGACCAGGTCGCGCCGCGCCCGCAGGGCGGACTGGGCGAGATCCGGCGCGGACTCCGTCGCCGCCTCGCCGGGACCACCGGAGAGGTAGAAGACGGGGTCGGCCGCCCGTCCCGGCCCGGTGGCCGGAAGGAGGACGATCCGCAGGCCGATCTTCCGCCCGGCCCGGGACTCGCGGTTCTCGAAGACCTCGTAGGTCCCGCAGAGGGCCTCCCCGCCTCCCTCCAGGAGACAGGGGGAGAGCTTGCCCTGCCACGGTTGCGGGGTAGCCGGGGCCGCCGGGGCCGCTCGGACGGTGGCGGGGAGGGCGAGGAGGGCGGTGAGCAGGACGGGAGCGAGCGGGCGATGTGGCGGCATGGAGTCCTCCTGAGTCAGTCTATCGTCCCTACGACGGAATGGTCGCGAGGTTTCGAAGGCGGTAGACTGGCGCCTCCGGCGAGGCGCGGGGCGTCCGTTCCGGGAAAGGAGCGGCCGATGGCCATCGCAGGAGGCAGACCTCACAACCGCCGGATCGTCGCCCACCTCATGGTACGCGACACCAGCCGGGCGATCGAATTCTATCAGCAGGCGTTCGGCGCCGAGGTGCTCTACCAGGCGCTCCTCCCGGGCGGCAAGGCGCTCCACGCCCACCTGCGAATCGCCGATTCGGTGGTCCTGGTCTCCGAGGAGTACAGGGGAAGGCCCGGAGAGGCCTCTGCCGAGCGCGAGGCCGGCGGCGCGGCGGTCCTCCTGGAGCTCTACGTCGACGACGTGGAGGCCGCCTTCGAACGTGCCAAAGCCGCCGGCGCGATGGAGAAGAGCGCCATCGCCCTGGATTTCTACGGCGACCGCTACGGCCAGCTGGCCGATCCCTTCGGGCACGTCTGGGGGCTCGCCACGGTCCAGGAGACCTTGACGCCGGAGGAGATCGACCACCGGATGACAGAGCATTTCGGCCTCAACTAGGTTGCTTTAGAAAGAGAGAGAGGAATGATCACCTGCGCCCGCTCGGTCCCCGAGGACCCGGCCCGGAGCCTATTCCTCTTCCTCGGGCTCGTTCTCCGTCTCCCTGACTTCCCCGTCCTCGTCGTCGTCCTCCTCGTCTTCCTCGGGCTCCAGATCGGCAGCGCGCAGGAGCTCCTGCGCCTCCGCGAAGCGTTGGGCGCCGACCTGAATCTCGACGGGGCCGGTGAGGACGCTGAAGCCGGTGCCCAGGCGGCCCATCCCGAAGAGGTCCTGCACCCCCTCGCCGCGGGTGAGGTGAGGGATGCCGGCCTCGTCGAGGAGGGTCTGGGCGGTGAGGAGGGCGACCGGATCGCCGGTCGCGAAGACCGTCTCGATGTCTCCGGTGTCGGGATGCTCGGCGGTCCGGGGAGGGGCGTCGACCAGGTCCACCTCGCAGTCGGCGCAGCGCGAGAAGCCTTCGCGGTACTCGGTGCCGCAGTTCGGACAGTACATTTCGCCTCCTCTCGGGATCTGAGCTGTATTTTAGCTGAGTTTCGAGTTTCGAGAGACGGCGGGACGAGCAAAGGGGGGCCCGGCATGGTGCCAGGCCCCTACCGGGGACAGGGTCGGATCTAGCAGAATAGAGCTTCTCCTCCGCAGTAGTCCGGCCACCATTCCCCACCGTTGGCGTTGCTGCCGTCGGGGCAAGTGGTATAAGCGCGATAGCAACAGGCATAGCTGGGCGTGTAGTAGTAGAACTCTGCGCCCGAATCGCAGGTAATCTCACAATTCCCTTGGCACATGTCCTGGAATCCCACGGACCGTGGTGCGGCCATCCAGGCCGGCAGGGCTCGGGTAGAAGTGACCGGGGCCTTCTCGGCCGCGAAGGCTGCGGGGGTCAGGGCGCAGAGGGCCAGCAGGACGAGAGCTGTCGCGTACGTCTTCATGTTTCTTCCGTTCTCCTTGTCTTCGTTGATGGAAGCCTTCTCTACTGCAAGGAGTGCTCGGCGACGGCTTTCGTGTGCCGTGGGGGGAGCCCCCGTCGGCAGACTTCTTGCTTCAGCTATGATCCGCAAACTGACTAGCGCGCTACGAGGCGCAAGAGGAGCCCACGAACATGGCACCGAAGAACGAGATTTGCCTTTGGTTCGATAAGGACGCGCACGAGGCGGCGCGCTTCTACGCGGCCACATTCCCGGATAGTGAAGTGACCGCTGTTCACAAGGCGCCGAGTGACTATCCGGGCGGCAAGGAAGGCGATGAGCTTACGGTGGAGTTCACCGTCCTTGGCATTCCCTGTCTCGGGCTCAACGGGGGCCCGGTGATCAAGCACAGCGAAGCGTTTTCCTTCCAGATCGCGACGGACGATCAGGAGGAGACAGACCGCTACTGGAACGCGATCGTCAGCAATGGTGGCGCGGAAAGCGCGTGCGGTTGGTGCAAGGACCGTTGGGGCCTGTCCTGGCAGATCACCCCGCGCGCCCTGACCGATGCGCTTGCGGCGGGTGGCGGCGAGGCAAAGCGTGCCTTCGAGGCCATGATGCCGATGAAGAAGATCGACATTGCCACCATCGAGGCGGCACGGCGCGGCTGACGGGTGAGCACCCGTCGCCGATCACCCCTCCAGCCGGTCGATCCGCCTCTTCTCGATCGCCCGCGCCGCCGTCCAGCCGAGGAGGCGGACGGCGGGGAGGAGGGCGGCGAAGCGCTCGTCCCGGGTCAGGCCCCGCTGGTAGCGGTAGTAGATCTGTTGCGCAATGACCGCGATCTTGAACAGGCCGTAGGCGTAGTAGAAGAGGATGCCCGAGACGTCGCGGCCGGTCGCCCGCGCGTAGCGCTCGACCACCTCGGCGCGGGAGAGGTTCCCGGGGTGGGTGGTGGGGCCGGTGGGGAGGTGGCGCGCGGCGGGAGGATCGTCGGGGTCGATCCAGTAGCCGAGGCTGGTGCCGAGATCCATCAGCGGATCGCCCACGGTCGCCATCTCCCAGTCGAGGACGGCGACGATCCGGGTGAGGTCGTCGGGCGCCAGGACCAGGTTGTCGTACTTGTAGTCGTTGTGGAGGAGGGCAACGCCGGCTTTGGCCGGGGGAGCTGGGAGGTGCCCGGCGAGCCAGGCGGCGACGCGGTCGAGGTCTCGGACCTCGTCGGTCCGCGACTTCTCCCAGCGTTCGCTCCAACCCGCCACCTGCCGGGCGACGTAGCCCTCCGGCCGGCCGAAGTCGGCGAGCCCCGCCGCTTCGAGGTCGATCGCGTGCAGCTCGGCCAGGCCGTCGACCAGCGCCTCGCTCAGCCGGCGCATCCGTTCGAGGGGAAGCTCCACCCCCTTCGGCAGCACCGGACCGCGCAGGATCACCCCGTGCACCGGCTCCATGACGTAGAAGGGAGCGCCGAGCACCGCCGGATCGTCCTCGGCGGCGAGAGCGCGCGGCGCCTTGGGATAGACCGCGCCGAGGCGCGACAGCAGCCGGTGCTCGCGGCCCATGTCGTGAGCGGTCTTCACCCGCGAGCCGACCGGCGGCCGGCGGAGGACCAGCTCGCGGTCCCCCCAGTGGAGGAGATAGGTGAGGTTCGAATGGCCGCCCGGGAACTGCTGGACGGCGAGAGGGGCTTCCCGGCCGGCCGGCGGCGCCGGCAGGTGGTCGGCGAGCCAGGCGGCGAGGCGGCCGGCGTCGAGCTCCTCACCCGGGCGGACCGGCCGGGGGGCGTCGAGGCCCGCGCTCCCAGATCTCCCCGGGCTCACCGCTTCTTCCCCGTTTCCATCCCGTAGCCCCGGAGGATGTGGCGGGCGACGCTCGTCTTGTGGACCTCGTCCGGCCCGTCGTAGATCCGGGCGCCCCGCTCGTGGCCCCACCAGAAGGCGAGCGGGGTGGCGTCGGTCAAGCCCATGGCGCCGTGGGCCTGGATGGCGCGGTCGAGGACCTGCTGGAGGACCCCCGCGACGTGGAACTTGATCAAGGAGATGTCGTCGCGGGCGGCGCGCGCGCCCTCGTGGTCGATCCGCCAGGCGGTGCGCAGGACGAGCAGGCGGGCGGCGTCGATGGCGGCCCGGCTCTCGGCGATCCAGGCCTGGACCAGCTGGCGGCTTCCCAGCGGATCGCCGGGGGCCAGGGGGCGGGTGGCGGCGCGGGTACAGAGAAGGTCGAAGGCGCGCTCGCAGATGCCGATCCAGCGCATGCAGTGATGGATGCGGCCGGGACCCAGGCGCTCCTGGGCGAGGGCGAAGCCCTCTCCTTCGCGGCCGATGCGGTTCCCTTGCGGGACCCGCACACCGTCGAACCGCACCTCGGCGTGGGAGGCCCAACCGGCGCCGCGCTCCCCCATGATCGAGAGGTTCTGGACGATCGAAAAGCCCGGGGTGCCCAAGGGGACGAGGATCTGGCTCGCCCGGGCGTGCGGGGCGGCGTCGGGGTCGGTGACCGCCATGACGATGGCGAAGGCGGCGCCGTCGGCCGCGGAGGTGAACCACTTGTGGCCGTCGATCACGTAGTCGTCGCCCAGGGGTCGGGCGGTGGTCGCCAGCCAGACCGGGTTCGAGCCCGGGAACTCCGGCTCGGTCATGGCGAAGCAGCTGCGCAGCTCGCCGCGCACCAGGGGGGCGAGCCAGCGCTCCTGCTGCTCGGCGGTGCCGTGGTGGAGGAGGAGCTCCATATTGCCGGCGTCGGGCGCCTGGCAGTTGAAGACATAGTGGCCGAGGGGGCTCCGCCCGAGGACCTCGCCCAGGTGGGCGAACTCGGCGAGCGGCAGGCCCATGCCTCCCAGCTCCTTTGGCATGTGGGGGGCGGCGAGCCCCGCGGTGCGGACGCGGAGGCGGAGCCGGTCGAGCTCGGGAGCGACGGCGGCGAAGCCGCGATCGAGGAACTCCCGCTCGACCGGGAGCACCCAGGCGTCCAAGATCTCCCGGGCGGCCGCGGCGGCCTCGCGCGCCCTCGCGGGCAGGTTGAAGTCCACTCCCTCCTCCTCTCTGCCGGGGACCGGCTCGACGGGTACTGGCGGCAATAGATACCAGGGGGGAGGGCGGCGTCAATCCGTGGGGCGGCGGCGCCCCTCACCCCCCCTACCCCCCCTCTCCCGGCCCGCCCCCCCTTCCCCGGGATGGGCGGCCCTTTTGCCATCATCTCTGAGAGAGGGGGGAGGTTCGCGAGGTCGATGTCCACGATGTCCTTGTGGATCGTGATCCGCTTGAGGAGGCTCTCGACCACCCGGCGCTTCTCCGGGATGTCCATCGTCTGCCACTTGTCCGCGAGGTCCCGGGTTTGGCTCACGATGTCCTCCTCCATGACGTTCCGGATTTTGAGGAAGTCTATCTCGCCCTGAAGGCGGGCGATCTCTCCTCCCAAGGCGGCGAGGCGTTCCTCAAGGGGTCGGTGCTTCTCCCGGAAGCCCTCGACTGAGAGGGCATCCTCCTGGTAGAGGCGGTAGAGCTTGTCGGCTTCCTTCGTGAGCCGCTCCCGTTCCCGGAAGAGCGACCCGAGAAGCTCCTCCCGCCCGGCGAGAACCTCTGCGCCCTGGGCGAGCCAGGCGGCGATGGCCTCAGGCGAGAAGGTGAACTCCCTGAGTTCGTTCCGGAAGAGGTTGTCGAGATCCACGATCGGGATCTTCATGTGACAGGCTTTGCAGACGTACTTCGGGGTGTTCGAGCGCACGTACATCTTCTCCCCGCAGGCGCAGTACGCGTAGCCCGCGAAGACGTAGACGGCCCGCTTCGCGACCGGCTTCCGGGAAGCTCTGCGCTTCAGAAGGAGCGCGTTGCACTGCTCCCAGAGTTCCTCGGAGACGATCGCCGGGCAGGGTACCCAGATCCACTCCTCCTCCGGCTTCAGGACTCTCTGGCCTTTGACGAGCCTCGTGTAGCTCGCGCGGCGCAGGCCCTTCGCGGTCGGGTCCACGATGAGCTTCTCGACGGTCGTATCCCGGAAGAGCTTGCCCTTCTGGCCCCGGTGGCCGGCCGCGTTCAGGATCTCTGCCACGGTCTTGAGGCGCCGGTGCTCCTTGAAAAGCTCGTAGATGAGGCGGCGAAGCGGAGCCTCGTCGGGGTTTACCTCCAGGCGCTTGTCTACCCAGCGATACCCCAGAGGGGCGATGCCGCCCATGGGCTTCCCGAGCCGGGCGCGCACGGGGATCGAGGCCACGACCCGGGAGGCGATCTCTTCGCGCTCCCACTCGGCCATGGCGGCGATCATGGTGTAGAAGAGGCGGCCGTGCGGGGTCGAGGTGTCGATCGACTCCTGGAGGGAGACGAGGTCCGCCCCGTGCTCCCGGAAGAACTCGGAGAAGTCCAGAAGCTCCTTCGTGTTCCGGGCGAGTCTCGCGAGCTTCGAGAAGATGAGGCCCGCGATCCGCCCGCGGCGCACATCCGCCATCATCCGCCTCGCCTCCGGGTGCTCCATGACGGACTTCCCCGAGACGCCTTCGAGGCGGTAGACCTCGCGGACCTCCCAGCCGCGGGACTCCGCATAGCTTTTGCCCCGCATCTCGTGGTGCTGCGGGCTTTCGCCCTGGGCCTGGTCTTCGGTCGAGACCCGAATCCAAACGCCCACGGGCTTTGTCTCGGCCCGCGGATCTTTCGCGCGTTCCATGGGGATTCCTCCTTGGGTTCTTGAGGGGTGGGGTTTCTAAAAGGACTCCCGTCATGATGGAGGTCATGCCCGCGCGAAAAAAGGCGGCAGGTTCCGCCCCCTTCCGCCCTACGGCTTCTCCTTCTTCCCCATGCGCCGCAGGCTCTTGCCGATGACATCTTTGAGCGCCTGGTAACGGGCGGCCTCTTCTTCGGAATCGACCGGGGTGCGGCGGACCCTCACCTTGTATCCGCCGACGACCTTCTCCCTCGTCACGGGCCGCATGGAAAGCATCGTGAAGAGTTCCTCGGGCGAGACGAGGTGTACCCGGGCGAGATCCGAGGGCGGGAGCTTGGCCTTCAAGGCGGCCTCGATCTTTTGAAGACGCGGACGCTTCAAGGCAAGGATCGCGACCTCATGAAAGCCGGCCTCAAGGCACTTCAAGGCGTTTCCGACCTCTTGGGCCACGGTGGAGGTGACCGATATCTCGCAGGCGAGCGAGAAGTCGTCGGTGCGAAGCGCCACATCGACCTTGCCTTTGCCCTCCGGGATCTCCTCCTCAATCGTGGCGCGGTAGCCGTGGGACTCGGCCCAGCGCTTCACGAGGTCCTGAAGGTATTGGTGTTCCGGGCCGCCGCGCCCCAAGGGTGGGACGGGAGCTTCCTCTCGCGTTGCTCGCTTCGGGGGCGGAGGCGCCGACGCTACGGGCTGGAATGGAGCTTCCGCTCGCGGAGGTTCCCGCGCGGGCTCGGGCTCCGGAGCAACTTGCGGCGCTTCCGGCGCGACCGCCGGAGGCGGAGGCTTGCGCTCTGGCTCCGCTCTTTGCTGCGGCTCCTCTTGTCTCACGGCATACCGCTCCCGCGAGCGTAGAGTGACCGTCTCGCGCCGCTCTGTGGCGACCTCGGCCGGAACTGCCGGCAGGAGCCGCGTCTTCAGGTTGCAGTCGCCTTGTGAGTTGTCGATCCGGGCGATGGCCTCTCCGACCCGTAGGCTCATGAGATCGGCCGGCCCGAAGAAGGACAGGCCCTCGGAGAGTGTCTTTGCGTCCCGGTCGCCGACTCGGAAAGCGATGCGCGTGCCGGCGTTCCCCAAGAGTGCGGAAGAGACCTCCGGGGCCTTCACTTCAAGCTGGCGGAGATCCTGATGGGCGAGGGTGAGCCCCAAGCCGTACTTCCTGGCCCCCGCAAGGAGCTGCGCCATGGAAGCGGTCGCGACTTCCTGGCACTCGTCGGCATAGAGGAAGAAGGACCGGCGCTCTTCCCGCTTCACCTCCTGTCGGCTCATCGTGATCTGGTGGAATTTGGAGACAAGGAGGCTCCCGAGGAGCGCGGCGTTCTCCTCACCGATCGCGCCCTGGGAGAGGCGGGCGAGGAAAATCTGCCCCCGGTCTACGACGGCGCGCAGGTCGAGCC
>DASQPA010000232.1:0-33431 GCA_035644215.1 Thermoanaerobaculia bacterium
TGCCCTGGAATCCGACAAGGTCAGGATCTGCCCCGTGGAGCAGGTCGAGGTGGTGGGTTGGGGCGGCCACGGAGACCCGCAGGCCGACGTCCGGGCGCTCGGCGGGATCCTCGGCGAGATGCTCGCGGGAAGGGACGTGCCCCTCGCCGTCTCGCGGATCGTCGAGCGGGCGCTCGCCGAAGACCCGGCGGAGCGCTACTCCCGGATCGAGGAGATGCAGTCCGACCTGCAGGCGGCGGAGGCGAGCCTCCTCGCAGAGGCTCCGACCCGGCAGCAAGGTGGCGCCAGAGGCCTGCCGGGCGCGGTCCCGTTCGTGCTCGCCGGCCGCAGGATCTCCCACTTCCAGGTCGAAGAGCTCCTGGGCGGGGGCGGCATGGGAGTCGTCTACCGGGCGGAGGACGTCCGGCTCGGCCGCACCGTGGCGCTCAAGTTCCTCGCCCCGGAGCTCGGGCGGGATCCGATCGCCAAAGCGCGCTTCCTGACCGAGGCGCGGGCGGCCTCGGCCCTGGAGCACCCCAACCTCTGCACGGTCCATGACCTGGGAGAAACCGAGGACGGGCTGCTCTTCCTCGCCATGCCCCTGTACGAGGGAGAGAGCCTGGAGCGCCGGCTCGCCCGCGGCCCCTTGGCCCTCCAGGAAGCCCTCGATGTCGCGACCCAGACCGCGCGGGGGCTCGCCAATGCACACCAGAAGGGCATCGTCCATAGAGACGTCAAACCGGCGAACCTGTTCCTGACCGGCGACGGGGTGGTCAAGGTCCTCGACTTCGGGATCGCCAAGCTCTCAGGCAGGCCGGGACCGACCCGGGAGGGTTCTCTCCTCGGCACCCCTCACTACATGGCGCCGGAGCAGATGCGCGGCCAGGAGGTCGACGCCCGAGCCGACGTCTGGTCGCTGGGGATCGTCCTCTACCAGATGCTCGCCGGCCGGCCGCCGTTCGCCGGGGGGACCGGCGCGGCGGTGGTCCACGCCGTGCTCTACGAGGAGCCGGTGCCGCTGGCGCACCTCTGCCCCGAGGTGCCGCCGGAGGTCGAACGGATCGTCTCGCGCCTGCTCGAACGGAACCCGGAGCGGCGCCACGCGGATGCGGGTGAGGTCCTGGCCGACCTGCGCCGGGCCCAGGGCCTGGCCTCGGTGACGATTCCACCCGCACCCGTCGGCGGTCGGCGGCGATGGCGTGGCGGGTTGATCGCCCTAGGAGTCGCCCTGGTCGCGGCCACCGCCTGGAAAGGGCTCCTGGTCTGGCGCCAGGAGGCGGGCCCCCAACCGACGAGCTTTACCCGTTTGACCGACTACCAGGGCCGGGAGACCTTCCCCAGCCTCTCGCCGGACGGCACGTTCTTCGTCTACGCGAAAGCGGTGGGCGCCGACTACCACCTCTTCCTGCAGCGCGTGGCCGGCGGCAACCCCATCGACCTCACCCCTGATTCGCCGGGCGACAACTGGCAGCCGGCCTACTCTCCCGACGGCCAGCAGATCGCGTTCCGGTCCGAACGGGACGGCGGGGGCATCTTCCTCATGGGGGCGACCGGCGAATCGGTGAAGCGCCTGACCGACTTCGGCTTCAACCCCACCTGGTCGCCGGATGGCCGGGAGATCGCGATCGCGACCGAGAGTGTTTACAACCCTTGGAACCGGGTATCGAACAGTCAGATTTTTCGCCTCGAGCTGACACGAGGGACAAAGCGGCCTCTACCGGTGCCTGACGGCGTCCAACCCTCCTGGTCCCCCCACGGCTGGCGCATTGCCTATTGGGGGATCACCCAGGCGCGCCGGAGAGTCATTGCGACGATCGCCGCGGAGGGCGGCGCGCCGGTGCCGGTGGTCGAAGACTCCTTCCTGGACTGGAGCCCGGTCTGGTCCCCCGACGGCAGGTTCCTCTATTTCGCCAGCGACCGGGGCGGCAGCATGAATCTCTGGCGGATCGCCGTCGACGAGCGCTCGGGCAGGGCCAAAGGCGCTCCGCAGGCCCTCACCACGCCCTCCGAGTGGAGCGCCCTGCCGAGCTTCTCGCGGGATGGTCGGCGTCTCCTCTACAGCACCTACGACAATCGGAGCTTCGTCGAGCGGATCGCGTTCGATCCGGAGAAAGGGCAGACCACGGGCTCTCCCATCCCGGTCTTCCAAGGGGCGCGCTCCGTCGCCAGCTGCGAGCTCTCTCCGGATGGCCGGCGATTGGTCTTCTGGACCGGCTCCCCGCAGGAAGACCTGTTCCTCATCCGCCCGGACGGGAAAGCGCTGCTGCAGCTGACGAACGATCCCGCTCGCGACCGCATTCCTCATTGGTCGCCGGACGGCCGCCGGATTCTTTTCTATTCGAACCGCAGCGGGAAAAGCGAAGCATGGACGATCCGGCCCGACGGCAGCGGATTGACCCAGGTCACCTCTCTGCCGGCTCAGAACGTCTACAATCCTGCCTGGTCCCCGGACGGTACGCAGATCAGCTTCACCTATGGAGCCCGGGGAACGGCCATCCTGGATCTCTCGTACCCTCCATCCGCACTGCGCGTGCTTCCTGCGGTTGCAGGTGGACAGGTCCTCACGCGCGCAGTCTGGTCGGAAGACGGTCGCTTCCTCGCCGGTCAAATGCAGCGTCCGGATGAGTCGCCCGTGCCCGGAATCGTCTTGTGGCGACTGACGGACAACACCTACCGCCGCCTCACCCGGACCGGCGACGACCCGGAGTTCTTCCACTCCGAAACGCGAATCCTCTTCACGGAGCCCAATGCGGTCCGCCTCGTCACGATCGCCACCGGAGAGGTGCGAACCCTGCTCTCACCTCCTCTCAACTCCTGGTTCGTGCGCGCCAGCGTCGGGCCAGAGGACCGGTCGCTCTGCACGGTGCGGACCATCGACGAGGGCGACGTCTGGCTCCTGTCGCTCGGCGACTCCGCCGATCAGACCTGACGGCCTTCCACCTCTCTCAATAGCAAACGGGGTCAGAGTGGACAGAGTAGGGAGGGATACACTTCATCGTACACGTTTGGGAGAATAAAGTTCCCCCTACCACTCTCTGGGCCATCGGCTCGCCGAGCTGGCGGAGGGTTTCGCGCTTCAGGGTGAGGCGGGGCAGTGTCTGCTTTTTCACGGTGCTTTCCTTTCTACGGCTCGGAAATCGAGCCCTACTCAGGAATGCGCGATCGCGCGGCAAAACTCGTCAGGCTCGCCGCCGCCACGAACGGAACCGCCCGTGGAGCGCGACATAGACCGTCGGCACCGCGAAAAGGGTGACCAGGGTCGAGAGACCCAGCCCGCCGATGACCGCCAGGGCGAGCGGCTTCTGGAGCTCGGCCCCGGCGCCGAGGCCCAGGGCGAGCGGCAGGAGGCCGAAGAGGGTGCAGAGGGTGGTCATCAGGATGGGCCGCAGGCGCACCCGGGCGGCGCCGGCCACCGCCTCGGCGAACGGCATGTCGGCGGCGTGCAGGTGGTGGGCGTAGTCGAGCATCACGATGCCGTTCTTCACCACCAGGCCGACCAACAGAATGAGCCCCATGGCCGCCGAGACGTTGAGCTCGGTGCCGGTCAGCCAGAGGAGAAGGAAGGCGCCACCCAGGGAGAGCGGCGCGGCGCCTAAGATCAGGAGGGCGGGCAGGAAGGCGCGGAACTCGAAGACCATGATGAGGAAGACGAGCGAGGCGGCGATGCCGAAGACCATCAGCAGCTCGCGGAAGGCCTGGCGCTGCGACTCGTACTGGCCGCCGACCTCGAAGGAGTAGCCGACCGGCAGGCGCACCTTGGCCAGGCGCGCCCGGAGCTCCTGCACCGCGCTCCCCAGGTCGCGCCCCTCCAGGCGGGCGGTCAGGAGGGCCATCTGGCGCAGGTTTTCCCGCGCCAGGATGATCTCCCCCGCCGCCGGCACCGATCGGCCGAGCGTCGACAGCGGCACCAGCTTGCCGTCGGCGCCACGCACCGGGGTCGAGCCCAGGCGGGCCGGATCGAAACGCACCGCGTCCGGATAGCGGACGCGCACCGGCACCTGGCGGTCGAGCTGGCGGACGCTGGTCGGGCTCTCGCCCAGCCAGGCGGCGGCGAGCTGGGAGGAGACCTGGTCGACGGTCAGGCCGGCCCGCCCGGCGGCGACCGGATCGATCTGCCAGGTGACCTCGGGGCCGCCGCGCTGCACCCCCACCACGTCGACCACCCCCTTGACCCCGGCGAGGACCGGCTCGACCTGCTCCCCCAGCCGCGCCAGCTCGTCGGGGTCGTCGCCGAAGATCTTCACCTCGATCGGCGTCGGCGCCCCCTCGAGGTCGCCGATCATGTCCTGGAGGATCTGGACGAACTCGATGTCGACGTTGGGCAGGGCCTCGTGGACCTTGCCGCGCAGCGCCTCGATCACCTGTTCGGCGGTGCGTTTGCGTTGCCGCCGCGGCTTCAACCGCACCAGGATGTCCCCTCTGTTCTGCTGGGTGGCGAAGAGCCCCAGCTCGGAGCCGGTGCGGCGGGAGAAGCTCGCCACCTCGGGGGTGGCGGCGACCAGGGTCTCGGCCTTCCGGATCAGGCGATCGGTCTCTTCGAGCGCCGTGCCGGGCGGGGTCAGGTAGTCGATGACGAAGCCTCCCTCGTCCATCTCGGGGAGGAAGCCGGAGGGCATGGGCAGGTAGAGCAGCACGCCGAGAACGGCGAGGCCCAGGGCGCCCACGGCCGCTACCAGGGGCCGGCGCATCACCCCTCCCAGGGCCCGCGCGTAGACCGCCTCCAGCCGCTCCCCCCGCGGGCGCTTCGGCTCCGCGTGCTCCTCGCCCCTCTGTCCCCGATGCCGGTAGGCGAAGCGGGCGAGAAGCGGGATCAGCCAGAGGGCTAAGAAGAGCGAGATGAGGACGGCGACCGAGAGGGTGAGCGAGAGAGCGCGGAAGAACTGCCCGACCACCCCCGAGAGGAGCCCCAGGGGCACCAGGACGACGACCGTGGTGAGAGTCGAGCCGACGACCGGCGCCACCAGCTCGGCGGTCGCCTCCCACACCGCTTCCGGCGGCGCGCCGCCCTCCATCCGGCGGAAGATGTTCTCGACCACCACTACCGCGTCGTCGATCACCAGGCCGATGGCGACGGCCAGGCCCCCCATCGACATCAGGTTGATCGACTCGCCGAACAGGCGCATGAAGAGGAAGGTCGAGACCACGGTGAGCGGCAGGGTGATGGCGGAGACCACCGTCACCCGCCAGTCGCGCAGGAAGACGAGGAGGACGATCACCGCCAGGATGCCGCCGATTAGGATGGCGTCGCGGACGTTGGCGATGGCGGTGGCGACGAAGTCGGCGAGGTCGTAGACCTTGGAGAGGGTGAGGCCCGAGGGCAGGGTATGGGAGAGATCCTGGAGGACCTGGTCCACCCCCTGCTGGACGTCCAGGATGCTGGCGTCGACCTGCTGGGAGATGTTGACGATCGCGGCGTTCCGGCCGTTGCCGGTGACCAGGCTGGTGCGGTCCGGGGCGCCGGGGAAGACGGCGGCGACGTCGCCCACCCGGATGGTCGCTCCGTGCCGCACGGCGACCGGCGTCTCGGCGATCTGGGCCGGCGAGGTAAAGAGGTCGGAGGCGAGCACCAGGTGCTGCCGGCCGGCGGCGGTGAAGCGGCCCACCGGGGCGATCTGGTTGGCGGCGCGCAGGGCCTCGGCCACGTCGTGGACGGAAAGGCCGGCGGCGAGGAGCTTGCCGGGATCGGTCACCACCTCGATCTCCCGGCTGTCGGAGGCCATCACCTCCACCCGGCCAACCCCGGGCACCCGCGACACCGCCGGGCGGACGATGAAGAAGGCGTCGTCGCGCAGGTCGGCGTCGGGGAGGTTGCCGGTCAGGTTCAAGCTCAGGATGGGAAAGGAGGCGGCGGTCAGCCGCTCGACCGTCAGGTCGACGTCGGCTGGCATCTCCGGCCGCGCCTCGGCGACCCGGTTCTGCAGCTGCTGGAGGGCCTCGGTCATGTCCGTCGAGGGGGCGAACTGGGCCGAAATCTCGGTCGAGCCGCGGAAGGTCCGCGAGCGCACCCGGCGGATGCCGGGCACCTCCATCGCCGCCTGTTCCAGGGGGCGGGTGACGGCGAGCAGCATGGAGCGCGCCGGCAGGATGCCGCTGTGGCCGATCACCAGGATGCGGGGGAACTGGAGCGGCGGATAGATGCTGCTCGGCAGCGTCGGCAGGAGAAGGGCGCCGGCGGCGGCGACGAGCACCGTCAGGACGATGACGGCGCGCCCGTGGTGCTCGGCGAGCCGCAGCGGCTTCACGGCTTCTCCTCGGTGGCCCCGGCGGCGGGAGCGGCCGGGGCGGCCGGCGCCGCGACGATGGCGGCGCCGTCGGGCAGGCCGTTCTGCCCCTGGACGACGACCCGCTGGTCGGCGGTCAGGCCGAGGAGGATCTCCACCTCGTCGCGGTTCTCGACCCCGATCCGCACCGCCACCCGGTGGGCTTTGTTCTGGGCGTCGACGGTATAGAGGAAGCTCTCCGCCCCCTCCTGGACGACCGCGGCCTTGGGGGCGACGACGGCGTTCGCGTGCTCCTCGCCGGAGATCTCGACCTCGACCGGGGTGCCGGCCGGCAGGTCGGTGGTGCGGGCGAAGGCGAGACGAACGGTGGCCGACCCGGTCGCCGGATCGACTGCGGCGGGCCGCGCGATCACCGCCGCCTCATAGGCGGCGCCGCCCGGTCCCAGCACCTGCGCCGCGTTGCCGACGGCGATTCCGGCGAGCTGGTCCAGGGGGACCGGCGCCTCGATCTGGAGTCGGGCGGGGTCGAGGAGGCGGAGGATGGGATCGCCCCCCGGCTCGGCCAGGTCGCCCGGGTTGTGGTTCCGTTCGGCGACGACGCCGTCGAAGGGCGCCCGTACGGTGCCCCGCCCGGCGAGGTTTCCGGCGGCGGCGCGGGCGCTCTGCGACTCGGCGAGGCTGGCCTCGGACTCGGTCAGCTCGCGCCGCGCGTCCTCGACCTCCTTCTTGGCCGCGATGCCGCGCCCGAAGAGCCCGGTCAGGCGCTCGAAGTTGGCCCGCGCCTGGGTGAGGTGAGCCTGGGCGCGTTCCACGTCGGAGCGGCGGGCGGCGGCATCGGCCTGGAGCGAGGGGATGTCGAAACGCACCAGGAGGTCGCCCCGGCGCACCCGCTCCCCCACTCCCTTGGGCATCGCGGCGATGCGCGCCGACTGCGGAGCGGTGACCACCAGCTCGGCCCCGGTCGCCGGCTTGACCACCCCGGTCGCCCGGACCACCCGGTGGATCGGCCCCCGGCGCGCCGGCGCCAGGGTGACCGGCACCGGCGCCGTGGTCTCGACCTGTTCGCTGGGGGTGCCGCCGCAGGCGGCGAGGGCGAGCGAGAGGGCGAAGAGAAGGGCGGCGGCGCCCCTCACCTTTGCGACCGCAAGGGGTGTTCGTAGAGACGTCCCCAGCCGCCGTCCGGAGCCTCCCCGGAACCACCTCCGTCGGGGCGTCTCCGCAGGCCTCGGACGCCTGAGATCTCGGCGGCGTTGGAGACGCCCCGACGGCGCGGTAACGGCAAGGATTTCGATAGCGCCTGGGGCGTCTCTACGAATATCCACCTCGGTGGCAAAGTTAGCGCCTATAGGGGCCGGGGGTGAGGGCCACACCGCCGCATGGAGGATTCTCATGGCAGCGGCGCCCCCATGGCGCTTTCAAGGTCGGCCAGGGCGTTCTGGTAGTCGGCCCCCGCCTGGATGGCCTTCAAGCGCAGGTCGCGCGTCGACTGGAAAGCCTGGAGCAGGGCCGGCAGGCCGGTCTGTCCCGAGCGGTAGGAGTCCTCGGCCATGCGTTCGACCTCCTCGGCCTGCGGCAGGATCTGATCGCGGTAGCGCAGCACCGTCTGGCGCTGGGCGGCGGCGGCGGACGCGGCGCCATAGACCGCCCCAGCGATCTCCTCTGCTCGCGCCCGGCGCTCCGCCTCGAGTTGGGCCAGGGTCCGTTCCTCGACCGTGACCGCGGCGCCTCGGTGGGTGAAGATGGGGATGGCGACGGTCAGCGAGGCCCGCCAGCCCCAGTCGAAGTCGGGCGGCGAGCGGTGGGTGACGCTCCCCGAGACGGTGGGATTGGGGACGTTGTCGGCGCGGGCGAGAGCGACCTTGGCCCGCTGCTCGGCGATGCCGCGGTCCAACAGCGCGATCTCGGTGCTCGCCCCGACCGCCGTCCGGGCCAGCCCGGCCAGCCCCTCCGGGGTGACGCCATCCGCGAGGCCCCCCTCCCAGAGGTCGCCGCGCACCGCGAGGGGCGCCGCGGGAGGCCGGGCGAGCAGGGTATTCAGGTCGGCGCGGGCGGAGGCCAGGGCGCCCAGGGCGCTCTCCCGGTCGTTGTCGGCCTGGGCGGCGGCGAGCTCGGCCTGGACGACGTCCAGCCGGGCCACGTCGCCGGCGTTGAAACGATCGCGCGCCGCGTCCCGGGTGCGCTCGGCGAGGTGCAGCACGGCCTCCGCCTCGGCGCGCCGGCGCTCGGCGGCGGCCAGGGCGTAGAAGGCGCGCCGCACCCGGCTCCGGGTAAGGGCGATGGCGCGCGCCACCTCGGCCTCACCGCTCGCCACCTGGGCCTGTGCGAGCTCGATCCGCCGCCGCCGCTTGCCGGCAACCTCGATCTCCTGGGCGAGGGTCGCGGCGTCGCGCGGCGTCTCCTTGGTCTCCTCCAGGGTGAGCTGCGGGTTGAGGCGCTGGCGGGCGACGTCGATCCCCGCCCGCGCCACCTCCGGCCGCAACCGGGCGGCGGCGATGCCGGGGTTGGCGGCCAAGGCGAGATCCAGGGCCTGGGCGAGGGTGAGCGGGGCGGGGTCTGCTGGGAGTGCCGGAGGCGCCGGTTGGGCGAGAGCCGCGGCAGCCAGGATGGTGCAACCGAGGAGCGCTCCGGCGAGGGTGGGGCGGAGCGAGCGGCACATGGAGAGGGATTCTATGCTACGGCCGTGCCCACCCGCACCACCGCCCCCGCCCGTCCCGGGATCTCCGCCATGTAGACGTCACGGGCGACCGCCTTGTCCCGCCACTCGGCCGCAAACTGGGCGGCGGTGATCGTCTCGATCCCTATCTGCCGGTGGCGGGCGAGGAGGTCGCGGAAGAGCTGGCGATAAGCGAGACCCTCGGTCTCGGCGTGGACGGTCAGGACCTCGGTCTCCCCCGGCCGGTAGCGCTCGACCAGGCGGTCCACATAGGTCTCCGGGGTGATGCCGTCCCGCCCCAGCTCCTCGTCCAGGGTGGGGAGGGTAGTGGGGATCTCGATCGTCTGGAGCACCCGGCCGCGGATGCGCGGGTAGAACGGAGGGGCGACGCCGCGCGACACCGACAGGTAGTCGAAGCCGCGGGCCTCCAGGGCGAGGAAGGCGTCGTCGGTCATGAACCAGGCCGGGGCGGCGAAGCCCCGGGGGCGGCTGCCGAAGATCTCGGCGAAGGCCGCCATGCCGCGATCGAGGGTCGCCGCGACCGCCTGGGGCTTCATGCGATGGAGGCGGTCCTGCCAGGTGACGTGGTCCCAGGCATGGAGACCCACCTCGTGCCCGGCGTCCCGGGCGCTCTGCAGCACCCCGGCGCACCGCCGGCCGATCCGCGGCGCGGGCAGGAGGGTGCCGTAGAGCGCCGTCTTCCAGCCGTACATCTTGGCGGCGTTGGTGCGCACCATCTTCTGGAGAAACCCCGGCTTGGTGAAGATGCGGAAGATCGCCCGCCCGGAGCGGTCGGGCCCGACGCTCCAGTAGAAGCTCGCGCGCACGCCGAATTCGGCGAGATCGGCGAGCATCGCCGGAATGCCGTCCTGGGTGCCCCGGTAGGTGTCGACGTCGATCTTGAGGACGACGCGGGTGGTGGCCATGGCGGGGGGATCTTAGCAGGCAGGGATCTGCCGCGCCGCGGCCGCTTCCCTGTATACTCCCTACCGATACCGCCGGCTCCCCGCCGTTCGCGTTCCTTGACTCCTGGACGTGGCCGAGCGATCCAGGCACAACCTCTGCGCTGCCAGGCACGACGCCTGCGCTAGCAGACTCAACACCTGCGCTACCAGGCACAGCGCCCGCGCCGGCAGGCACAACGCCTGCGCTGCTGGGCACAGCCACGACGCTCCCAGGCACAGCCACTGCGCTGCCAGACCCAGCCGTCGCGCTGCCAGCCGAGACGGCCGGATACCAAGATTCACCGCCGATCTCCCGTCACGCCACGACATTTGGGTAACTTGAACGGCGGCGTCCCCTGCTTCGGTTGCCGTACGGCTCCCCCACCTTCCATGGGCCGGACTCTACCGCCGAGAGCCCAGCTGGGCGACTCGCACGCCGGTTCGCAATCCCGGATTGGCTCAGCGATCCCGTAGAACCCTGCTCCACCTGCCGAAGGGAGACTTCCATGCTGGGTCCAGGCTTCGGGGCCAGCCCACCTCAGTCTCCATTACAATCCTGCCTCAATGTCCACGAGCGGGTCCGCGCTGGCGAACTGCAGCCCCTCGACCTGGGCCTGAGCGATGAGCCCTGCTAGACTCCCCCCATGGCGGCGGGACCCACCCCACGTCACATCTTCGAGGAATACCTGCGGCTCGAGCGCCAGACCGAGGACCGCCACGAGTTCCATGACGGTCTCATCGTGCCCATCCTCGCCGCGACCCGTGCGCACAGCCAGATCGTCGCAAACGTCACGACCTCCCTGCGCACCCGTTTCCGCGGCACCCCCTGCCGGGTCTACGACCAGGGGCTCCGGGTTTGGGTGCCCGCGCAGCGGCGTGCTTTCTACCCGGACGTCGTCGCCCTCTGCGGCGAGCACTCCTTTCTCGATGCCCAGCGAGATACTCTCCTCAATCCCGCGCTCCTCATCGAGGTGTTGTCCGACTCGACGCAGGATTTCGATCACGGCGCGAAGTTCTACTCCTACCGAAGCATCCCCAGCTTCAGCGAGTACCTGCTGATCTCGCAGCACGAACGCTTCGTCGAACGGTATCTCAAGGACCCGGAGCGACCGGCGCAGTGGCTGTTCCAGGAGTTTCGGGCCGACACCGAGCTCATCGAGCTCCAGTCCGTGCCGCACACCTTGCGTTTTGATGAGATCTACGAAGACGTAGAGCTCACCGGCGCCTGAGGCTGTCGCTCGCGCGAAGCTGGATTCATCCAGCGCAGCTCATAGCCCGGAGATTTATCTCCGGGCGGAGGTCCGCGCCCGGAGGACCGTCGCCCCTTCGGGGCTTTGTTTTCTTTTGTTTGCGCCAATCCCTCCCCCCCTACGGCAACTTCGGCGTCAGCCCCGAGTCCTTCTGGAACCAGTCGATCGTCCTCTTCAACCCCTCGTCGAGCGAGGTCTTGGGATCGACGCCGAGGATGGTCCGCATGCGGGTGATGTCGGGGTAGCGGCGCGGGATGTCCTCGTAGCTCTCGCCGTAGATCTCCTGCTGGCGCACGTAGCGGATCTTCGAGCCGGTGCCGGGGAGGACACGGATCATCGCTTCCGCGAGCTCCAGGATCGTCGTCTCCTTGTCGTTGCCGATGTTGAAGATCCCACCCACCGCGCCGTCCACCAGGCCGGCCGCGGCGAGCGCCGCCACCGAGTCGTCGACGTAGGTGAAGGCGCGCGTCTGCTTGCCGTCGCCGATCACCGTCAGGTCCTCGCCGCGGAGGAGCTGCCCCATGAAGATCGTGATCACCCGGCCGACGTCGATTTTGTCGAGCCGCGGCCCGTAGGCGTTGAAGAAGCGGACGATGACGACCGGCAGGCCGAGTTTGCCGTAGGCGAAGCAGAAGTGCTCCCCCACCGCCTTCGAGGTCGAGTAGCACCAGCGGTCGATCTGGGTCGAGCCCAGGAGCCGGTCGCCATCCTCGCGGAACGGGGTGTCCTTCGACTTGCCGTAGACCTCCGAGGTCGACGAGAAGACCAGCTTCTTGTCGTAGCGGTGGCAGAGCTTCAGGAGGTTCTGGGTGCCGTTGACGTTGACGTTCAGGACGTGGAGCGGGTCCTCCACGTAGTGCTCGACCCCCACCACCGCCGCCAGGTGGTAGACCAGGTCCGACTTGGCGACCAGGCTCTCCATCAGGTCCTGATCGAAGATCGAGCCCTTGATGTAGCGGAACTTCGGGTTGTCGATGTTGTGGCGGACTTTCAGGTCGGGCGCGGTGTCGAGCCCGGTGACCTCGTGGCCGGCCGAGAGCAGCCGGTCGCCCAGGTGCGAACCGAGAAAACCACCCCCTCCGGTGATCAGTACTTTCATTTCAGGTCCTCGCAGAATCTGCTTGGGCATCGAGCCCGACGGCCTCGTCGACCCGGTACCAGCGATCGGCGGCGGCGATGTAGGTGTGTCCAGAAGCTTGGCGCACGGTCCCCGGCACCGGCCGCTCCGCGCCTTCCGGCAGCGGCTCGGCCGGCTCCCCGGCATGGACGAAAACGCGGTGTCCGGCCGGAGCGCCGGCGGCCAGCGGAAGATCAAAAAAAGCACCCGGCCAGGGCGGCGCCACAGCGCGCACCAGGTTGTCGACCCGCGCCGCTGGCCACGACCAGTCGATCCGCCCGTCCTCCGGGCGCCGCCTCCCGACCTTGCTCGCCCGCGACTCGTCCTGGCGCAGGCGCGGCGCGGTGCCGGAGGCGACGAGCGGCAGGGTCTCGCGGAGCAGCTCGACCCCGGCCGTTTCGATCTTATGGTAGAGGCTGAGCGCGGTGTCGCGCGGCGCGATGGGGATGGCGCGCTGGGCCACGACGTCGCCCGCGTCGGCCCGCTTCACCATGTGGTGGAGAGTGACTCCGGTCTCCGTCTCGCCGTTCACCAGCACCCAGTTGAGCGGCGCCCGCCCGCGGTAGGCGGGGAGGAGCGAGGGGTGGAGGTTCAGGGCCGCGAGGCGGGCGGTGTCGAGCACCGCGTCGGGCAGCAGGTGGCGGTAGAAGACCGAGAGCACGAGGTCCGGCGCCAGCTGGCGGGCCAGCTCGACGATCCCCTCGGGTCCCAGCTCCTCGTCGTAAAAGAGCGGCAGGCCGTGCGCCAGGGCGGCCTCGGCCGGAGTTCGGTACCAGCGGTTCTCCGCCGGATCGTCGCGATGGGTGACCACCCCCACCACCTCGTCCCCCTGGGACCGCCGCTCGACGAGGAGCTCGACCGTGCGGTAGCTGATCTGGCTGTAGCCGAAGAAGAGGATCCTCACGGCGCCTCCTCCTCTGCCTGGGCACCGAGATTGATCGTCTCGGCGACGACGCTCCGCGGCCGCTGCCGGACCTCGACGAAGATGCGACCCACGTACTCGCCCAGAATCCCCAGGGCGAAGAAGTTCGCCCCGACGAGGAGGAAGAGGAGGGCGAAGAGGGTGAAGAGCCCCTGGGCCTCGGGGCCGTAGAGCAGCCGGCGGATGCCGAGGAAAACGCCGAAGCCGATCGACAGCAGCGAGACGACGCTGCCGGTCAGGGTGGCGAAACGCAGCGGGGCTGAGGTGAAGCCGGTGATGAGGTCGGCCTGGAGCTTGAAGAGCTTCCAGAGCGAGTACTTGGATTCCCCCGCGGCGCGGTCGGCGTGCCCCACCGGCACCTCGGCGATGCGGCGGGCGAACTGCACGGCGAGCGCCGGGATGAAGGGCGAGCGCTCCTGGCAGAGGCGCATCGAATCGACCACCGGCCGCGAGTAGGCGCGGAGCATGCAGCCGTAGTCCTTGAACTCGACCCCTTTGAGAATCCACCGCATCATCCGATTGATCTGGCGCGAGGCGAAGCGCCGGAACGGCGTGTCCTTCCGCGCCGCGCGCCAGCCGCCGACGACGTCGAACCCCTCCTCCGCCTTGGCGAGGAGCTTCGGGATGTCCTCCGGCAGGTTCTGGAGGTCGGCGTCGAGCGTCACCACGGTCTTCCCGCGCGAGGCGTCGAAGCCCGCCATCACCGCCGCGTGCTGGCCGTAGTTGCGGTTGAAGGAGATCACCTTCACCCGCCGGTCACGGGCGGCCAGGTCGCGCAGCAGGGCGAGCGAGCTGTCGGCGCTGCCGTCGTCGACGAGGATCGCCTCGACGACGCCGCCGCCCTGGCGATCGATCGCGTCCATCACCGGCGCCAGGCGCTGGTAGAGGGCGGGAAGATTCGCTTCCTCGTTGAAAACCGGAATGACGATCGACAGCCGTGGCGGCGCACCCGGCCGCCTGAGCTCCGCGGGTCGTTCCATGGCCTCAGGCCGCGGCACGCTCCACCACCTCCCTGACCGCGGCGACGACGTCCATCGCGTCGTCGTCCGTCATGGAGGGGAAGAGCGGCAGCGAAACGATGCGCGCGCAGACCTCCTCGGCGACCGGGAAGGCGCCGGGGCGGTAGCCGTAGCGCTCGCGGTAGTAGGCATGGAGGTGGACCGCCTCGAAGTGCAGGCCGGTGCCGATCCCCAGGCTCTTCAGGCGGTCCATGAATTCCGCCCGGTCGGGAGCGAGGACGGTGAACAGATGCCAGGGGTGGACGTGCGGGTAGGCCGCCGCGCCGGGCAGCCCGAGGCCGCCGACCGCGGCCAGCTCCCGGCCGTAGAGGGCCGCGATCTCCGCCCGCCGGGCGTTGAAGCGCGGGAGCTTCCGGAGCTGGTGGATGCCGATCGCCGACTGGAGGTCGGTCAGGTTGTACTTGAAGCCGGGGAGGACCACGTCGTAGGTGGCGGGCGCCTTCTCGGTCGCCGAGTAGGCCTTCCAGGCGTCGCGACGCACCCCGTGGAAACGCCAGAGCTTGATCCGGTCGGCAAGCTCCGCCGAGTCGGTCGTCACCATGCCCCCCTCCCCCGTCGTCATGTTTTTGATCGGGTGGAAGGAGAAGCAGGCCGCGGTGGTGCCGTTCTGGGAGCAGGCGCCGATCGGCCGTCCTTGATACGACGCCCCGGCGGCGTGGGCGGCGTCCTCGAGGATCTGCACGTCCTCACGGCCGGCTTTCGCCAGCACGGCGCGGAAGGCGTCCAGGTCGGCAGGCTGGCCGGCGAAGTGGACGGGAACGACCGCCCGGGTGCGCGGAGTGAGGGCGGCGGCCAGGGCTTCGGGGTCCAAATTCCAGGTCGAGCGGTCGACGTCGGCGAAGATCGGGGTGGCCCCGGCGGCGATCACCATGTTCGAGGTGGCGGGCCAGGTGAGGGCGGGGACGATGACCTCGTCCCCCTCCTTCAGGTCCATGGCGAGGAAGCAGACATGGAGGGCGCCGGTACAGGAGGAAAAGGCGAGAGCATGGGCCGCGCCATGGGTGGCGGCGAACTCCTGCTCGAATTGGGCGGTCAAAGGTCCGGTCGTGATCCAGCCCGACTTCATGCAGCGGACGACCTCGGCGATCTCTTCTTCGCCGATCTCCGGACGGGAGAACGGGAGGATGGGGTTTCTGGGCAGCATAGGGTCGGGAGTAGATCATCTCTCCGGGGTGGGTTGCAAGGAAGGGGCTGGCTGGCTGGCCGCAGGCTCCCTGGGAGCGCCGGCGTCCTCGCCGGCTCTTGCCGTCCTCGCTATCCGGCCGGCGGGACGCCGGCGCTCCCAGGGACCCCCACCCGCCCCGGGTAGGAGGAGAAGGGGGCAGCCGTCGAAAGAATGGTATCGCGCCTCCTATCGCGTCCCTCCCCCCTGGGCGGGAGGTGGGTTGGATCAGGGGGGAGGCCAGGAGGGGGGCGTTTCGCGCGGTACGGAAGCCTCCCATCGCCCGACCAGAGGGATGATCCGGTAGGAGGCTATCGAGGTGGGCGCGGCCCCGCCCGGAGATGAATCTCCGGGCTATGGGCTGCGCCGGATGAATCCGGCTTCCACCGTGCCTTACAATCCTCCTTCAAATGCCGAACATGGTGGAGTCATCTAAGGTATAGGACAACTAGCGCGGCCGCGACCCCGGCCCAGATCTTTGCCGCGGCCTCTTGGCTCATCTTGCAGTCAGCCAAGTCGGCAGGGTTCTCTCTGCGCACCCTGTGGATCTCGAGGAAAAAGAATACTGGCGGTATTGTGAGCCACGCAACAATCACCAGCTTCTTCCAGTCGTGAGGGGTGAGACTGATGAAGGAGGCAAGCGCAGCGAGCGCACCTAATGCACCGGAGATGTGGGACGTCTTTAAGTGCTTAAGCGGGTTGGACATGCAGCCTCCATGGCTGGTGGACGGGGTGGCGGTGGCGGAGGGTGGGTATGGGCATCCCCTCCATAGGAGCTAACTTACTCGACGGGAGCGGGATTTGGAATGGCTGGAGGAGCGGGTGGGGGTCCCTGGGAGCGCTGGCGTCTCGCCGGCCGGATAGAGACGAATGGCAAGAGCCGGCGAGGACGCCGGCGCTCCCAGGGAGATACCACGCCGGTAAGTTAGCGCCTATGGGACCCCACTTGCCCTCCCGCCCCATTCCTGCTATCTTCCACCCATCGGGAGGATCGCCCTCCCGCCCCAACAAACGGGACCGGCCCGAGCACCAACTCGAACCGGCCCCTGACTCCGCAAGAGGAATACACTCATGCGAAGCTCCCGTGATGGTAGCAGCACACCCGTCTCTCCCCTCGACAACGCCTTCTCCCCCTCCTACCTGGCCCTCCTCCGCGACCGCGACGACGTCCTGACCGCAGCAGAGGCCGAGCTCGCCGGTCCCTGGAAAATCGAGCCCGTTCCGGGACGGCCGGGCGCGGTCGCCATCCTCCGGCTGTGGGAGGATCTCGCCATCGGCGATCCGCCGGTCGCCATCCTCTGGCATCTCGAAACCGCGCGGCTCCTCTCCGTGCTCCTGCCGGTCATCGACCGCGAGCCGCTCTTCCATCTGGAGGAGCAGGCGAGCGCCGAGGGCTACCCGCTGGTCGCCGGGTACGGGGAGCAGGGGCCGCAGGCGGCTGGCTGGTTCGACCGGTACGAGCCGCGGTGGGCCGAGGGGCTCCACCTGCTGGAGGCGGTCGTACGGTCGCCGTGGGCGCTCGCCACCCTGCTCGAAGCCGCCGGGCCGGGCGCCGAGGAGCAGGTCGGTAGAATCCGCGCGCGGCGGCAGGCGGGGTAAGGTCCGATCGGGGCCGGGCAGGCACGGGGGCTCGGCCCCTACCTGCCCGGCCTCGCGGTCATCGCCGGAACAGCCGCGGATGAAGCAGAGGGCGGTGCCCAGATTTGGCGCCCCCGTCCTGGCCTCCCCCCTGATCCAACCGCCCCCTCCCAGGGGGGAGGGACGCGAGTGCGAGGCGTTCGTGGTTCATGGAGCGACGGCTTCCCGGCCGCCTTGCACGGGCGGAGGCAGCTCTCTGTGGTCTGGGATGACTACTATGGAGACGCTTCACTCTCCGGAGAGACGCTGGAAACGCACGCAGTGACGAAGAAGAGGATGGCGGCTTGCAGAAGTGCTTTCAAGGTCGCTCGCCTCTCCTCGGCAGCCCCTCCTCGATCCCTGAAAACGCCTCGAATTCGAATTCAAGCGCCTCGAATTCGAACTCGAGCCACTGGAATTACAACTCAAGTCGCTCGAATTGCAATTCGAGTCGCTCGAATTCGAATTCCAGCCCCAATAATTCGAATTCCAGCCCTCCGAATTACAATTCGAGCCACTTGAATTACAATTTGAGCCGCTCGAATTCGAATTCAGGGCTCCAGAATTGAAATTCGAGCCGCTCGAATTCGAATTCGGAGCGAAAAATTGTAATTCCCAGCCCGTGAAATCGGAATCAAGGCGTAAGAGGACAACCGCCCCGCTACCCGCCGTTCCCCGGGGGAGAGCCGCGCTAGAGGTTGTCGATGTTCCCCGCCACCGCCACGAGGGTCTGGATGTCGCCGTAATCGTCCTCGAGGGCACCCTTGAGCGGCTGTGGGAGGACCCACTGGGTGGAGCCCATGCCGCTCCTGGTCTTCTTGGTATGCTGGGAGTGAGCCCGGAACCCCAGCAGGCCCAGGACGATGGAGCAGCGGTAGCAGCACGGCTTGGCGGTGCAGGCCACGGTCTTGGACCGCGCGGCTCTGATGGCGCCCAGGCTGCCCAGGGTCTCCAGAGCGTCGTTCAAGGCGTTCATCTCGGCGTGACCGGCTCCTGACGAGCCGTTGAAGGCGCGACGGCCGATCCGCAGAACCACCGCGGTGGTCGAGCCGCCGCCCTTGGTCTCCGAGCTGAGCCCGGCGCCGAAATCATCGAAACCGCCGGTGAGGACGCTCTTGCGGGCGACGACCCGAACCCGTTTCACCCGCGACGACCTCCTCGGTGCGGCCTCCGCCTCGGGCTCTTCCTCCCGCTTCCGCTTTTCCTTGCGCTTGCGTTCCGCCATCTGGACAGGGTAGGGCAGGAGCAGCGGGCGCAGGGTCGAGCGCGGCGCGGCTCCGGCGGCCTGGGGAGAGGGTGCAAGCGGCCGCGCCGATGGCGCCGAGGGGAGAGGAGCCCGGGACGCTGGAGCGGCGATCCGGGGCGGGACGGGCGCGGGCGCCGGGGTCGGGAGCTTTGCCTGGAGCGGACCGGCGAGGGCGAGCGCCCGGCGGACGTGGGGTGCCACCGGACGCTCGGGCACCCGGGGGGGCGGCAACGAAGGGGCCGGCGGTTTCGGCGGCATGGGCGGCTTCGGCGGCATGGGCTTTTGCAGAGAATAGCCCTTTACGACCGCGGATGAAACTTATCATAGAGACTCTTCAACCGCTGCTGGTGGATGTGGGTGTAGATCTGCGTCGTCGAGATGTTGGCGTGGCCGAGCATCATCTGGACCGAGCGCAGGTCGGCGCCGTGCTCCAGGAGGTGGGTGGCGAAGCTGTGGCGCAGGACGTGGGGGGAGAGGCCGCGGACCCCGGCGGCGATCCCGTAGGCGCGCAGGTTCTTCCAGAAGCCCTGGCGGGTCATCGGGTCGCCCTGGTGGTTGACGAAGACCGCCTCGTGGCGGTTGGCGAGCCCCGGCCGCACCTCCCGGAGATAGCGGCCGAGCCAGGCCTCCGCCTGCTCCCCCACCGGCACCACCCGCTCTTTCGATCCCTTGCCGAAGGCGATCAGGAAGCCCACGTCGAGGCGGAGCTGCGGCAGGGTCAGGCCGGTGAGCTCGCTCACCCGCAGCCCCGTGGCATAGAGCAGCTCCAGCATGGCGCGGTCGCGCAGGCCGCGCGGGGTCGCCGTGTCGGGGGCGGCGAGGAGGGCCTCGACCTGGCTCTCGGTGAGCACCTTGGGGAGCGCCTGGAAGAGCTTGGGAGAGAGGAGGTTGACCGTCGGGTTGTCGGCCCGCTCGCCGCTCTCGACCAGGTGCTCGTAGAAGCCGCGATAGGCGGAGAGGGCGCGGCCGATGGAACGCGGGTTCAGGCCCTCCCGGCGCAGCTCGCGCAGGTGGGCGGCCAGGGTCGCGGCGTCGGCGGTCAGCAGGTCGGGGCCGGTGGTATTGGCGGCATTGGCGGTATTGGCGAGCTTCGGCCGCTCGAGGGCACGGGCCAGCCGTTCGAGGTCGCGGCGGTAGGCCTCGGTGCTGTTGAAGGACAGCCCCCGCTCGACGGAGAGGCCCTCCAGGTAGCGCGCCAGCACCCGTTTCCAGGGCGGCTCGGGCTTGCTCGGCCCGGCGGGCTGGGCAGGTTTGGCAGGCTTGGCCACCCGGCGAGCCTAGGCGGCGTGGACCGTGGCGCCCGAGCGGCGGCAGATCTCCAGGATCTCCTCCTCCTCGAGGATCTTGGGCGCTGCCTTGGCGCGCTGGAAGATCTCGCGCACCAACTCAGGGCCCGGCTCGATGCCGCGCTCCTTCAACCAGTAGATGACGTTCGACTCGCCGCTCATCGGCCCCACCTCGATGACCTGGTGGCTGCCGACGAGGCTCGCCGGGACCGAGGAGTAGACGCGGTCGGCCAGCCAGTCGTCGCCCCGCGTCCGCGCCTTGATGATCGCCGCGGCGTGCACCCCGGTACCGGTGCGGAAGGCGTCCTTGCCGATCACCGGGTAGTTGTCGGGGAGCGGCACCCCGGTCTTCTCGGCGACGAAGATGCAGTACTCGCGCAGGCGCCTCAAGTCGCGGTCGATCCAGCCGAGGAGCTGCATGTTGATGAGCAGCAGGTCGATGGCGCAGTTGCCCACCCGTTCGCCGATCCCCAGGGCGGTGCCGTGCAGGCGGTCGGCCCCGGCGGCGGCCGCGGCCAGGGCGTTCATCACCGCGAGCCCGCGGTCGCGGTGGCCATGCCAATCGACCTTGACGTCCTCCCCCGTCGCGTCCACCACCTCACGGACGAAGCGGATGAGGTTCGCGACCCCCTGCGGGGTGGCGTGCCCCACCGTGTCGGCGACGCAGATCCGCCGCGCCCCGGCCTCGACCGCCGTGGTGTAAAGCCGGCGCAAATCCTCCGGTTTGGCCCGGGTGGTGTCCTCGGTGACGAACATCACCGGCATGCCGTGCGCCACGGCGAAAGCGACCGCGTCCTCGGAGAGGCGCAGCATGCGGTCGAGCCCCCAGCTCTCGGCGTACTGCCGGATGGGCGAGGAGCCGATGAAGCAGGAGACCTCGATCGGCATTCCCACCCGCTCCGCGATGTCGATGACCGGCTGGATGTCGGCGCGGACGGTGCGCGCGGCGCAGTTCGGCGCCAGCGGCAGGTGCTGCTCGACGATCTCCCGCGCCAGGCGCTCGACGTCGCTCGCCACGTGCGGCCCCGCCCCGGGGAGGCCGAGGTCGGCCGACTCGATCCCCAGATCGACGATCATGTGCAGGATGCGCAGCTTGTCCTCGATCCCCGGCGACACCACGGAGGGCGACTGGAGGCCGTCGCGCAGGGTCTCGTCGTCGAGCTCCACCCGCCCGCGGGCGGGCAGGAGGTCCGGGCCGCCGGCGCGGTTCCAGTCGTAGATCAGATCGGTCTCTTTGAGCTGCTGCATGGTGTCCCTGCCTTCGAGCGATACCGCTCCATTATAAGCCCCCCGGTAGAGGCTTCCTCGCTGAAATGATGGAGTGACGGAAGTTACGGCCCGTCAGCGCGCCGCGAGCGCGCCGGCCACCGAGCGCGCCAGGAGGTCGCCGACCTGCGAGGTGGTGAGCGAGCCGCCCACGTCGACCGTCGCCTGGCCGTCGCGCAGGCTCTGCGTCACCGCCTGCTCGACCGCCTGGGCGGCCGTGTCGTGCCCCAGGGTCTCGAGCAGCAGCGCCACCGAGAGCACGGCCCCCACCGGGTTGGCCTGGCCGGTGCCGGCATACTTGGGGGCGGAGCCGTGGACCGGCTCGAACATCGAGGTGCGGCCGGGGTGGAGGTTGGCCGAGCCGGCGATCCCCAGCCCGCCCTGGAGAGCGGCGCCGAGGTCGGTCACGATGTCGCCGAACATGTTGTTGGTGACGATGACCTCGAAGCTCTCCGGCTTCTTGACCATCTGCATGGTCAGGGCGTCGACGAACAGGTGGCGGGCGTTGATTCCCGGATATTCTTTCGCCATCTCCCAGAAGCAGCGCTGCCAGAGGTCGTGGGCGAAGCGCATGACGTTCGACTTGTCGCTCATGCAGACGTCCGTCTTGCCGTGCGCCACGGCCCACTCGAAGGCGGCGCGGAGGATGCGTTCCACCCCCTTCCGGGTATGGATCTCCTCCTGGATCGCGATCTCGTCCGCCGTCCCCTTCTTGAAGTTGCCGCCGCAGCCCACGTACGCTCCCTCGGTGTTCTCGCGGAAGACGACGAAGTCGACGTCCTTCTCCCCCTTCCCCTTGAGCGGGCAGAGGTGCGGGGCGTAGAGCTTGACCGGCCGGAAGTTGATGTAGAGGTCCAGGCCGAAGCGGATGCCCAAGAGGATGTCGGCGGCGTGCTTCATGTCCGGCACCCGCGGATCGCCGAAGGCGCCGATGAAGATGCCCGAGTAGTTGTCGCGGAAGTCCTCCAGAGAGCCCTGGGGCATGGTCTCGCCGGTTTCGAGATACCGGTCGGCGTCCCAGGGGAAGTGGACGAGCTCCAAGGGGAGGCTGTAGTGCTCGGCGGCGGCTTCGAGGACCTTGACCGCCTCGACGGTCACGTCCTTGCCGATACCGTCTCCGGGGATGATGGCGATGCGCTGGGGACGTCGGTCCCGGGGGTCGATCGGGTTCATGGCGGGGAATGTTACCCCAGGTAGGCTTCGAGCTCGACTTCGACCAGGATGGCGGGGTCGATGAGCGCCTTGACCTCGACCATGGTGTTGGTCGGGGGGTGGGCGGCGAAGACCTCGCCGTGGGCGCGGCCGTACTCCTGCCAGCGGGAGATGTCGGTGACGAACATGCGGACGCGGACGACGTGCGCGGCGCTCCCCCCGAGCTCGGCCAGGGCGCCGAGGGCGATCTCCAGGCAGCGCCGGGTCTGGGCATAGGCATCCCCCGGGGCGACGACCTGGCCGTCCGCCATCGGGGTGGTGCCGCTGACGTGGACGTGGGGGCCGGCCTTGACCGCCCGGCAGTAGCCGACCTTCCCCTCCCAGGGGGAGCCGCTCCAGACGCGTTCGAAGCTCATGGTCCTCTCCTCGGTAGGGGAAGAGTTCTACGGCGCGCAGGGGCGCAGCGGTCCGGAGCCGGAGGCGACGCAGCAGGCCTCCTCCTCCCGCTCCGGGAGGGTCTGGAGGGCGGGCAGGGGCGGGATCGTCACCTCGCCCCCCTCGGGCAGCCGGACGCGGGCGGCGCTGCGGCTGGCGGCGGCCTGGGGCAGGGTGGGGGCGACCTGCATCTTGGGCACGAAGCCGAGCTCGAAGACGAAGGGGATCTCCGGGCAGAGCCAGGTGGAGTGGAGCGCCGGCCACTGGGCTCCATGGGTCAGGGGCAGAAGGCGCTCGAGCAGGCCGCCCTCGGCGATCTCGGCGCGCAGCGGCCAGACGGCGACCCGGGGGTGCTGGGCCTTGACCCGGTGGAGCACCCCGTCCTCCACGGCATAGCCGCGCGGCCGCTCCACGATGTAGTCGACGGTCTGCTCCCAGTTGCCGAGCTTCGGTCCCTGGCCGACGGTCGGGCTGTCCTGCCAGGCCCGGACCGTGAGGCTCTCCCCCTTCTCCACCCGCCACCGCCACTCGCCGTCGCCCGGATCGCGCGACGGCCGGGGGAACAGGAAGCGGGCGCTGGCGGCGGGCTGCTGGGAGATCAGGCGCACCCCGGGGACCAGCCAGAGCGGCATGAGCATCCGGTGGAAGAGGACCGCCGGGATGCCGTCGCCGTCCAGCACGTAGAGCCGCAGATTGCACTGGGGATAGGAGAGCCGCAGGCGCGGCAGGCTCTGCAGGTGGAGCCCCTCCTGGTGGAAGAGGACGGCCGAGGCGAAGACGTGGTCCTCTCCCTGGAAGGGGTGGAGCTGGTAGCGCAGCGGGGCGGGCGGCGACGGCAGAGCCGCGGCCGGCAGGGCCCAGTTGAGGTAGAGGCAGTCCCGTACCACGCTCTGGAGCATCATCGTAACTTCCAAATCCCCCAAGGCCCACCCGACCGCAAGCAGGCAGGAGAACCATAGCGTGGGGGGGTGGGAGGTGGCAAGGCGCGGGAGGAATCCCAGCCAGGCGGCTCAACCCCTCGCCCTCAAACCGCTGCTATCTTCGGCAAGGACTTTGTGCTATAAAGTAACCATGAACACGAACCGACGCGCCATCGCCGCCCTGGAGCTGCTGCTCCTCTCCCCCGCCGCCCTCTTCATGGCGGCGCTCGTCGTGCGCCACCTCCAGCCGCTGCAGTCCGAACCGGCGCACACCGCGCAGCGGATCGTCCTGTGGTACGCGGCACGGCAGTGGACCCTCTGGGTGTTGCTCATCGCTCTGCCGCTCGCCGTCCTGGTCACCGGCGGCGCCGCGCTCCTGCGTGGCTGGAACGCGGACGCTGCACTGCGGCAAGCCATGCGACACCCGCTCGTCGCGGTCCGCAGACATGCGGCGACACTCTTCGTCGCCGCGGCGACCTTGACCGCCGGAGGGGTCCTGGCGGTTGTTGCCGTGCACATGCTGATGAACTGACGGCTCACGGCCACGGTAGGAGGCCCCTTTTTTTAGCTCGGTGGCCCGACTCTTGCTCAAGAAACCGGCAGGAGGTCCGTATGCTGGCAGACAAAGACGCGATTGCAACCGTGGCCGTCAAAGACCTCGGGGCGGCGAGGCGGTTCTACGAGGACAAGCTCGGCCTGAAGTCGATTCTCTCCGAAGGTCCTACCACGATCACGTACCAGAGCGGCGGCTCGTCGCTCCTCGTCTATGCGTCCCAATTCGCGGGGACGAACCAGGCCACGTCCGTCACCTGGAGCGTCGGCGGCGCGTTCGACGACATCGTGCAGTCCCTACGGTCGAAGGGAGTGTCCTTCGAGCACTACGACCTACCGAACGTCACGCGCGAGGGGGACGTCTATCGCAACGGCGACTTGAAGCTCGCCTGGTTCAAGGATCCGGACGGCAACATCCACCATCTGATCAGCATCTAGCCGCCGACCTCTTCCCTCTCAGGCCGGAGAAAGGCGGCCGTTGACGTGCCTTCGCAAGTGGACTAGGCTTGCAAACTCACAGAGGGGAAAAGACACAGCGACACCCCCGCGGTGGCGAGGTTGGTTTGGACGAGCGAGCTTGCATTTGGCGTCGCCCCGGGGGATATTTGTGACCATGTCGCGCATTACCCTTGCCCAGCGTCCCGAGGGCGTACGGCTGACCGTGCAGAAGCTGCTGGAAAAGGTACGCTCCGGGAGCATCCGTATTCCTCCCTTCCAGCGCCCCATGATCTGGGGCCAGAATGATCACCAACTCCTCCTCGACAGTGTCCTCCGCGGGTTTCCCGCCGGTGTGTTTCTATTCTGGCGGCGCCCGGCCCGGGCATCGAGGGTCGCGCTCGGTCCGTGGTCCGCGGAAGTGGAGGCGAGCCCACAGGCATGGTGGGTGGTCGATGGGCAGCAACGCATCACCTCTCTGACCGGAACGCTTCTGCATCCTGATCCACTCCAGCCGGCAAGCCCATTCGCGTTCTACTACGACCTCGCGCGTGAGGAGTTCGTGCATGCAACGCCGGCAAGCACAGAGCGCCCTGAGTGGGTGCCCGTAAATCGTCTCGTCGATGCTGCCGACCTGGGCATCTGGTTGGCGCAATCTGGCCTGGACTTGACGCGACAACGTCAGGCACATGAGGTCGCCCGCAGGCTGCGCGAGTATGAAATCGTCGGGTACCTCGTCGACAGCACCGAAGAGCGTGCGCTGCGGGCAATTTTCGACCGCGCAAACACCTCAGGCAAGCGCATGACGCGCAAGGACGTATTCCAAGCTCTCCATGCAGGGCTGGATGGGGAGAAGCCCGCAACCTTCGCCACGCTCGCGACAGAGCTTGACAATGCTGTAGGATTCGGCATCGTATCGGATCCGTGGCTCCACAAGGCGGCTCTCGCCATCCGAGGCATTGATGCGACGCAGTCGCTGAAAGGGGAGCTCCGGGAGCCGGGTGCGCTGAAGGACACTTTCACCGAGCTTCTGCCCGTGCTCCGCAAGGCGATCGAGCTCCTGCGCGGAGTCGCGGAGATCCCTCACTTTGAAGTGTTGCCCTATGGCCTGCCTCTTGCCGTTCTCGCCCGATTCTATCATTTGTTTCCCTTGCCGAAAGAGCGGTCCGAGTTGTTGCTCTCCAGGTGGATCTGGCGCGGCGCCGTCAGTCAGGTCCATCGGGGAGAAAGCGTGCCCTACGTGAGAAAAAACTACCGCGCGCTTGTGGTCGGCGACGAGGAGGGCTCCGTACAACGGCTCTTGTCACTTGTGCCCTCAGCGCCACCCGCCTCGCGCAACGACCTGGGTTTGAGTCCCTATCGTCCGGCAACCGCCGCGACAAAGGTCGAGCTGGCGGCTCTCGCGGCCTTGCGGCCACAGCGATTGGGGCGGGCCGACCCGCTCGAGACCGAGCTGGCCGTCGACATCAATGAGCTATTCGGCATCGTAAGGCCTAGCAAATTGCCGCATTGGACACCAGGAATTAGCGGCACGCCGGTGGCACGGACCGTCGCCGCGCGCTTGCTGCATCCTCCCCGCGAATCCGAGGACGTGAGTTGGGCAGAAATTTTGATTTCGGCAGCGGACGATGCCCTCGAATCCCACGGCTTCGACGGCGACGCAAGGCGTGCGCTGCGCGCCGGCGATCAGGAAACGGCGCTCGCGGCGCGCGCCCTTCGCGTGCAGCACATCGTCGCGGAGTTCATGGCGCAACGAGCGCATTGGGAGGAGAACGACCGGCCTTCGCTGGAGTATCTCACGGTCGATTCTACGCCGCCATGACAGCGTACAGTGGCCAGGCTTTCGTCGTCCTATTGCACAATGAGCCGGTTGCACACCTTCGCGTCCGCGAAGACGGCTCGTCTGAGCTCAGGTTCCGTGACTCCTATGTACAAGCAACGCCGCGCCCAGTTCTAAGCCAGAAGTTCGAAGACTGGAACTTGTCCAAGATCCGCCGCTTCAAATCCTTGCCTTCCTTCTTTCAGCATCTTCTGCCGGAGGGTGCGCTTCGAAAGTACATCTTGAGGGCGGAACACCTCGCAGACTCCGACGTCGAGTTGCTTCGCCGACTCGGTCGTGATCTTCCTGGAGCAGTGGCAGTTGTTCCGGAAGATGCCGAAGACGATGACGTGCCCGGTCAGATCGTGGACGAGCCACCAGCGCCGCCTGCCGCGTCGAAAGAGAGACTTCGCTTCTCGTTGGCGGGAGTGCAGCTCAAGTTCTCCGCTGAACGGGAAGGGCGTGTTACGGTTCCCGCCCGTGGCCGCTCCGGCAGGTGGATTGTCAAGTTGCCCGATCGGATTCACCCGCGCCTTCCAGAGCTTGAGCACAGCATGATGCGCTGGGCCGCGGCAACTGGATTTGAGGTACCCGAGACAGACGTGATCTCCGGCAGCGACCTTGAGGAAATGCCACCTCAGCTCGAGTGGAGTGAAGCCAATGCCTACGTCTGCCGACGATTCGACCGTACTGAAGAAGGCCTGCCCATACACATTGAGGACTTTGCGCAGGTCTTCGGGGCTCCCTTAACTCATGAGGCCAAGTACGACAGCTATGGATACCTGGCCATCGCTCGAGCGTTGTCTGCGATCGCTGGGCGCGATGAGATGCTCTTGTTCTTGCGGCGCCTCGTTTTCGACATCCTCTGTGGGAATGGCGACAGCCACGTGAAGAACTGGAGTCTGATCTACTACGACCGAGTCCGCGCCCGGCTGGCACCTGCCTACGACATCGTGCCGACAGTCCTCTTCCCACGCTACGACCAAGCGCTTGCACTCGACTTCGTCGGCGTTACGCACTTTACTGCGATTACCCGTGATCGGTTTCGGCAGCTCGCCAAGAAGCTCGACATGCCCCCGCAAGCTATTCTCGCGATCGTCGACGAAACGATCGAACGAGCCCAAGATACGTTTGGAACCTCGGCACGGGCGCTCACCGCGGAAGAACGTGCTCAGATGGAGGCGCACTGGCGGCAGGTTCCCCTCCTTCGAGGCCATTGACTCCGTTCATATGCTCATGAAACTGACGGCCACGGCGGCGGCGGTCCCGCCTCTGCTTCCCTCTTCAGTCCCTCCAACCAGTTCTGATGCTCCTCGTGCATGTGTTGGGGACGAAAGAGCTTGTGCAGCCGGCAGAGCCAGCCGTTCTGGTTCTCCTCGGTCAGCACCCAGCACCCATCGTCCACCGGCCGGAGGAGCCAGGCATGGCAAACCCAGGTTCCCAGGCCGCTGCCGTTCCAGGCCAGGCGCTTTCCGGGGACGAACTCAAGGACCTCGGAAACCAGGTTGAGACCGAACGTCTTCCAGTGGAAGCGCGTATTCGGCCCCAGGTCGGGGCCCGGCTCGTCGATCAGGCGCACGTCGTGGGCGTTCGAATAGTAGCCCGGCCAGCGGAGAGCGCGGATGAGGTGAGCCCACACCTGCTCGGGGGTCGCGTTGATCTGGATCTCATTGCGCACGTGGACCTTGACTTTGTCGGTCTGGAACTCCGAAGGCCAGTCGATCTCGTCCCTGCTTTCGGTCGTCGGCATGTCACGTAACCTCCTGGAGGTGGGTAAAAGCCCTGTCGGGTAGTAGACGACCGTAGAGTAACTCTTCTCCTTCGGCCCGGAAGGCCGGCCGCCGACCACTCGCGCCCTGCAGCCGGTCACCCAGACCCTGCCGCCGACCGCCGGCGCCTTGCAGCCGATGACCCACACCCTGCTCGCCGGTCCCCCGCGCCCAGCAGCCGGTGACACACACTCTGCTCGCCGGTCTCCGGCGCCTTGCAGCCGGTCCCCAGCGCCCTGCAGCCGGTGACCCACACCCTGCCCGCCGGTCGCCGGCGCCTTGCATCCGATCCCCCACACCCTGCTCGCCGGTCCTCGACGGCATGCCGCCGGTCACCGCGCGCAGGGCGCGGGAGACCCGTTGCGCGGCTTCCCGACCCCGCCGCGAGCCTCCTGCCGCACCCTCCAAAATTCCTGGACGCAAAGTGTCGACTCCTCCGCTCGAAGATCTGTATGCTACCGCAGAAGGCGATTCGGCGAAACACTGCGCCAAAGTGTACGAGGGGCGAAGAGCGGCACGGAGGAGGGGGTATGCAGATCGCGAAGGTCGTGAAGGTCCGCTATTGGGGAAAAACCGCGCCGCGGCTCGAACAGGCCGCGGTGGCCGAGCGGGTGGCGGCGACGGAGATCCTGTGGCGGGTGGTGCAGCTCTACTTCAGCGTGTATCCAGTGAGTCCTACTGTAGCAAAATGTAGCGGAGGGCCCACGGAGGGGTCAACTTGTCCCCTCGCAGGGCCCACGGCCGCTCCCCCCTCTTCTCCTCCCCCCTCGTCTCCTCCTGCACCCCCTCTGACTCCCCCCTCTATATCTCCCCCCGCACTGAGTGCCGCGGCGTCCGGGAACGCCCCGGCACCGGCCGCCGGCGAACGCCTCGCCTCCGGGCTCGGCGAACACGGCCCCGCCTGTAACGCCCGGCCCTCTCCCCTCGCCCATATATCCCGACGGCAGGGGAAAGGAGCTCCGATGGGGGACCCATGGGCCTGAGTGCCAACATCACCGCCAAGCTCGACGCCGGGACGCTGGTCCAGACGCTGCTCAGAGACCTCGGCGGGCCGCTCGCCAGCCTGGGGGCGATCACTCCGCCGGCCAACGGGGCGGCGATCGGCGGCGCCACCTCGGGCACGGCGCAGATCCATTCCTCGGGAGTCGGCGCGGCGGTCTCCCAGGTGACCCAGTTGGTCGAGCCGCTCCTCGCCTCGCTGCCCGGGGTGGACAGCGTGCTCGGGCCGCTCAGCACGGCCCTGGAGCTGGTCGACAGGATCGGCACCGGCGACCTCGCCGGGCAGGTCCAGGCCCTCGTCGACCGGCTCTCCCAGGAGCTCTCGGGCTCGCACGACGGCGGCTTCGTCGCCATCCTCCTGCGCCTGGGCGACGTGCTCTCGACCGCTCCCGAGGGCCGGGTGCTCCTCGACCTGCTCCAGAGCCTGCTCCGTGCCGGCGGCGGAAACCTGCCGGCCGGCACCCTCTCCTTCCCCAACGTCCTGCCGGCGATCGACGGCACGGTCAAGGTGATCGGCGGGCTCATGGCCCTGGAGTCGGTCCTCTCCGAGGCCGACCGGCTGACCGGGCTCATGGCGCAGCAGTTCGACCCGGCGACCGTGCAGCCGGCGGTCGCCGCCGCCCTCGCCGCCTTCGGCGACGGTCCCACCGCGCTCGCCGACTTCCTCGCCCACCTGGACCCCGCCCAGCCGGCGGAGGTCGACGCCGCGGTGACCGCGCTCGGCGCCGCGGCGGCGCGGCTGGGCGAGCTGCGCGACCTGCTGTCGACCGCCATGGGGTTCGGCGAGGCCACCCTGGTCTATCTCGACGTCGACCAGGTGCAGACCGAGCTGACGACCGCCGCGTCCATGGTGCGCACCGCCGACGTCGACCCCATCCAGCGGTCGGCGCAGTCGGTCGCCGACCTCCTCACCCCGCTCCTCCATTTAGACCTCTCCGGCCTCCCCTCCTTCGACCTCCCCGGCCTCCTCGCCGCCCTGGAGGGAAAAGTCGAGGGCTTCGCGGCGCAGATCCGCGCCTTCGACACCGCCGCCCTCGCCGCCCCGCTCGCCCAGGGGCTGGGCGCGGTGACCGGCGCCATCCACAGCCTGGCCGACGTCCTGGCGCGGGTGACCGCGACGATCCGGAGCGCTCTCGAATCGGTGCGCCAGGCGGTGGCGGCGCTCCCCTTCGACACCATCGCCAACGCCATCCGCGACGTCCTCCAGCCGGTCACCGCCGTGCTCGACGCCATCCGCCAGCTGATCGCCGGGATCGAGACCGCTCTCCACACCGCGGTCGACGCCACCACCCAGGCCTTGACCGCGGTCGAGCACCTGGTCGACCAGTTCAAGACCGAGGTCGAGGCGCTCTTCGGCCAGGCCAAGGTGGTCGTCGAGCAGGTCCACATCGACCAGGTGGTGGACCAGGTGACGAATCTGATCAAGGCCTTCGACGACGTGCTCGCCAAGGCCCAGATGCAGCCCTACTTCGACACCGCGATCGCCGCCGTGGGCACCGCCGCGGACGTCATCTCCGCCGTCCCCTTCGCCCTCCTCCCCGACTCGATGAAGGCGGACGTCGAGACCGCCGTGCAGCCGATCCGCGACGCCGATGCGGGAGCGGTGCAGGTCGAGATCGAGCAGCTGCTGGAGATCACCGACGGCAAGTTCGCCCTGCGCCCGGAGATCGAAAAGGCGATCGCGGACGTCCAGGCGAGCTATGACGCGCTGATCACCGCGGTCAAGGCGCACAGCCCGCACGCCCTGGTCGCCCAGATCGACGTCAAGCTGGCGGAAGTGGCGGCGAAGATCCACGACCTCTCTCCCCAGCTCACCCTGCAGCCGGTGCAGGATGCGATCGACCACGTCAAGGCGACGATCGCCGGCTTCGATCTCCGCAAGGAGCTGAAACCGGTCGACGACGCTTTCGCCAAGATCCTGCAGGCGCTCGACCGCTTCTCGCCCGATCAGCTGATCGCTCCGCTCGACGAGAAGGTGAAGCAGGCGCGCGACAAGGTGGTGACGACGATCCACCTCGACCAGTGGGGACCGGCGATCGATTCGGTGGTCGCCCAGGCCAACGGCCTCCTCGCCCGCTTCGACCCCACCCAGCTCGCGCCCAAGCTCCAATCGGCGCTCGCCGAGGCGACCGACCTCCTCGACCGCTTCCCCGACGTCAGCCTGCTGGGCGGCTTCGGCAATCTCGCGGCGCTCCTCCTCTCAGGGAGCGGCCTGCGGGTCTACCCCTGGACCTTCGGGGTGGTGACCGGCTGGCTTGGCGCCGGCGGCGGGACGACCGACCTCCTCGCCCGCTCGGGCCGCATCGCCGACGCCGTGTCGCGCACCAAGGACGCGGTGGCGGCGGTCGATCTTACGGCGCTCGCGCTCCAGCTCGGCGCCAAGATCCAGGCCGTCCAGGCGGCGATGGCCGGCAACGCGGCGCTCGCCGCCGGCTCGCCGGAACGGCTGCGTCTGGAGGCGGCGACCGGCGGCCTCGACGCCAACGCCGCCCTCGCCCCGCTCGCCGGCAACCGCGACCGCTACCTGGCCGCGCTCACCCGCTCGGCCTCGCTGGGCGAGACCCTGCGGCGGATCGGCCTCTCGGAGGTCGACGCCACGATCGTTCGCCTGCGCGCCGCCTTCGCCCCCCTGCACGTGATCAACGATTTCCTCCGCGACGTGGCCCGCCGGCTCGGCTTCCCCGGCCTGGAGCAGGGGCTGGTGCCGGCGCTCAAGAACCTCCTCGCCGTCGCCACCCCGGAGCGCTTGACCGGCATCGTCATGCCCATTTTCATCGCTCTGCGCGACCGGGTCGACGCCCTCCTCCAGGCGGTGGTGACGCCCATCCAGGCCGCCATCGCCGAGCTCAACCACCTGGTCGCGGAGATCGATCTCGGGCCGCTGCGGCAGTCGGTCGACGCCGTCTTCCAGGAGATCCGGGCGCAGATCGAGAGCCTGCAACCGAGCCGCCTCCTCGCCCAGCCGCTCGCCTCCTTCGACGCGCTCAAGCTGGAAGTGGCGGGGTTCGATCCGCTGAAAGACCTCCTGGCGATCGTCAACGCCCTGCGCGACACGATCGAGCGCATCCTGGGGAAACTGAAGGCCGAGGAGATCCTCGCCTCGCCGCTCGCCATCTACGACCACATCCTGGCCGAGCTATCGAAGCTCGACATCGATCCGCTCCTGACCCCGGTGCTCGACCAACTCGACGCCATCGCCGCCCAGGTGGACACCGGCCTGACCGGCACCGTCGCCGCCTTCCGCCGGCTCCAGGACTCGCTGCCGAGTGGGGATGGCGGGGCGGCGGGCGCGATCGCCGGGGCAGCCGGCGATCTCGCGGGGAGCGTCGGCGTGAGCGTCGGGTTCTAGGGAGGGGCGATGCCGGGAGTCCTCACCCACAAGTCGATCATGCTCCTGGCGCGGGAGCGCATCCGGCTGTGGCGCGACCAACTGGCCGAGCGGATCACCGGATCGCGCGCCACCGATCTCGAGCACCGGCTCTATTTCCTCGCCAGCAAGGCGTACGAGATGATGACCGGGCCGCCGGTCCCCTCGGTCGACATCCCGGGATTTCCCCAGCACCCCTTCTCCGGGGTCAACAAGTTCGCCGTCATGGGCTCGATGGGGCCGGACTTCACCGCCTTCTCGGCGATGCTCGCGCCGGGGCAGGGCTGGGTGTTCGACACCGTCCACAAGGGCTCGCCGGACGAGAACCGCGAGCTCGTCGTCGCCCGGACCACCGATTTCATCTTCGCCTTCTATCCCCGCGCCATCGACGCGCTCCACGAGGCCGACCGCGCCGGCAGCCTGGGAGACGGCGGGTTCCAGCGCGGGGTCAAGGCGATGCAGGGCTATGTTTTGGGCCACCTCTGTCACATCGCCGGGGACGCCATCTCCCACCCTTACGTCAACGACGTCGAGTGGCACCAGGGGACCGGCCTCCACCGCAAGTTCTCGCATGCCGGCGGCGAAGGATCGATCGAGGCCGAGGTGGCGCGCCAGGTGCTCCTGCGCCGCAGCACCCGCGAGGGGCAGACCTGGGAGGCCTGGTGGCCGACGGTCGACGAGGTGCCGGAGGCGTTCTATGCCGCCTACGCCGGCGCCCTCGAATTCACCTACCAGGTGGGGACGCGCCCGCCGGCCAACGTTTTCGGCGAGTTCCTCGCCCGCTTCGAGGACCTGGCGCCGACCACCGTCGATGCCGGCTTCGTCCGCGACGGCTATCACCTCTACCGGAACGGCATTCTGGGCTACGGCTACGGGCACGGGCTCTGGGGCTGGACCGGCGTCCTCCTCTGGCTCGGCATCCCGCTGGTGGCGCTCTTCCCCGTCGCCGCCGCCCTGCCGCGGACCGCGGCGATGTTCCGGCCGGGCTCCCTCCCCGGCGCCGCCTGGGTGGATTTCTTGAACCTGACCTTGAGCCTCGCCGCCCCCTTCGTTCTCGGCTATGCCGCCTGGCTCGTCTCGCTCACCCATCTGGGGATCGAGGGCCGGGCTTTCCTGGGGGCCTTCTCGGCGGGGATCAACGCCGTCCTCGCCATCCTCTTCTTCGTCGACCAGGGGACCGGGTTTCTCGTCCCCTGGCTGCGCCTGCTCTTCCTCCTCGTCCCGACGATCGCCGCCGCCACCTTCGCCGCCTTCGGCGTCGCCGACCTGGCACGGCCCGGAAGGCGGGCGCGCGGCGGGGC
>DASQPA010000233.1:0-2570 GCA_035644215.1 Thermoanaerobaculia bacterium
ACCAGCCCCGTACCTGCTGCCTCCAATGGCAAGACGCTCGTGGACCACGAGCGCTCCTTGATCGAGGCGGCCCTAGAGAAAGCCAAGGGGCGAGTGTCTGGGCCGTTCGGTGCGGCGGCGAAGCTCGGCATGCCCCCCTCGACCCTGGAGTCGAAGATCAAGGTCCTCAAGATCGAGAAGCGCCGGTTCAAGCCCGTCCCACCTTCACAGAATCACGAGGTCCCCTCTCGAGATTTCCGCGAAGCTTCTTGAGGGGGCTCGAGATTGTGGTCGGCCGGTCACGGCTATGTGCCTCTGCGACAATGAATTGGTCTCTCGGGTGACGCCAATCCATTGGCAATTGCCAAGGGTTAGGGTGCACCGTATATCTCCTCCTCAAACGCCTGCGGCCGAAGGAGGCAGCGGTGAGTCGCGTACGACTGGGCGGCTTCGTCGTCGATATCGTCTCAGGTGAGTTGTGGTCAGCCGGAGCCGAGGGCGGGCGCGAGCGTATCGTCCTTCGTGAGCAACCGCTCAGGGTCCTGCGGTTGCTGATCGAGTACGATGGGCGCATCGCCACCCGCGAGGAGATCAGGAAGAAGCTCTGGCCCAACGACACGATCGTCGATTTCGACCACAGCATCAACGTGGCCATCGGTACCCTCCGTCGAGCCCTCGGCGACTCCGCCGACAATCCCCGGTACATCGAAACCCTGGCGCGACGAGGCTATCGACTCCTGGTCGCCGCCGAGTGGCTGGAGCCGGGACGAGCGGCGGCTGCTGCTCCGGGAGCCGAGGCGGCAACCGAACCACTCGGACTGATCGGGAAGAAGGTGTCCCACTACCGCGTCATCTCGGCGATCGGCGGCGGGGGTATGGGCATGGTGTATCAGGCCGAGGATCTCAAGCTCGGCCGGCGGGTGGCGCTCAAGTTCCTCCCGGAGGAGCTGGCCGACGACCCGGCGGCGCTGGGCTTGCTGCAGCGCGAAGCCCAGACCGCCTCAGCCCTGAATCATCCGAACATCTGCACCATCTACGAGATCGAAGAGCACGGCGGCCAGCCGTTCATCGCGATGGAGCTGCTCGAGGGGGAGACCGTGCTCGAGCGGCTGACGTCGCGACCCGGTCCAGTCCCACTGGCGGAACTGGTGGATGTGGGGGTCCAGGTTTGCAACGGTCTTCAGGCCGCCCACGAGCGGGGGATCATCCATCGAGACATCAAGCCGCCGAACATCTTCCTGACCAGACAGGGGCCGGTGAAGATCCTGGACTTCGGCGTCGCCAAGCTGGCGGAGACGGAGGACATTGCCGGCACCCACCCTGCGGTGTCGAGCGAAGGGACCCGGCCAGACGGCGGGACTAAAGGTCATTCCTTTCGGAGCATCACCGCGGTCGGCACACCCAGTTACATGTCACCCGAGCAAGTCCGCAGAGAGCGGCTGGACACGCGGACCGATCTCTTTTCCCTGGGGCTGGTGTTGTACCAGATGGCCGCCGGGCGGCGCGCCTTCGCGGGCGACACCGAGGCAGCGATCCACGACGCGATTCTCACGCTGGCCCCCGAGCCGGCGCGAGCGTACAACCCGGCGGTTCCGGAGGGCCTGGACCGGGTGCTTGCCAGAGCGCTGGAGAAGGACCGCACCCGGCGCTATCAGTCCGCCGCCGAGCTGCGGGAGGATCTGCTGGGCCTCCTGACCGAGACGCGGCCGACTCGGGTTCGCTCGCGACGCTGGGCCTCGGCCGCCGCGGTCGCCGTGCTGGCGGCGGGCCTCGGGCTCTACTCCAGCCTGCATCGGTCGGTGACGTTATCGGACACCGACACGATCGTGCTGGCCGATCTCAGCAACGCAACCCAGGACACCGTCCTCGACGCCGGCCTGAATGCGGCGCTGCGGGCCGGCCTGGGCCAAACGCCCTACCTCAGCGTCCTGGCAGCCGAAAAGGTGGTCGGGACCCTCCGTCTCCTCAACCTTCCGCCCACGACCAAGCTGACCCCGGACATCGCCCTGCGAGTGTGCGGCCGGACCGACAGCAGGATGGTCGTAGGGGGCACCATCGCGGATGCGGGGAATCGATACCGGATCGAGCTGAGTGCGCTGGACTGCCAATCGAGAAGGCGGGTCGCGAGGGCCGAGGCGGAGGCAGGCGGCCGGAACGAGATCGTTCACACGCTCGGCGTCACCGCGGCGCGGCTCCGCGAGAGGCTGGGTGAGCCCGAGACATCGATCGCCCGATTCAATCAGCCGCTCGAGCTCGCCACGAGCTCATCTCCCGAGGCCCTGCAGCAGGTGATCCTGGGCTACCAGCACCACGTCTCGCTGAACCACCAGGAGGCGGCCGCCAACTACCGGCGCGCCATCGAGCTGGATTCGAACTTCGCCCTGGCCTACGGTGCGCTCGCGGCGGCCCTCCAGCCATTCGATCCCCTCGGCTCGATGAAGCCCGGCATGAAGTCGTATGAGCTCCGTGACCGCTTGATCGTGCCCAACCGACTCCGCGCGGAATTTGGGTACAACAATCTCGTGGTCGGTGATCAGGAGAAGGCCTGCGCCGTCGCCAAGCAGTGGGCCCAGACCTTCCCTCGGGATTAC
>DASQPA010000234.1:0-4183 GCA_035644215.1 Thermoanaerobaculia bacterium
ATACACGGCGCGCTCGCTGGTCGAGGCCTACCAGGCGCGCATCGAGGCGCTGGACAAGAAGGGGCCGACGTTGCGCTTCCTGCTCGAGCTCAACCCGGACGCGCCCTCGATCGCCGACGCCCTCGACGCCGAGCGCAAGGCGAAGGGGGCGCGCGGGCCGCTCCACGGCATCCCCATCCTGCTCAAGGACAACATCGCCACCGCGGACCAGATGAACACCACCGCCGGCTCGCTCGCCCTGGTCGGCGCCAAGGCGCCGCGCGACTCCGGCGTCGCCGAGCGGCTGCGGGCGGCGGGCGCCGTCCTCCTCGGCAAGACCAACCTTTCGGAGTGGGCGAACTTCCGCTCCACCCACTCCTCCTCCGGCTGGAGCGGCCGTGGTGGGCAGTGCCGCAACCCCTACGCGCTCGACCGCACCCCCTCGGGCTCCTCCTCGGGGTCCGGAGCGGGTACCGCCGCCAACTTCGCGGCCGCCGCCCTGGGCTCGGAGACCGACGGCTCGATCGTCTCGCCCTCCGCCGCCAACTCGCTCGTCGGCATCAAGCCCACCCTGGGACTCGTCTCCCGCGCCGGCATCATCCCCATCGCCCACAGCCAGGACACCGCTGGCCCCATGGCCCGGTGTGTGGCCGACGCCGCGATCCTTCTGGGCGCCCTGACCGGTGTCGACGACCGCGACCCGGCGTCCCGGGAGAGCCGCGGCAAGGCGCTTACGGATTACACCAAGTTCCTCGATCCGCAGGGCCTGAAGGGCGCCCGGATCGGAGTCGCCCGGAAGAAGCTCTTCGGCTACAGCCCAGCCACCGACCGGGTGATCGAGGCCGCGCTCCAGGTCTTGAAGCAGCAGGGGGCCGTCCTCGTCGACCCGGCGAACATCGAGACCGTGGGGCAGTTCGACGACAGCGAGATCCTGGTCCTCCTCTACGAGTTCAAGGCCGACCTGAACCAGTACCTCGCCGGGCTCGGTCCCGAGGCGCCGATCCACAGCCTGAAGGACGCGATCGACTGGAACGAGAAGAACCGCGACCGGGAGATGCCCTACTTCGGACAGGAGCTCCTGCTCCAGGCCGAGCAGAAGGGGCCGCTCACCAGCGCCGAGTACGTGAAGGCCCTGGCCAAGGACCACGAGCTGTCGCGGGCCAAGGGGATCGACGCCACCCTCGCCAAGCACAAGCTAGACGCCATCGTGGCGCCCACCCAGGGGCCGCCCTGGCTGATCGATCTGGTCAACGGTGACTCCGGCGGCGGGAGCAGCAGCACGCCGGCCGCGGTCGCCGGCTATCCGAGCATCACCGTTCCGGCCGGCTATGCCTCCGGGTTGCCCATCGGCCTCTCCTGGATCGGCCCGGCCTGGAGCGAGGGCAAGCTGATCCAGTACGCCTACGCCTTCGAGCAGGCGACGAAAGCCCGGCGTCCGCCCCGGTTCCGAGCGAGCGCCGAGTTGGCAGGCGCCTAGGAGCCTCGCAAACCGCCGCCCCAGCTGCCAGAGCCCTGGGGCGGCGGTCGCAACCACGTTCTCTACGCTGCCGTGGTGCCGTTGCCGCCGAGCAGCTTGCCGCGCATCTCAGCCTTCAACGCCTCGGCTCGCGGATTGAGCTCACCCGGGACCTTGAGCCCGATCGTCTCGCCGACCTTCTCCGAGAGCAGCACGCCCAAGAGATTCTCGATCAGGTTGCCGCTCCCTCCGGCGCCTCCGGTGCCGCCGCCGAGATGGATCTTCGGCACCACGTCGACCTGCGATTTCTCGATCGCCTCGGCGAAGCGGCCCATCACCTGCTGCACGAGCTGGAACTGCGGCCCGCCGTAGGCTTTGACCTGCTCCTCGATCGCCATGGCCTGGGCGATGCCCACCCGCGCCGCGCGCTCGGCCTCCTGGTTCCTGTCCGGTGAAATAAATCCTAGCACAAAATCGAGAAGAGCGTTGTCAAGCGCAAGGAGGATCGAATCGGATGAATCCATTGTTAAGGTGACATTTTCGTCACCGTCAGCTGCCGGGTTGCGACCGAAAAGCGGCGATGGCGGTAGGAGGCTATCCACGAGCCCGCTTCCGGGCGGGCTTCGTCAGACCCTCGTATCTTGAGCGGGATTGACGCCAAACACCATCGTACTTATACTGTCTCAGGGTTTAGGGACGACCTTGTTGGCTTCTTTGGGTCCCAGGAGGTCCGTACTGTACTTCGCCCGCCAGATCGACCGCGTCCTCGCCGCCTGGGCGGCTGAGGACGAACGCAAACCGCTCGTGCTGCGGGGGGCTCGCCAGACCGGCAAGTCGTCGTCGGTCCGGCAGTTGGGCCGCAGCTTCGAGCAGTTCCTAGAGCTCAACCTGGAGCGCTACGAAGACCTCGCCCTGGTCCGTTCCTGCCGCTCGCCGGCGGACCTGCTCAAGGCGCTGGCCGCACGCTACAATCTCGCGGCCTTCCCCGCGCGCACCCTGCTTTTTCTCGATGAGATCCAGGAGAGCCCGGAGGCGATCCAATGGCTGCGCTTCTTTCGCGAGGACTATCCGCAGCTCAGCGTGGTGGCGGCAGGCTCCCTCCTCGAAGTCCGCCTGCAGGAGCGGGGGTTCTCCTTCCCGGTCGGCCGGGTGACCTTCCGCACGCTGCGGCCGCTCTCCTTCCGGGAGTTCCTGCAGGCGCTCGGGAAGGACGTGCTGGCCGAGAGCCTGCGCGAAGGCGCGATCCCCGGCGCCGAAATGGCTCCTCCTCTCCACGCCCAGGCTCTCACTCTATTGCGGGACTACCTGTTCACCGGCGGCATGCCCGAAGCGGTGGCGCGCTGGGTGGAATCCGGCAGCCCGGCGGTGGTCCGCCAGGTGCAGTCCGACCTGATGCAGGCCTTCGCGGAGGACATTCAGAAATATCGCAGTGGCGTCGCCGCCACGGACCTGGAAGCCGCCTTCGAGAACCTGCCGCATCACTACGGGCTGCGCTTCCGCTATGAGAACTTTGCCCCCGGCTTCAAGTCCCAGCGGATGAAGGACGCCCTGGGCAAACTGGAAGCGGCGCTGTTGATCCATCGCGTCTGGCCTTCTCACTCCCTGGAGCTTCCCCTGGCCGTGCGCCCCAAGTCCGCACCCAAGCTCCTGCCCCTGGACGTCGGGCTGGCCGTCCACACCCTGGGCACCGGCTTTCAGGCGTTGGCGACCGAGCCGCTCGAACGCCTGCTGAGCGGCCGGTTGGCGGAAATCTTCGTCGGCCAGCAGCTGCTGGCCAGCCATACGGCGATGGGGGCGATCGTCGAGCCGTTGTTTTTCTGGGTCAGCGAATCGGCGCACGCCAACGCCGAGACCGACTACCTGCTTCCGGGGCCGGGCTTCCCGGTCCCCGTCGAAGTGAAATCGGGGGCCTCCGGATCTCTCAAATCGCTCCACCAATTCCTCTGGCGTGCCCGGCGCGACCTGGGAATTCGGCTTCACGCCGGCCCGTTCGCCGACGAGCGACACGAGGTGCGGATGCCCGAGGGTCCTCTACGGTACCGGTTGATCTCGCTCCCGCTCTATCTCGCCGAGGAGGTCGTGCCGCTGCTCGAACGACTGGGACCTTGTCCGTAAACGTCTCAGCCCTCGGCCGCGTCCTCCGCCGGCTCCTCGTCCTCCTCGGCTTTCACGGCCACCTCCTCCCCGGCCGGTTCCTCCTCTCGCAGATCGCCGGTGATCCAATCGAAGAGCCGACCCCGCTCCTCGGGGGAGAGGGCGAAGCCGGCGCTCTCGCAGAGCACGGCGACGTTCTTGGCGAAGATCGCCGCCAGGGCGAGCGGCTCCTCGGGACCGGCCTGGGCGTAGCGGTGGCCGGCGAAGGCGATGCCGCGGAGGATGAAGTTGACCGACGAACGGGCGACCGGGGAACCCTCCTCGATGCAGCGGTCGCGCACCGCCTTCGAGGTGCGGTGGAGGAAGTAGCCGTGCTGGTTGACCTCCGCGGCGACCAGCCGGAAGATCCGGCCGTACTCGTGGGGCGTCAGGTAGGGGGCGTCGGTCAGCTGGTGGATGCGGTAGGCGAGCCCGGCGAGCTCGGGGTCGGCGTTCTCCAGCTCGTCCGAACGGCCGGCCGCCGGGACCTGGTGGCGGTCCGGGTCGTAGACGTAGCCCGGCTTGACCGAGGAGATCGAGAAGCCGGGGTCCTCCTGCGCCCCGAGGAGGTCGCGGAAGGTCCCCGACCCGGCCCAGCGCGAGCGCAGGACGGCG
>DASQPA010000235.1:0-29994 GCA_035644215.1 Thermoanaerobaculia bacterium
CCGAAAGGGGGGTTGGGCTCGGCGGGGGCGTTTTGCGGATGATCTGCTACCTGCAGCGGATGACTGGCTGTCTGCAGCGGATGACCCACTGCCTTGTCGCCGGTGACCTGCTGCATGCCGCCGGTGACCTGCTGCATGCCGCCGATGACCTGCTGCTTGCAGCCGACGACTCGCTGCATGCCGCCGGTGACCTGCTGCTTGCGGCCGATGACTCGCTGCTTGTCGCGGATGACCCGCTGCGCGCCGCGGATGACTCGCTGCCTGCAAGCCGGTGACCCGCTACATGCAGTGGATGATCCGCTGCGCGACGCCGACGACCTGCTGCTTGTAGCGGGTGACCCGCTGCTTGCAGCGGATGACTCGCTGCACGAACGCAGGTGATCTGTTTCAGGCGCCGAGGTCTGCGCGCTAGGGAGTCGTCGGCGACCTCACCCCAGTGAAAATCGGCAGCTCGTCCGTCCTTATCTCCCAAGAGCCGAGAACGGATTCGAGAGATGCGCCGACTACCTATCGCCATAAACGCAACCGTCCAGTTCGAAGCTGCCCATGGTAGTCTTCCGTGGAATCCTTTGAGTCCTTCTTCCGAGTCGGGTTCTGTCCGCAGATCCCGCGTCTTGAGTCGAGCCGCAGGAGCGCTGGCGGCTTGCGAAAGGGGTATGGCCCGGTCGATTCGGCTGATTTCCTGGCTGCTAGGGGCAGCGGTGCTCCTCTCCCTGTCCGGCAGGCCACGACCGGCGGCACCGGTACTCTCGCCTCTCCAGCAGCTTTGGCGAGCCCTGGCGGGAGCCAGCCCGCTCAGCGTCCGCTTCTCCGGTGCCCTTGAGGCCGTACCCGAGACCCGCTTCGACCGCCATCCGGTACGAGCGGACGTGGTCCGCCGAGGCAGAGCCGAGATCGAGCGCCACGCCGCCCTCGATTCCTCTCCGCAAGCCCTGCGCGATGTGGGCCTGCTGAGGCTCGCGGAGGGGGACCGCACCAAAGCCGTCCTCTCTCTGGAAGAGGCGGTTCGGCGGTCCCCCGGGGATGCGCAGCTCGAAAGCGACCTCTCTGCGGTGCTCCTGGTGCGCAGCGAAGCCGAGCATCGGCCTCTGGACCTTCTGAAGGCTCTGGAGGCGGTCGATCATGCCCTCCTGGCCGACCCGGAACGGGTCGAGGGACTGTTCAATCGGGCCGAGGCCCTGACCCGCCTGCATCTCCGGCGCGCTGCCCGGGCCGCTTGGGGCCGCTATCTGCGGCGGGATCGGAATTCCCGGTGGGCCGAAACCGCCCAGGCCCGTCTCAAGTTGCTTTCGGAACCATCCCTCGTCGAGCAATGGAAAACCGAGCAGTCCAGGCTGGAGTCCGCCGCTCTCCTCCATGAACGGAAGTCGTTGCTGGAGATCGTAGCCCGGTTTCGCCATCTGGTCCGCCTCGAAGCCGAGGAACGCGGTCTGCCCGGCTGGGCCGCCGCTCGGCAGGCCGGCAATCGAGCGGAGGCAGACCGGCAGCTGACGATTCTTCGCGAGGTCGGGAGTGCCCTCGTCGAGGTAACAGGCGATACCATGATACGCGATGCTGCGGAGGGAGCGTCCGGTGCGGCGGAAAGCTCGGTGGATCTGTCACGACTGACTGCTGGATATCTCGCCTTCGGTCGCGGAATGGAGTTTTACAACGATCAGAAGCTATTCGAGTCTCGTCCTCTGTTCGCGATCTCCGAGCACCTGCTTCTACAGGCTGGAAGTCCTTTCGCCGGTTGGGCCGCCTTTTACGGCGCCATTTGCGATCACTACTCGGATCCATCACGGGCTCTCCGCACCTTTACGCGCCTCCAGGAGGAGACAGACCCGAGCCGGTATCCAGTGCTGGCCGGGCGCGCCGCCTGGCTGCTCGGTACGATCGCGAACAGCGGAGGCAGGCCGGAGGAGGCGTTACGCCACTACCATTTGGCCTTCTCGCTGCTCGACCGGAGCGTCGGCCCTCAACTCTCCAGTTTCGTTCATCTCCTCCTCGGCGAGGCGCACCGGAGTCTTGGCGAGATCGAGGAAGCCTGGCGCGAACGGATCACCGCACTCGCCACTCTGAGCACCGCAGGCGAGCTTCGGCGAGTCCACTCCACCCTCAACGAGGCGGCGGATGCGCTCCTCCAGGAGGGGCACCCGGAAGCGGCTCTCGCTTTCTCCGACGAGGCACTCGAAAACGCTCGGACTTTGGGCAAACCGACCACACTGGCCGAGGCTGGCTTCCAACGCTCCAGGGCTCTCGATGAGCTTGGTCGGCACGCCGAAGCTCTGGCACAGCTGCGGGAGGCGTCGCGCTCTCTCTCCGAAGTTGGGCCAGGAGGAATTCGGGACCGGCTCATCGGGGAGCTCGCTCTGTCGGAGGCGGAGGTTCTGTCCGGGAGCGAGCCGGCGCAAGCGGTCGATGCCCTCGGGAAATCTCTGACGGTCGATCGGACGAATGGCTACTTCTACCTGATTCCGCGCCTCCTTACCTTCCGAGCGCGGGCTCGTCGTGCTCTACGAGACGATGCGGGCGCGGAGACCGATTTACAGGCTGCCATTGAAGAGTACGAGCAGGTCCGAGGCAAAGTCCTGGACCAGCAGCTGCGGCCGCTCGCCTTCGAGCGCTCTCAAGAGTCCTTCGACGAAATGATCCGTCTTCAGGCCGAGCATGGCCGGCCCGACCTCGTCCTGGACTTCGCCGAGAAGTCCCGCTCTCGACTTCTTTTAGACATGGTGCCGGCAGGACCTCACGAGCGGAGCGAGTTAACTCTGCCGGAGGCGATGACCGCCGCAGAGATCATGAGCCGCATCCCGCGGGACGTGGCCCTCGTCGAATACGTGGTACTTCCCGACCGTCTCCTTGCCTGGGTCGCGTCCCGTGGCTCTTCGGATCTGATGCAGTTCGATGTGGCCGCGACGGATCTCGCCCGGATGGTCGAATCTTTACGAAGCTCCCTTGAGCGCCCGGGCGGAGCCAAGGAGATTCGCGCTGCGTCGGCAGCGCTCAGCGAGATCTTGCTTCGGCAGGCACTGCCGAGAGTCCCAAACGGAACGTCGATCATTTTCGTTCCAGACCGATTCCTTGTCCGAGTGCCGTTTGCCGCTTTGCTCGACCCCTTGCAGAATCATTATCTAATCCAGGATAGGACCGTCTCCGTAGCTCCCAGCGCGACGCTCTATGTGACGACTCTCGAGCGCAGTCGGGCACTGCACGACGGAGGACCTCCGACTCTGTTGGCGGTGGGCGATCCGGCCTTCGACGTCTTGCGCTATCCCGATCTCAAGCGATTGCCGGACGCCGATGCGGAGGCAGCGGAGGTCGCAGGTCTATTCCCAGGGTCGGAGGTTCTGCGGGGTGATGTTGCAACGCGCGACGCCTTTCTCGCCGGGGCTCAGCGCCACCGTATTCTGCATTTCGCCGGCCATACCCTCCTTCACCCGTTCACCTCCAGGCTTTCCCGCCTGGTGTTCGCGCCAGAAGGGGAAGGGGACGCCGGGGCACTCTATGCCCATGAGATTGCGCGGCAACGGCTTGACGGCACGGAGCTCGTCGTGCTGTCGGCCTGTCAAGCGATCGATGGCGGAGCCGGCCGGGAGAGCCTCACCGGCCTGGCGGCCGCCTTCCTCGCTGCCGGGCCGCCAGTCGTCGTCTCCAGCCTCTGGAACTCCGAGGACCGGCCGACACGTCTTCTCATGCGTGCCTTCTACAGCGCCTTGCGTCGCGGGCGCGGCCCGGCCGTCGCGCTACGTGAAGCCCAACTCCAACTCCTAACCAGCTCTGATCCTAGCTTTCGCTCTCCGGCCTACTGGGCGGGGTTCGAAGCCATTGGCGGAGCTCTCTCACAACCCTAGAAAGGAGAGCTCATGTTCGATTTCGAGTTGAGTTTCACCGGACTGTGCGTGCTGACTTTCACTGGAGCGGATAAACGGAAACCGGATGAAGTGAACGTCCTTATGGCCAAGACCACGCGAGGAGGTAAGGGAATGGGCGGAATGCCCGGCCACCATCACCGCCCCAGGCTCAGTTTTTCCCCCGCAGACCTATCAGAGAGCTCAGACCGGAACCATGCGATGGTGCCAACTCCTTCCGGCGAGACGATCGGCCTACTCGATCTTGCGGGGCTGATCACTATTTCGCTGGATCCGCACGAACCCGGCGGAGTGGCGACCCTTTCCGCGATGTGGCGGCCTGATAACGAAGCCGAGTCTGAAGCCCCGCTCGACGATGACTCTGACTCTGCGAAAGAGCAGCAGCAGTGGCTCAACTGGGTGCCAAATCTAGAGACCGTGAGTCCCGGAATTCAGCCCCCGACCCAGGGCTCTCCCTTCGCAGGAGTAGACGAACACAAAGTCAGTAGTCGCGTCCGAATCACTCGGGGTGAGTTGACGGCCGCAAAGATCGGTCGTGATCAAAACGGGAAGATCCAAATCTTCAAATTCAAACCTAAGGGTAACAAGCCCGCTGCTACCCAACAGGCAATCGCCGAGTTCGTCGTCCTTCGCTTCTCCCAGCTCACTTTGCCTGTACAGTTCGAGGGGCTTCCTGCCGGGAGCTTCGGCCTAGTGGGACAACAACCGGGCAAGGTGGTGCGCGCGAGCATCACCAATCTTCCAGAAGTCGAGATAGCTCCCGAAAAGCGTCTTACCCACTTCGCTCAGTTTTTCGATCTCGTAGGGCTGAATAAGCCTGAAGCGGCTCTCAACCTTCCGGAGACTCCCGATATTACGGATACGTCCTTCGGCGCGATCTGCCCTTGCGCCACATATGCGGAGGTGAAATGATCTCCCCTGCGTTTTCCACGAAGAGCCTACTCTCGGTTCTTCTTTTGTTGTTCGGTTTTTTGGCGCCATCTGCTCGGCTGAGTTCTCTTGGGAGAGCCAATACAGTCACCAAGGCCAAGAACTATGCAGACGGTGTTGAATCCACTCAGGTAGAGTTGCGCGGGCTCGACATCGATGGGGACGGGCGTGACGATTACGTCAAATTTTTTAAGGGAAGGCATGCGTTGCTCGCTGAGTGGATCGCTGTGTCCGGAAACCCTAAGAAGAGGCCGGTCTGGGCCAAGGCTGATCATGTGGTCATCTCTCTTGATTCCAAGGCGAAGGTCGAGGACGTTAAGAGTGCCATCGAAGCGCTCTTTGACAGCTTCAAACTCCCCGCACCCATCCGAACATCTCTTCAATGGAGCCCCTTGAATGGGCGTTCCTACCTTTATGGGCTCTCGGTAACGAAGGTCGAAGCTTCGGCGGATATTGCCAAAATACTGGGCAGCTTGCCGGCGATCCGCAAGATTCAAGGGGTAGGGCAGGCAGGGCCAGATTATATCGTCGCTATTGACCAGCAAACTACTTTTCCTCCGCTTGAGTTCGCTCGCGAGACGGAGCTGAAGCGGATCGGGGCCGAGAAGGCATGGGAAAAGGCGACAGGCTCAAATGTAAGAGTTGCTGTACTGGACAGCGGCATCGACTCGCATCATCCTGACTTGCCGAGCGCTAACCTATTGAAGCTTCCTGGCTCCAATCTCGTGGGTGGCCCGAGTGGGCCGAGTGACGATCCCAGCGACCAATTGTCCCACGGGACCTACTGCGCCGCTATCGTAGGTGCTAAGAGTGGGAACGGAAAAGGAATGATTGGGGTTGCGCCAGACGTCACTTTGATGCCGATTAAGTTTATCGATGAAGAAGGCTCCGGCACGATTTCCCAAGCTGCTAAAGCCGTCGAACTTGCCTCTACCCTGCCGACTGAAGATCAGAGAGCTCAGATCATCTCGGCTTCTTGGGGATTTGAAGGCTCTGCGCCGGCTCTCTGCGACGCGATCGCGGCCGCGAAGGATGTTCTATTTGTCGCCTCCGCAGGCGACATAGAACGTGACCTGGATGTCGAAGAATACTTCCCCGCCTCCTGCAAGAACCTGTCAAACATGATCGTGGTAGGGGCAAACACACAGCATGATACAAGATTGCCGAATTCAGGCTTCGGCAAGAGAGTCGTCGACCTGAGCGCACCCGGTGACCGTATTTTCTCCGCCATCGCAGTAAATCAGCAGAACGAGGCATCTCCTTACATGGCGAAGTCAGGTGCTTCACCGGCGGTGGCATTCGTCGCCGGGGCAGCTGCGTTGATCAGGTCAAAGAACCCGGATTTCGGACCTCGCCAGATCCGCTGCCGCCTACTGCAGGCAACCGACAGCCAGCATGCCCTGGTTAACACCTCTTGCTCCGGCGGGCGCCTTAATCTCGAAAAGGCCGTTACAGGCATAGGACTGCGTTCAAATGTCTGCGATTGTCCGTGACCACCAACCAGCTATATCCTGCCAACTTCGGAGCCCTCCCGGTGTAGAGTCTCGAACTGGGAGGGCGTAACCAGTGTCCCAAGAAACCACCCGCCTCGCCGAGGCGGCCCAAGGCACGAAACCCTGGCGCAAGTGGGGCGCCTACCTGTCTGAACGCCAGTGGGGGACCGTGCGCGAGGACTACAGCGCGGACGGTAACGCCTGGGACTATTTGCCCCATGACCACGCCCGCAGCCGCGCCTACCGCTGGGGGGAGGACGGGATCGGCGGGCTTTGCGATGAGCACCAGCGGCTCTGCCTGGCCTTTGCATTCTGGAACGGGCGGGACCCTATTCTCAAGGAGCGGCTCTTCGGCCTCACTGGGCACGAGGGGAACCATGGCGAGGACGTCAAGGAGATCTACTACTACCTGGATGCCACTCCCACTTGCTCGTACTTGAAGATGCTCTACAAGTACCCGCAGGCGGAGTTCCCCTATGCCCGGCTGGTCGAGGAGAACCGGCGGCGGGGCAAGGGCGAGCCGGAATTCGAGATCCTAGAGACCGGAGTGTTCGACGGCGACCGTTACTTCGACGTCTTCATCGAGGTCGCCAAGGCCGACGCCGGCGACCTCCTTCTCCGGGTGACGGCGATCAATCGCGGCCCGGAGGCGGCGGAGCTTCATGTCCTGCCGCAGCTCTGGTTCCGCAACCGCTGGTCGTGGGGCCGTGCCCGGAGCTTCAAGCCGTCGCTCGACCTCGAAGTGGAGGCGGTGCACGCCCGGCACCCCGAGGTGGGGGAGATGTGGCTCTATTGCGACGGCGCCCCGGAGCGCCTGTTCTGCGAGAACGAGACCAACGTCCGGCGGCTCTACGGTACCGAGGCGCCCGGTCCGTTCAAGGACGGCATCGACGAGTACGTGGTCCACGGCCGGCGCGAGGCGGTGAACCCGGCCCACACCGGGACCAAGATGGCGACGCACTATCGGGCAACGATCCCTCCGGGCGGCACGATGACCGTCCGCCTGCGTTTCGCCGATCACCGCCCCGACCACCCCTTCGCCGGCTTCGACGAGACCTTCGCCACCCGGATCGCCGAGGCCGACGAGCTCTACGCCGAGCAGACCGCCGGGGCTCCCGAGATCTCCGAGGAAGAACGGCGGATCTTCCGTCAGGCCATGGCCGGCCTGCTGTGGAGCCGTCAGTACTACCATTTTGACGTCTCCCACTGGCTGGAGGGCGATCCGGCGCAGCCGCCACCCCCGCCGGAGCGCCGCCACGGGCGCAATGTCGAGTGGTTCCATCTCAACAACGGCGACGTCCTCTCCATGCCCGACACCTGGGAGTACCCCTGGTACGCCTCCTGGGACCTGGCCTTCCACTGCATCCCGCTCGCCCGCATCGATCCCAATTTCGCCAAGGACCAGCTCGTGCTCCTCGGTCGCGAGTGGTACATGCACCCCAACGGCCAGCTCCCGGCCTATGAGTGGGCCTTCGGCGACTGCAACCCGCCGGTCCACGCCCGGGCGGCGCTCCACGTTTTCGAGATCGACCGCGACCACACCGGCCGCGCCGATTATGGTTTCCTGGAGCGCGTTTTCCACAAGCTGATGCTCAACTTCAACTGGTGGGTGAACCGCAAGGACGTGGAAGGGAAAAACGTTTTTCAGGGCGGTTTTCTGGGGCTCGACAACATCGGCGTTTTCGACCGCAGCGCCGAGTTGCCTACCGGCGGTTACCTGAACCAGGCCGACGGCACGAGCTGGATGGCGATGTACAGCCTGAACCTCATGCGCATCGCCCTGGAGCTCGCCGCCAACGATCCGGTGTACGAGGACGTCGCCACCAAGTTCCTGGAGCACTTCCTCTACATCGCCGGCGCCCTGGGGAAGATCGGCAGCGCAGACATCGACCTCTGGGACGAGGAGGACCAGTTCTTCTACGACGTCCTGCGCCTGCCCGGCGGCCAATCCTTCCCGCTCAAGGTCCGCTCGATGGTCGGCCTGACCCCGCTCTTCGCCGTCGAGGTCCTGGACGCCGAGCTGCTCAGCCGCCTGCCGGGATTCCGCCAGCGCCTCGAATGGTTCCTCGACTATCGTCCCGACCTCGCGAGCCTGGTCTCGCGCTGGTACGAGCCCGGCGGCGCAGACCAGCGCCTGCTCTCACTCCTGCGCGGCCACCGCATGAAGGCGCTCCTCCGCCGCATGCTCGACGAGAACGAGTTCCTCTCCCCGTACGGCGTGCGCGCCCTCTCGAAATATCACCAGGATCATCCCTACGTCCTCAACGTGGGGGGGCGCACCTTCACCGTCGACTACGAGCCGGGGGAGTCGACCGCCGGCATCTTCGGCGGCAATTCGAACTGGCGCGGACCGATCTGGTTCCCCATGAACTACCTCATCATCCAGTCGCTCCACCGCTTCCACAGCTACTACGGGGACGACTTCAAAGTCGAGTGCCCCACCGGCTCGGGCGTCTACCTCACCTTGAAGCAGGTCGCCGACGAGATCTCGCGCCGCCTGATCCGGCTCTTCCTTCCCGACGCCGAAGGTAAGCGGCCGGCGCTCGGCCCCAACCCGCGCTATGCGACCGATCCCCACTTCAAGGACTACTCCCTTTTCTACGAGTATTTCCACGGCGACTTTGGCTGGGGCCTGGGGGCGTCGCACCAGACGGGGTGGACGGCGCTGGTGGCGGGCCTGTTGCGGCGGGTGGGGTCGGTTCCTCCGCGATGAGCTGGCACGTCGACGAACGCTTCGACGAGAACAGTACCCACGACTTCGCCCGCGCCTCCCGCTACGAGTGGCTGGAGACTGACGGCCTGGGCGGTTGGGCGAGCTCGACCGTCTCCTCGGCCCACACCCGCCGCTACCATGGGCTGCTGGTCGCGGCGACCGAGCCGCCGGTGGGTCGCAAGGTCCTGCTTTCGCGGCTGGAGGAGACTCTTCACGTCGGAACGGACGTCTTCCCGCTCGCCGCCAACCAGTTCCCCGGCGTCGTTCACCCGCAGGGCTTCGAGCACCTGGCAAGCTTCCGCCGCGACCTCTTCCCGGTCTTCACTTTCGAGGCCGGGGGAGCACGGATCGAGAAGACGATCGCCGCGATCGCCGGCGAGCCCACGATCCTCATTCTCTACGAGGTGCTCGAAGCCCCCGGTCCCATCGTCCTCGAGCTGCGCCCCTTCTACGCCGGTCGCGATTATCACGCCCTGGTCCACGCGAACGACGCGGTCCACCGTGCTGGGAGCTTCGCCGGCGGGGTGCTCCGCTACCGCTCCTACGACGGCTTGCCCGAGGTTTTCCTCTCGGTTCCGGGGTCCGAATACCAGGTTTCTCCGGACTGGTACTACAACTTCGAGTACGCCCGCGAGAGCGAGCGCGGGCTCGACTCCCGGGAGGACCTCTTCACCCCGGGATCGTTCACCGTGACTCTCGCGCCCGGAGCCCGGCTCGGGGTGTTCGCCTCGACCACCGATCCGGCGGGGCGCGATCCTTTCGCCCTCCTCGCACAGGAGCGGACGCGGCGGGAGCATCTCCTTGCACCTTTTGCGGACGCCGATACCCTCTGTTGCACCCTTGTCCTCGCCGCCGATCAATTCCTCGTTCGGCGCCAAAGCCGCGGCGGCGGCGAAGCCTTGTGGACGGTCGTCGCCGGCTATCCCTGGTTCACCGACTGGGGTCGGGACACCATGATCGCCCTCCCCGGCCTCTGCCTCACGACCGGCCGCCATGCCGAGGCGCGCGGCATCCTCCGCACCTTCGCCGGCGCGGTCGACCAGGGGATGCTGCCCAACCGCTTCCCCGATCAAGGAGAAGCCCCCGAATACAACACCGCCGACGCCAGCCTCTGGTACTTCGTCGCCGTCCACCTCTATCTCGAAGCGACCGGAGACCAGGCGCTGGGCCGCGAGCTGCTCCCGGTCCTGCGCGAGATCCATACCTGGCACGAGCGGGGAACGCGTCACGGCATCCACGAGGACGGCGACGGCCTCCTCTCCGCCGGCGAGCCGGGCTGGCAGCTCACCTGGATGGACGCCCGGGTCGAGGGCCGGGAAGTGACCCCGCGCTCGGGCAAGCCGGTCGAGATCGAGGCTCTCTGGGCGAATGCCCTCGCCATCCTGGCCGGACTCGAACGCCGCCTGGGCGAGGCGTCCGAGGCGGTGCGGCTCGACGCCAAGGCCCAGCGCGCCCGGCAGCGCTTCGGCGAGATTTTCTGGAACGAAGCCGGGGGATTCCTTTACGACGGTATCGACGGCGAGACCCGTGACGCCAGCCTCCGCCCGAATCAGCTCCTCGCTCTCTCCCTGCCCTTCCCTCTGCTCGCAGGCGAACGGGCCGAGAGTGTCCTGCGCATCGTGGAACAGAAGCTTCTCACTCCGGTCGGCCTGCGCACCCTGGCACCGGACGATCCCCGCTACCATCCCCGCTGCGAGGGCAGTCCCGCCGAACGCGACGGCGCCTATCACCAGGGGACGGTCTGGCCCTGGCTCCTCGGGCCGTACCTCACCGCCCTCGTCCGGGTGCGCGGCGAAGCGGGCCGGGAGCGCGCACGGGAAATCCTCACGGCGTTCACGCCCCATCTCTGGGACGACGGGATCGGCACGGTGGCGGAGATCTACGACGGCGATCCGCCGCACCTGGCGCGAGGGTGCTTTGCACAGGCGTGGAGCGTGGGGGAGGTGCTGCGGGTCTCCTCGAAGTGCCACAACATCCTATAGCAAAGGATTCCGTTCCGCGACTGCCGGCCGCCATTGCCAAACTAGCGTGGCACTTCCAGCAGCTCTCTTACGAAGACACCCGGTAACAACCGAGCAGCGGCAGGCGGAACAGACGCTGGCCACCGCGCGTATCCTTCGAATGAAGTCGGTCGTGTCGGTCTTGCCCTTTGACACTCATCCTGTTAGAATTCCGTGCATGGCTACGGGCAAGGCAGAGAAATTTTCACGCACCTCAACCCGGTCGTTCTGACGCAGTTGTCCGAAGCCTTACAGCAGGCGGCAGAGTCCAGGAAGTATAGGGTGGCTGGGTATAATGGCTGCGCCATCTCAAAAGCACAGTTCGCCGAGTATGATCAGCGTTACGAGGCGCTTGACAAATTGGCGCGGCAAATCGATTCCCTGACGGGAAAGAGCAACTTCTCCGAGGAAGATCGAGGTAACCTATCTATATTGATAAAAGCTTATGTGGACCAAACGGCGAAGCTGGGCGGAACGTGAGGCTGGCATGGCGTTTCGACCTTGCCCTCGGTCCTGCTGGCCCTCTTGCCGAACCGTACCATCCTTGGAACTATTCTCGGCGCGTGGCTTGGTGGTCCGTATTGTGGCTCACCATTTTGCTACCCGTGAGCGCTGCCGCCGAGCAACCGATCCACTGCAAGGGGGATGGAGATCATTTACCGATCAGTGTCGAGACGCTCAAGATCCGCTATGATGGCAAGAAATTCTGGGCTACGATCTCAGGCCTGAAAGACCTCGGTGCCAGATTCCAAGTGGAGTCGGCCTCTCTACAGCAGGTCGCAGTGGTCACCCAGCAGTGGAACGAGTTCCTCAAGGGGCTGGCCGCAGGATACAACAGCTGTGCTATCACAAAGAAGGAATACTACGAAGGCCTGAATCGAATCTACCCCCGCCTCGTAGAGAACATCACAGATCTCGAAAGGCTCCGCAAGCTGCTTGAGGAGAAAGGGCCGGTGGACGAGCAGCGCCTTGCCCAGCGGCTGGAAGCATATTTTGTCGATTTGCGCCGATTCGGAGCTGTTAGCCATCAAGAAAAGCTTATCGAGCAAGCATTGGAGGAGATCAATCGTAAGCTCGATTTGCTCATGAAGCTGCTTCCTCCTCCTGTCGAGGTGGATCGCGAAATTGAAAGCAAAGTCGTGGCGAAGGCAAAAGCCGCTGGTATTGAATACCAGAAGGGTTACGAATTCTACAAGAGGCACAAGGTCAAGGAAGCTATCTTCCACTTTGAACAGGCTCTCTCGGGCCTCAAGCTCTATGAATTCTATGCCGCCCTAGGAAGCGCCCTCCTCGAGAGCAGTAACTTCGATCGGGCGGCGCAGGTTTTTCGCGAAGGCCTCATACTGGCGCAAGAAGATGGGAACCGGGCGCATGAAGGGTACATGGCGTCGCGGCTGGGGGAGGTCTTCTTGGCCTGGAAGGACTACGATGAAGCCAACAAGTTCCTTCAACAGGCGCTTCAGATCCACCAAGACAGCGTCCAACAGGCTCTTGAGACTCACAAAAACCTAGAGTTGAGTGAACTGGCGCTGGCCAGTGACCTTGCGGACCTCGGCGTGCTGCTCTACGGGCAGGGTGAGCTCGAAAAAGCGCTGGCGTCCATGCAAGGAGCGTTGGGGATCTTTCTTGGGAGCCGGAGCGCCGATCCCAACGAGTTGGCTACGCTCTACAACGATATAGGCATGGTTTTGCAAGCTAAGGGCGATCTTGCCGGAGCCAAAGAGAACGTCGCGCATGCAATCCTTAAGCTCGGGTCAATTTCTCCCCAACATCCTGACATCGCGACCTACCAGAGCAATCTCAGTGCCATTCTAAGGGCTAGAGGCGAACTCGATGAAGCACTCAAGCTGATTCGTGCGGCTATTACACTGCGGCTGGGCTTCGTCAGGTCTGGCGACGATGCCCAGATGGCCGTGCTCTACAACAATCTCGCACAGCTTCTGGTGGATAGGGGGAAGAAGGGCGATCTCGAGGAGGCTCTCCGTAACACGGAAAGCGCGCTGAGGATCAACGAGATTGTCATCGGGAAGGACCACGAGGACTACGCTGCGGTGCTGAACAATCGAGCCGGGATCTTCAGGGATCAAGGAAATCTCGACTGCGCCCTGCTTGACTTACGCAGGGCCCTGAGCATCTATGAAAGTAAATTGGGACTTGAGCACCCGGATACTGGTTTGGCCACTGCAAACGTCGGCGCAATCCTGCGCGAGATGGGTGACCTTGCCGGCTCCCGTGAATTCACCGAGCGGGCACTTGCTATCCAGGAGAAGGTCCTCGGGCCGATGCACCCCAGGATCGCCGTCGACGCCAACAATCTAGGCCTCACTCTGAGGGCCCAAGGTGAATTCTCTGAGGCCGCGTCGGCTCTTCGGCGCGCTCTGGCGATCGACGCGTGGGCACTTGGGCCGGAGCCTCCGGAAGTGGCCCTCCACTACCGTAATCTCGCAGCGATCCTGGTCGACAAGAGAAACCTCGACGAGGCACTGGTAATGGTGCAGCGCGCGCTAGCGATCGACACGAAGTTGAAACGGGAAAGCGCGAACGTCGCATCCGATACCAATGTCTTGGGGTCCATCCTCGAAGCCAAGGGAGACCTCGATGGCGCCGTGCAGGCGGTCAGGCGGGCTCTCGAAATGGACCTGCAGGTCAAAGGGCCGAGCGATCCCGCGTTCGCAGAAGACTCGCTTCAACTCGGCGAGCTTCTCTGCAGGAAAGGAGACTGTAGCGCGGCCATCCCATTGGTGGACCAAGCGTTTCGGATTTTCGATCGCACCTACGGCCCGGGTAACCCGAAGACTAAACAAGCAGCTGATCGGCTCAAGCTCTTGAAGGCGCAAGGGAAAACCTAGCGTGACGGTGGCGGTCGGGTCCGGATGCAGTGTGAACGACGCCTTCGAGCAGGCCCAGGCCGTCATCGAGCTGGGGGAGGACGCGATCCCGACGCTCCTCGCGCTGCAGTGCAATCCCAGGCAGGTGTTCGTGGTCATGGGCGACTACGGCCAGGTGCACCAGCGCCACCTCTGGACGGACCTCGACGAGTTCAACAAAAGGTGAAACCGGCCGACGAGAAGGAGTTCCAACTGGAGGGTGGGGTGGCGTGAAACGAGCTGACCCTCACCCCGGCAGCGGCTTCCCCTTCGTCTCCTCCGCCCACGGCAACAGGGCGAGCCCGGCCAGGAAGGGGAGCGCGGTCAGGGCCACCGGTACGCCGATCGATCCATAGCGGGCGACGCCGGCGCCGACGAGGAGGGTGGCTCCGGCGGCGATGAAGCGTCCGGAGGAGGTGGCGAAGGCGAAGGCGCTGGCGCGGCACTCGGTCCGGTACTGCTCGGGGAGCCAGAGGGTGAAGACGCAGAAGCTCGCGCCGCCAATGCCGATGAAGAACAGGCAGGCGACGAACCGCGGGAGCGCCCCCTGCGGCAGGTAGAACAGATAGCCGAAGGCCAGGGCGACCGAGATCGCCATCAGGAGATAGAAGCCGGCCAGGGCGCCCCGCCGGCCGAAGCGTTCCGCCAGTCGCGGCACCGCCAGGCAGCCGAGGATCGTGCCCGCGGCGAGGAGCATGGTGGCCCAGGAGGCGAGCCGCGCGGCGTCGGCGGCGCCGTAGCCTTCGCGGATCGCGATCTGCGTCACCGCGCCCGGCACGTAGACCGATCCCGCCCAGAGGCCGATCATCGAGACCAGCAGCAACAAGGAGTTGACCAGGGTCCGCCGCCGGTACTCACGGCGGAAGAGGGCGGCGAACGCCGCTCCCGCCGACTGCCGGCCCGCGGTCTGCCGCCAGCGCTCAGGCTCGTGCACCCCGCGGCGGATGAACGCCACGAGGAGCGCCGGCGCGCCGCCGAGGGCGAACATGGCGCGCCAGCCGTAGCGCGCGCCCACGAAGTAGTTCAGGACCGCGGCGAGGAAGGTCCCGAAGTAGTAGCCGGTGTGCATCCAGGCGGCGCCCTGGGCGCGCCGCCGTTCCGGCCACACCTCGGCCACCAGGATGCCGCCGAGCGTCCATTCGCCGCCGATCCCCAGGCCGGCGAGGAAGCGGAAGAGCCCGAGCTGCCAGACCTGCTGGGCGACGCAGCCGAGGAAGGTGAAGAGCGAGTAGCAGAGGATGGTGAGCGACAGCGTGCGCACGCGGCCGAAGCGGTCGGCGATCGGTCCCCAGAGGAAGGCGCAGCCCCAGCCGACGAGGAAGACGGCGAAGAGCAGGCCGCCGAAGGTCCCCAGGTTGCCGACCGTGGCGGCCTTCCCGGAACGCGGCAGGAGCTCGCGCATCGCCGGCACCAGCACCAGCGCGTAGATGAACGAATCCATGCCGTCCAAGGCCCAGCCGGCCCAGGCCGCCCAGAAGCTGCGTTTCTGGTGGAGCGTCAGGGGGACCGAAGGCGGCCCGCCTCCCGGTAGGGTGAGGTCTCGCATGGCTGACCGCGGGAGAGCTTAGCAGAGGGCGACCGGAGGCGTCCGGAAGGCCTCCGAGAGCTTGCGGGCCCTCTCCGGACACTTCCGGAGCTTCTCCGGACGCTTCCGAAACCTCGCCGGACACCTCCGGAGCTTCTCCGGACGCTCCCGGAGCGCCTCCGGGACCTTTCGGACGCTCTCCGGGCACTTCCCAAAGCTCTCCGGGCACTTCCCAAAACTCTCCGGGAGCTTCCAAAAACTCTCCGGGTCCTTCCAAAAACTCTCCGGGAGCTTCCAGACGCTCTCCGGAAGCTTCCGGATGCCTGGAAAGTCTTCCCGGAGGCATGGAAAGTAACTTTCCATGCATGGGAAGTCGAGCCGCAGGCTGGAGAAGTCCTCCCGGAGACCACGGAAGTGACTTTCCAGAGAGGGGAAGTCGACCCGGAGGGACGGAAAGTCGACCCGGAGACATCGGAAGTCGACCCGGAGAGGTCGGAAGTCGAGCCGGAGGCAGCGGACTTGTGTCCGGAGAGTTTTTCCGCGGACGTAGAGGGATTTTGGCGTCGCGCAGAAGGGAGGTCCCCGCTGCCGCCGCTCGCGGGTGCGTCCTCGACGCCTCAGCGCGGGGTGAGCGTCAACACTCCCTCGCTCGCGGCTTCGAGGCGCTTCCGATCGAAAAAGACGGGGTGGTAGGCGACCCTTTGCCAGAGGGCGATCTGATCGTCGCGGTGGGCATGGAACGCCTGGCCGCTCTGCCCGGTGCTGTTGACCGCCAGCGACCGGCCGAGGTCGGCGAGGTCGGCGATGAAACGCTGGGAGGTGCCGGCGAGCACCCTGAACGGCTGGGTGGAGCTCGGCGTCGCGGCATTGACGGTGAAGGGGCCGCCGGCGGCGGGGACCGGTTGGGGATTGAAAATCCAGTCGAGCGGCGCGACCCCCGCCTGGCCCAGCGGGAGGTGGCCGAACGGTGCGCGGTGCAGCCGCCCCCAGGTCCACCGCGCCGGGTCCTTCCCCTGGTGCTCGACGAGCCAGGCGACCGCATGGGTCAGGCTGTGCTGCAGGAGGTCCTGGCGCGTCTCGACCTGAGGCGTCTTCCGATCGTCGAACCAGGGATTGGCGTTCCAGGCCAGGAGCTCGGGGGTGATGAACCGCTGCTGGAAGGGGAAGTGGCGGAAATCCCGCATCAGCTTTTCCCCCAGCTCGTCGCCGACCATGTCCTGGAGCAGGAGCCATTGCCAGACGTGGTAGACGGTGGCGCCGATCCGGTCGGGCGCATAGCGGAGATCCCAGCGCGCGACCTCGGCGAGCGCCTGCTTCTCCAGGTCGTTGCCCGGCTTCACACTGAGCAGGTAGGGGCGCAGGGCCGCCGCGTCGAGGCTGTAGGTATCGGCCTGGATGCGCTCCATGTCCGCACGGTCGAGGCGCGGCTTGGCGGCCAGCAGGTCGCCGATCCGGCGGGCGCGGCCGGGATCCGCCCAGTCGTGGGTCAGCAGGTAGGGGTAGTCGTCCGCGGCGACCTTGTTGTTGGCGCTGACGAGGAAACCGGACTCCGGGTTGAACGACCGGGGGAGCGCGTCGAACGGGATGATGCCCTGCCACTCCGAGCGGCCGTCGGCGCCTACGACCGGGACCGTTCCGTCGTCGCCGGGGACGCGGATCGGCTGCCGGCCCGCGGCCTGGAACCCGATGTTGCCGCTCACGTCGGCGTAGACGAAGCCCAGGCTCGGCGAATCCCACGGCCGCAAGGCGTCGCGGAACCGCGGCCAGTCGGAGGCCAGGTTCAGCCGGAAGAGCGCCGGAGCGACGCCCGCCCCCTGGAGAGCGGTCCAGGCGAGCGCCATCGGCGGCTGGCCGGCGAGCTCCTCGGGAAAGGCGTCGTTCAGGATCGGGCCGTGGCCGGTGAGCCGGACCACCAGCGTCTCCGGCCTGCCGCCCTTGACCGCGATCGTCTCGCGGACCTGCGCCAAGTCGCGCCACCCGTCCTGAAACCGATACCGGGTGGGGTTTTTCGCGTCGTCCAAGACTTCGCTGAAGAGGTCCTGGGTATCGGTGAACAGGTTGGTGATCCCCCAGGCGATCCGGCCGTTGTGACCGAGGACCACCGCCGGGACCCCTGGAAGGGAGAATCCGACGACGTCGAAACGCCCGCCGTGAAGCCCGTTTTCGTACCAGACCGAGGGCATCGCCAGGCCCAGGTGGGTGTCGTTGGCGAGCAGGGGCTTGCCGCTCCGGGTGTGGCTGCCGGCGACCACCCAGGCGTTGCTCCCCCGGACCGGGTCGCTCTGTTCGAGCCAGCGCGCCAGGACACTGCCGCCAATCCCGCCGATCCCGCCGGACCCGAGGCGCGCGCTCTTCGCGGCGACGGCGCCGGAGGAGGGGACGATCACCGGGCCGTCGGCGGGGTAGGGCGGGAGGAGCCGCTGGGCCGCGTCGGGGCCGTCCTTGCCGAGGAGCTTCAGGAACCGGAGGCGCATCATCTCCCGGTCCATGTTCTCACTCAGGTTGAGGCTCATCAGCTTGATCGCGCACAGGCTGTCGACCGGCGACCACGCCGCGGGATCGATGCGCAGCAGACTGAATTCGATCGGCAGGCGGTCGCGGTGGGTGGCGAGGTAGGCGTTGACGCCCGCGCTGTACGCGGTGAGGAAGCCCCGGGTCTCCGGGTCCAGGGTGCCCCAGGCCCGCTCCGCCGCGCGGCGCAGGCCGAGGGTGCGGATGATCCGGTCGGCGGGGAGCGCCCGGCGGCCGAAGCTGGCGGCGAAGGTGCCGTCGGCGATCATGCGGTTGAAGTGCATCTGCCACAGGCGGTCCTGGGCGTGGGCATAGCCCTGGGCGAAGAACAGGTCGGTCTCGTTCCGGGCGTAGAGATGCGGTATGCCGAGACGATCGCGGATCATCTCGACCGGCGCGGCGAGACCGTGGACCACGATCCTGCCCGCGGTCGGCGACCAGGGCCGCCGGGCGAACCAATAACCCCACACCGGGAGGACCAGAAGCAGGACGATCAGAAGCGCCAAAAGGATCTTGAACACTCGTAGAATAAATCTCTTCATCGTGGCTCACGCCTGCTCTCTGACGAGGATCGCCCGCCAAGCACACCGCTGATTTTGTGCCGAAATCTCTGACGAAGGGAGTATAATCCAACAATCATCCAGGTACTCACGAGCGCGGCGGGAGATTGAGCTGTCGGTGTGGTTCTTGGTTTAGTTTTCCAGAGCATCCAGGGTAAAGGTCGGACAGGAGCCGGAATGGATGTGATGCAAGATCTTCGCTTCGCTTTTCGGCAGATGGCTGTCAAGCCATTGCTGTCCGTACTGGCCGTCGTGTCCCTGGCCCTGGGGGTTGGCGTCAACAGCTCGATTTTCAGCATCGTCAACGCCGTCCTGCTCCGCGGGGTGCCGGCGACCGACCCGGACCGGCTGGTCGCCGTTTATACCAGCGGCTCCGAGGGTCTGCGGTATGCCCCGTCGTCGTATCCCGACTACCGCGACCTGCGGGAGCAGAGTGACGTGCTCTCCGGCCTCGGCTCGCACAGCGCCTTCATCGCCGCCTTCGAGAGCAAGGGGCGCACCCAGCCGCTCTTCGGGGAGGTGGTGACCGGCAACTTCTTCGATCTCCTGGGCGTCCGTCCGGCCCTCGGCCGCAGCTTCCTGCCGGAGGAGGATCGGACGCCCGGCGCCCACCCGGTGGTCATGCTGGGGTACGGCTTCTGGCAGAAGCAGTTCGGCGGCGACCGGTCGGTCCTCGGCCAGAGCATCGCGCTCAATGGAACGCAGTTGACCGTCGTCGGGGTGACGCCGGCCATCCTGCCGAGCACGATTCCGGGCCTGCGGGCGGACTTCTGGCTGCCCATCCAGATGAACGACGCGCTGTCCGAGGACAAGGCGCTCGACGCCCGCGGCCGGCGCTCGTTCTTCCTCGTCGGCCGGCTCCGGCCGGGGGTCTCGCTCGCCCAGGCCCAGGCCCAGCTCGGCGCGGTGGGGGCGCAGCTGGCGGCGCAATATCCGGAGACCAACAAGGACCGCAAGATCACCCTGGTGCCGTGGCGGAAGGTGACGTTCAACCCCGCGGTCGACGGCGCGCTCGTCGGCGCCGCCGGGATGCTGATGGCGCTCGTCGCCATGGTGCTTTTGATCGCCAGCTCGAACATCGCCAACCTCCTCCTGGCGCGGGCCAACGACCGGCGGCAGGAGATCACCCTGCGGCTGGCCATGGGCGCGAGCCGCGGACGCTTGATCCGCCAGCTGGTGACTGAGAGCCTGCTCCTGGCCCTGCTGAGCGGCGCCCTGGGCCTGCTCATCGCGCTCGCCGCGACGCGCCTGCTGGTCAACTTCAATCCGCCGCTGCCGGTGCCCGTGTCGCTCGACCTCGGCCTGGACGGCCGCGTGCTGCTCTTCACTCTGGCGCTGGCTCTCGCGACCGGCGTGATCTGTGGCCTGGCGCCCGCCCTGCAGGCCTCCCGGCCCGACCTCGTCACCACCCTGAAGGACGGCGCGGCGACGCTGGGACGGAACTATCGCAAGCTCGGCCTGCGCAATCTGCTGGTGGTGGCGCAGGTCGCCGTCTCCACGGTGCTCTTGATCGGCGCCGCGCTCTTCCTGCGCAGCCTGGCCCATGCCCAGTCGGTCGACCCCGGATTCAACCTGCGCCGCGGGGCGGTGGTCGACTTCAACCTCGGGCTCGGCCGCAAGTATGGCCCGGCGGAGGGGCGCAACTTTCTCCGCCAGGTGGTCGAGCGGGTGAGGGCCCTGCCGGGCGTGCGGGGGGCGGCGGTGACCGGACACCTGCCGCTCGGGATCAGCATCGTCAGCGAGAAGGTGCAGGTCGAGGGCCAGCCGCCGCGCGACGACAAGCAGCCCGAGATCGACCTGGTGGCGGTGAGCCCCGGCTACTTCGAGACCCTGGGCATCCCGCTGGTAGAGGGGCGGGCGTTCAACGAGCACGACGACCCGACCGCCGGCAACGTCGCCATCGTCAACGCGACCGCGGCCCACCTCTTCTGGCCGGGTGCCTCGCCGCTCGGCAAGCGTCTGAAGATCGGCAAGGACGGGGCCTGGACCGAGGTCGTGGGGGTCGCCCACGACGGCAAATACCGTTCCCTGGGGGAAGAGCCGCGGCCCTTCCTCTACCGTTCCTATCTCCAGGACTACTCGCCGGCGATGACGCTGGTCGTCGCCACCGACGTCGACGAGCCGCAGACCCTCCGGGCGGTGCGGCGGGAGCTCGAGGCGATGGATTCCACGCTGCCGGTCTTCGACAGCAAGACGATGTCGCAGCATCTGGGGATCATGCTGTTCCCGGCGCGCATGGGCGCCTGGCTGCTGGCCGCCTTCGGGCTGCTGGGACTGCTCCTCGCTGCCGTCGGTCTGTATGGCGTTGTCTCCTATTCGGTCTCCAAACGCACTCGGGAAGTAGGCGTCAGGATGGCGATCGGCGCGCATCGCGGGCAGATCCTGCAGCTGGTCCTTCGCGAGGGGATGGTGCTGGTGGGGATCGGCCTGGCGGTGGGGATCGGCTGCGCGCTGGCCGGCAGCCGGCTCCTGACCTCGCTTCTCTACGGGATCGGCGCCAACGACCCCCTGGTCTTCCTGGGGGTTCCCGTGGCACTCATTGCCGTCGCTCTCCTCGCCACCGTCATCCCGGCACGGCGGGCGATGCGGGTCGATCCCATGGCGGCCTTGCGTTATGAGTAGCCTCGGGGGGGGCTGCCTTCATGTCGAAGGAAGATCAGAAAGCAGTAGCTCTGGAGAACCTCGTCGCGAAGCTCTCGATTCCGGAGGGTTCCAGGGTGCCGGACCCGGCGGACGGGAAGTCGACGAAGGCCGAGTATGATCGCTACTTCAGGATCGCCCGCGACAACCCCGACCTGGTCCGGTGGACCCGCACCTGCCTCGATCTCCTGGGAGTTCAACTCGCCGATCTCTCCGCGTCGAATCTCGACTGGCAGGACAAGAGCCAGATCCTGGAGGGAATGCTGCTGATCCAGCGGGTCACCCTCGAGAACTGGGTCAAGGTCTCGGAGGTATTGCGGGAGGAAGGGGATTGAGCGTGGCCACGTCGAGCCCACGAGAGGGCCTGGAGGAGGATCTGGAGCTCGCCGCGGTGGGGCGCTGGATCCTGGGGCATCAGGCCTTTCACCTGCAGCTCGTCGCCATGCTGAGCGTGCTCGATCGCTGCCGGGAGGGCCTGGAGCTCGACGATCGGCCGCTCCTTTCGCGCTCCCTGGCGGACTTGCGGCGGCTTTTCGACGCCTCGACCGCGAACATGGTCTACACCGCCAGTTTCTCGCCGGATCTCTACGCGGAGGTCGTCCGGCCGACGATGATGCCGCCGTACCTGAGCCCCGGGTTCTCCGGTCAGCTCAGCCACGAGCATCACCTGCTGCTCGCCGAGCTCAAACGCCTGCGCGCCGCCCTGGAAGGCCGGTGGGGAGGCGACGAGCCGTGGCCGGTGGACGTGGCGGAGGCCTGGCGGCAGATCGGCGAGGCGATAAGGCGCAATCGCAACAACCATGGCCTCGTCTGCCAGCGGTTCATTCCCGACGGCTCTTCTCTGCTCACCGAATTTCTCACCGCTCGCGTCAGGAGCGAAGAGCAACCGCTCGCGGGCGAGTGACGATCCCGCTTCACGGAGACGATCATGATGGTAGTGGTGATGGAGACCTGGTATCTGAAACCCGGCCTGGAGGACCGCGTCGTCGAGATCATGCAGGAGTACGACGACCTGGTCGGCCCACCGGCGCACGCCCATCCGGGATGGTGCGGCCATGGCCGCTTCTTCCAGAGCACGGCGAACCCGAGCGCGGTGACCATGCTCTATCCCTGGCGCAGCCGTGAGCTGCACGAGGACCTGACCGCCAACGAGGCCAGGCTCGTGCCGCCGCTCTTCGCGAAGTATTGCGTCCGGCCGCGGGAGATCCACTACTACCAGGAGCTCGAAGTCGAGGTCGAGCACGACCACGACCACGAGCACGGTTGAGGGGCGGGCGATGCGTCTGCGCGGGGACGTCGCTCTGGTGACGGGCAGCTCCCGGGGGATCGGGAGGACGATCGCCGTGGAGCTGGCCCGCCGCGGCGCCGACGTGGCGGTGAACTATCACAGCGCCCAGGGCGCCGCCGCGGAGGTGGTGGGGGAGATCCGCGCCCTGGGTCGCCGGGCGATCGCGGTCCAGGCCGACATGGAGCGCGGCGAGGAGGCCGCGCGGCTGGTCGAGACGGTCGAGAGAGAGCTCGGTCCGATCGATCTCCTGGTCAACAACGTCGGGGACTTCGTCCTGAAGCCGCTCGCGGCGATGCGCCACGACGAGTGGCACCACGTGCTCGACAGCAACCTGAGCAGCGCCTACTACCTCTGCCGCGCGGTGCTGCCCGGCATGCGGCAGCGTCGCAAGGGGAGCCTCTGCAACATCGGGTTGAGCCCCTGTCATCTCGTCCGCGGGGCGCCCAACCTCGCCGCCTACTCGATCGCCAAGACCGGCATCCTGATCCTCACCCGGAGCCTGGCGACCGAGGAGGCGCCGTACGGCATCACCGTCAACTGCGTGTCGCCCGGCCTGATCGACAACGGCCACCTGCCGCCCGAACAGGCGGAGTGGATGCTCAAACGGGTTCCCATGGGGCGGCTCGGCCGCGCCGAGGAGGTCGCGGAGGCGGTGGCGTTCCTGCTCTCCGAGGGCGCGTCCTATGTCTCAGGCGCCAACCTGGCGGTGGCCGGCGGCTGGGACTGGGAGGACCGCGGCACCGGGTACGACCGCGAGGTGCACGACCTGTTCGTCGGGGAGCCCGGGTCCTGAGCCTGCCGCCGGAGCCGGGTGTTCGCTCACTCCAGAGTCTCCTGTCGTCACGCTGGGAGGGCTTCGGCGGCACCGTCATCGGGGAGCTCTCGCGCCTGGCCCGAAGCTGCGGCGCGGTCGACCTGGCGCTCGGCTCCCCCGAGCTCCCGCCGCCCGAGGCGGTGCTGCGCGCCGCGGCGGAGGCCGTCCTGGCCGGCGTCAACCAGTACAGCAACGCCTGGGGGGACGAGGCCCTGCGGCAGGCCATCGCCGCCAAGGTGGCGGCAGAGCGCGGGGTCGGGCTCGATCCGGCCAGCGAGATCACGGTGACCTGCGGCGCCACCGAGGGCATGACCGACGTCCTGCTGGCGGTGGCCAACCCGGGCGACGAGGTGATCCTCTTCGAGCCGTACTACGAGAACTACCTGCAGCTCGCGCTCGCCCTCGGCATGAGGCCGCGCTTCGTCCGGCTGCACCGTCCCCAGTGGACCTTCGACGAGCGCGAGCTCAACGCCGCCTTCAACCGCCACACCAAGCTCATCGTCCTCAACAGCCCGAACAATCCGACCGGCAAGGTGCTCACGCCAGAGGAGCTCTCAAGCGTCGCCCGGCTCTGCCAGCGCTGGAACGTGCTGTGCCTCTCCGACGAGGTCTACGAGCATCTGGTCTTCGACGGCGGCGAGCATCGTTCGATGCTCGAGATCCCCGGGATGCGCGAGCGCACGGCGGTGGTGAACAGCCTGTCGAAGACCTACAGCGTGAGCGGCTGGCGGATCGGCTACGTCCTCGCCCCGCCGGCGCTGACCGCCGCCGTCCGCACGGTGCACGACGTCACCACCTACTGTGCGCCGGCGCCGCTGCAGGCCGCGGCGGTCACCGCCCTCCGCCTGCCGGCGAGCTACTACCGGGACCTCTCGGCCACCCTCGAGCGGCACCGCGATCAGCTCCGCGAGTCGCTCACCGAGAGCGGGTTTTGCTGCTACCCGGCGCAGGGCGGGTATTTCCTGATGACCGACCTCGGGAGCTTCGGTTGCAAGACCGACGTGGAGCTCGGCGAGCACCTGATCTCCAGGGTCGGCGTCGCGGCCATTCCGGGGAGCGCCTTCTACGCCGGGCCGGGCACGGGCTCCCGCCTGATGCGTTTCTGCTTCGGCAAAGCCCAGGCGACGCTTGCCGCCGCGCAGGAGCGGCTGGCGCGGTCGCGCCGCGCGTCCTTGCCCGTGGGGTGAGCGACGTGCGGGTCTGGCCGGCTACCCCTCCGGCCGGGAGCTCCGTTCGAGGCAGGTTTTGAGCCTATCGGCGAGAGTCGTGACATGGGGTGGGCGCAACATGGAATAGTGAGTACCCGGCAGCTCGTTCACCTCGACTCCTCCTGCCGCCAACTCGCCCCAGCCCATGGCGGGATCCGCCACCTGCCGGACGATCGATTGGACCGCCGGGGCAAGATCGGGCTGGCCGTCGACGGCTGCCGCCGCCAGGAGCTGCTCCTGGGCGCGGAACAGCGTAACCCTCCCAGGGTAGGGCTGGGGCACGTACCGCAAGCGTGCCGCGACGTGGCTCTTGAGGAGCGTCAGGAGATGATGGGCCTCGTCGTGCCGCATGTCGGAAGGGACCAGCCCCGCCTGTTTCGCTCGGCGCAGCACCTCGGAGAGCTGCTCGTCAGCCGTGAGCTCGGCGAGCTCCGGCGCGGCGAGCAGCTCTTCGTCGACCGGCAGGCCGAGGTGCAGGGCGAAGCTCGCCATCAGGCGGCCATCCTGATCCCGCAGGCTCCTTTCGTCCGGGCTCGCGGGGGCCGCGTCGAAGAGCGCCAGGAGGGCGACCGTGCGTCCCTGGGCTTCGAGCTGCCGTGCCATCTCGTAGGCCACCACCCCGCCAAAGGAGTGGCCGCCCAGGGAGTAGGGGCCCTCCGGCTGAGCGGCGAGGACCTCGGCCAGATAGCGGCGCGCCAGCTCCTCGACACCGTGACCGTTTTCTCCTCCGTTCGACTGCAGGGCATAGAACGGCTGTTCCGGGCCCATCTGGCGCGCCAGCTCGAGATAGCTCAGCACCGTGCCGCCGGCCGGGTGGACGCAGAAGAAGGGCTTCCGGGTGCCGCGTGGCTGCATCCTCACCAGCGCTCCCTCGGCCGCGCCTCCCTTCCGGCGGAGCAGAGCGGCAAGCTCCGCCACCGTCGGCTGCTGGAGCAGGGCGGCGAGCGGCGGCACCTTGCCGAAAGTCGATCGCAGCCGTGCGATCAGGGTCACCATCAGCAGCGAGTGGCCCCCGAGATCGAAGAAGTTGTCGTGGATCCCGATCGGCTGGACGCCGAGCAGGTCCTGCCAGGTCTGGACCAGCTGCAGCTCCAGAACGTCCCGCGGAGGAACCCTGGCCTGGTCCGGCGCGGCCGGCGTCCCCTCGGGAGCCGGCAGGGCGCGGCGATCCACCTTGCCGTTGGGCGTGAGCGGCAGCTCCGGAAGCGCCACGAAGGCGGCGGGCACCATGTGCTCGGGGAGCCGCTCGCGGAGCCGCGCGCGGAGCTCGCTCGCCGCGGGAACCGGCTCGCCGGTGGAACCGGAGACGAGATAGGCCACGAGCCGCCGGTCGCCTTCCGCCTCCTCGCGGAGGGCGACGACCGCCTCCCGTACTCCCGGGTGCGCGCGGAGCACCGACTCGATCTCTCCGAGCTCGATCCGAAAGCCGCGCAGCTTGATCTGGTGATCGGCCCGGCCGAGGAATTCCAGGGTATCGTCGGGCAGGTGGCGCGCCAGGTCCCCGGTCGTGTACAGGCGTCCTCCCGGCGTGCGGCGGAACGGGTCGGGGATGAACCGCTCCGCCGTGAGGTCGGGCCGATCGAGGTAGCCGCGCCCGAGGGCGACGCCGCCGACGTGGATCTGTCCGGCGACGCCGAACGGGACCGGCCGCAGGTGACGGTCGAGCACGTAGACCTGGGTGCCGGCGAGCGGCTGGCCCAGCGGCACCGGACCGCGGCGCCCCGCGGCACGGGTGAGCCGCAGGGCCATCACTCCGACCGTCGTCTCCGTGGGACCATAGTGGTTGAGCACGACGCAACGCGGAGCGAGCGCCTCGATCTTCTCGATCCATTCCCAGCGGGAAGCCTCGCCGCCCAGCACCAGGAGCCGGCGTGGCAGGACGGCTTCCGGACGTGAGGACGCCAGGAGCGCCGCCAGGTGGCTGGGGACGATCTTGAGCGCGTCGATCGTGTGGCGCTCGAGGTACTCGGCAAAGGCGACGGGATCGGCTGCCCGGTTTTGAGGCAGGACGTGCAGGCAGCCGCCGCTCGTCAACGCGGGATAGAGCATGGTGCAGCCGAGGTCGGCGGCGAACGTCGACACCATGGCGTAGCCGGTGCCCGGCGGCAGGTCCAGCCGCCGGTTGAGGCACGCGACGTAGTTGAGCATCTGGCGGTGAGCGATCAGCACCCCCTTCGGCCGGCCGGTGGAACCGGAGGTGTAGATCACGTAGAGCAGGTGGTCGGGCACGGTGCGGCTGGAGGGCCGGGCGCCGCTCTCCCGCGCGATCGCCGGCCCGTCGGTATCGAGCAGAACCGTCCCCGGGCACTCCGCCGGCAGCCCGGCGGAGAGCGTCGCCCGGGTCACCAGGAGCTGCGGCCGGGCGTCCCCGAGGATGAAGGCGAGGCTCTGGCGTGGCTCTCCCGGATCGAGCGGCAGATAGGCGCCGCCGGCCTTCAACACCGCCAGCAGGGCGACGACCGTCTCCTCCGAGCGTTCCAGGTAGAGCGCCACCAGGACCTCAGGGCCGACGCCCCGCCGGCGCAGCAGATGGGCCAGCTGATTGGCGCGAGTCTCCAACTCGGCGAAAGTCAGCTGCCCGCCTTCGCCGACCAGCGCGAGGTTGGCCAGCGTGCGATCGGCCTGCCGCTCGAAAAGGACATGGACCCCGCCGGCTTCGGGCGGCGGCTCGGGCGCGGTATCGTTCCATCCCCAGAGCAGCTGGTGGCGGGCCGCCTCGCTCAGGATCTCAAGCTCGCTCACCCGTGCCTCCGGGTGGGCGACGACACTGGCGAGCAGGGTTTCGAGCTGCTCGACCAGCCGTCGGATGGTGGCAGGGTCGAAGAGGTCCGAGCTGTAGGTGAGGGCGCCCTGCAGGCGCTCCCCGGTGTCGGTTGCGCTCAGGGTCAGGTCGCGCTTGCTGGTGCCGAGCTCGGTGTCCAACAGGTGGAGGGTGAGGCCGGGCAGTCGCAGGTCTTCGCCGGGAGTGTTGCCGAAGTTGAAGAGCACCTGGAAGAGCGGCGAGGAGCCGGTCGCCCGTTGCGGTCGCAGCGCTTCGACCACCATCTCGAAGGGCACGTCCTGGTGGGCGTAGGCGGAGAGCGCCACCTCGCGTACCCGGCGCAGCAGCTGACGGAAGGTGGGCTGGTCGTCGAGCTGCACGCGCAGGACCAGGGTATTGACGAAGAAGCCGATCAGCGCCTCGGACTCGACGAGGGTCCGGTTGGCGACGGGTGTGCCGACCGAGAGATCGGCCTGACCGCTCTGCCGGTAGAGCAGGATCTGGAAGGCGGCGAGGAGCGTCATGAACGCGGTGGCGTCCTGGTCGGCGCCGAGCCGGTGCAGGGCCGCCGACAGCTCCGGCGCCCAGGAGAAGAGCGCCGACGCTCCGGCGAAGCTCGGCAGCGGGGGCCGCGGCCGGTCGCTCGGCAGGTCCAGCCGTTCCGGCGCGCCGCGCAGGCGCTCCCGCCAGTACAGAAGCTGCTCTTCCAGCACCTCTCCGTTCAACCGCTGGCGCTGCCAGTGGGCGAAGTCCGCGTACTGGATCGGGAGCTCGGGGAGAGGTGAGGGCAGGCCGCGCGAGAAGGCGTCGTAGAGCGCGCCGAGCTCGCGCGTCAGGACGCCGATCGACCAACCGTCCGCGACGACGTGAGACATCGCCACGACGAGCACGTGGTCCTCGTCCCGGAGCTGCAGCAGCAGGCCGCGGAGGAGCGGCCCGGTGGCAAGGTCGAAGGGCTGCCGGGCGGCGGTCTCCGCCCGCTGCATCGCTACGGCGTCGCGCCGATCCTCCGGGAGCGGCGTGAGGTCGACCCGCTCGAGCGGAAAGCTCGCCTCCGGTACGATGCGCTGCACCGGCTCGCCACCGACCGCCGGGAAGCGGGTGCGGAGGACTTCGTGGCGGCGCACGATCTCGTCGAGGCTGCGGGCCAGCGACTCGGTGTCGAGCCGGCCGGCAAGCCGCACCGCCGCCGGAATGGTATAGACCGGGCTTCCCGGCTCCAGCTGGTCGAGGAACCAGAGCCGCCGCTGGGCGAACGACAGCGGCAGGTCGCCGTCGCGCGGGACACGTTCCAGGACGGTCTCGGGGCTCTGTACCGCCTCGGCGGCGGCCTGCTCGACGCAGAGGGCGAAGCTCGACAGCTGCGGGTTCTCGAACAGCGTGTGGATGGGCAGCTCGATCGAGAAGGCCTGCCGCAGCCGGAGGACGACCTGCGTCGCCAGGAGGGAGTGCCCGCCCAGGGCAAAGAAGTCGTCGTTGCGGCTGATCCGCTCGCGATCGAGAACGATCGACCAGATGCCGGCAACCGTCTCCTCCGTCGGCGTGGCCGGGGCCGTGTAGGCGCCCGCCGCATCCAGGGTGGGCTCCGCGGCCCGCAACGCCTGGCGGTCGATCTTGCCGCTCGTGGTGAGCGGCATCGCCGGCAGCGTGACGAACGTCCGCGGCACCATGTAGTCCGGGAGCTTCGCGAGCAGGAAGGCGAGCAGCTCGTCGGTCGCCGGCGCCGTGCCGCCTTTCGCGGTCAGATAGGCGACGAGAACCTTCTGGCCGGGCTGATCCTCGCGCACCAGCACGACGGCGTCGGCGACCGCCGCATGGCTCCGCAGCCGGATTTCGATCTCGGGCAGCTCGATGCGATGGCCGCGCACCTTGACCTGCTGATCGCGGCGCCCGACGAACTCGACGGCGTTGGGGAACCGCCAGCGGACCAGGTCGCCGGTGCGATAGAGCCGCGCTCCGGCTTGGTGGCTGAAGGGATCGGGGAGGAAATGGTCGGCGGTGAGCGACGGCCGGCGCAGGTAGCCGCGCGCCAATCCCCGGCCACCGATATAGAGCTCGCCGACGACGCCCAGTCCCACCAGCTCCAGATGGCGATCGAGCACGTACATCCGGGTGTTGACGATGGGCCGGCCGATCGGCAGCGAGGTCGCCGCGCCGAGCGCTGAGGGGACCGGCTGGAAGCAGGTGAACGTGGTGCTCTCGGTCGGTCCGTAGCAGTGGAGGAGCGCGGTGTGCGGAAGGTCCTGCCGGTACCGGCGGACGTGAGGGAGCGACACGGCCTCGCCGCCGAAGAGGAGTTGGCTGACACCGCGGAGGGCCTCGGGACCCTCGTCGACGACGGCGTTGAACAGTGCCGTGGTGAGAAACAGGGTGTCGATGCCGTGCCTGCCGATCACGGCGCGCAGGCTCTCACCGGTGGGGATCTTGTGCGGCATCAGCACGCAACGCCCGCCGAAGAGGAGGGCACCCCAGACCTCGAAGGTCGAGGCGTCGAAGGACATCGGCGCCGCCTGCAGCAGGGTCTGACGGCCGTCCAGGGTGGCGTAGTCGGCGCGCCAGAGCAGGCGCAGCACCCCGGCGTGGGGTACCTCCACCCCCTTGGGCAGGCCGGTGGAGCCCGAGGTGTACATGACATAGGCCAGGCTGTCGAGGCCGGCGGTCGAGAGCGGATCGGTGGCCGGCAGAGCGGGCTCGCCACGGACCCCTTGGAGGTGGCCGCCGGAGTCGACGGTGAGACTCGGGATCGCGCCGGACGACAGCGGAGATCCCGGTGCCAGGACGAGAGCCGAGATCCCGGCGTCGTCCAGCATGAAATCCAGCCGTTCGCGCGGAT
>DASQPA010000236.1:0-14316 GCA_035644215.1 Thermoanaerobaculia bacterium
CTCCATCTTCGGCACCCTGGGCGCCTCCCTCCAGACCCTGGTGGGCGGCAACATCTCCCTCTTCACCGAGCTCTGCGAGAAGACCCGCCAGGAAGCCTTTCAGCTCATGCTCCAGCACGCCGAAGCGATCGGCGCCAACGCCGTCATCGGCATCCGCTATGATGCCAACGAGGTGATGGAGGGGGTGACCGAGGTGCTCTGCTACGGCACGGCCGTGGTGGTGGCCCCGGCGGCGGCCTGAAGCGACTGGAGATAGGCTCCAAGCGACTGGAAATGGCGTGGCGGCCCCTCTGGCGGCCACGCCGGTCCCTCCGAACCCTGGCGGAATCCCTGTAGCGAGCCGCAAAACGGCTCCAAATTCAATTCAAGTGGCTCGAAATGCATTTCGGGTGGCTCGAATTGTATTTCGGGCGGCTTTTTTTGAATTTCGAGCCGCTCGAATTGAGTTTCGAGGCTCGTGATTTAGATTTCGCAGGGAGAGAAATTGATTTCGAGCGGCTCGAAATGCATTTCGGGTGACCCGAAATGAGTTTCGGGTGACTTTTTTTGAGTTTGGAGGGCTTTTCGGCTCATTCGAGGGGGCCTCGGGGAGGTTCAGAGCCGCCTTGCTGCCATTTTGACCGGCTCGCGGGTGGTTTGCCGTGTCCGGTTGTCCTCTTCAGAGGGCGGATGGAGGAAGGATTGCGATTATTGCCGTATTTCTTTAGAATGTAGATCTCTGTCGATCTGAAGGGAGATCTCATGAAGAAGATAGTTTCGTTCTCTGCCCGAGTCGTGCTGTTGACCCTCCTCGCCGGGCTCGCCTTCGGGAGCCTGCCGGCGGCGGCCGACCCCTGCCCCGCAGACTACAACGGCAGCGGCCAGGTCACCCCGGAAGACGTCAATGCCTTCCTGCGGATCTGGTATCTGCTGCCCAAGGTGGATTTCGACCAGAACGGCGTGATCGGGGCGGCCGACGTCACGGCTTTCATCTTCGCCTACGGCTCCGCGCTGCCGAGCGCGGACTACAACGGCGACGGCGTGGTGACCTCCGCGGACTACACTGCCTTCATCAACGACTGGTCGGGGGTGCAGGGAAGCCCCTCGACCGATCTCGACGGCGATGGGGTGGTGACCGGCGACACCGGTGACCTCTTCGCGTTCATCGACCACTATACGCACGGCTGTTGAGGCGGCCGGTGGCCGGCCGCCGCCGGGACCCTGCGCGCCCCTCCCGCGTGCTAACCTTCCGCTGCAACCGTAGCACCGCGTTCTCCGGAGGGGCGCCATGCAGGTTTCGTATGTGCTGGGTCTCGCCTTCACGGCCGCGGCCGCGGTCGATGCCGTCCGCCGAGGCCGGACCCAGTGGCTGTGGATCATCCTCATCTTCCCCACCTTGGGGGCGTTGATCTACTTCGTCGCCGAGTATGCCCTGGGCGGGATGCAGGGGATGCCGCGCTTCGTCTCCACCCTGCGCCCGGTCTCCGGACGGGAGCTGGAGGAGGCGGCGAGCAACGTCCGCCGGCTCGACACCGCGAACGCCTGGACCGAGTACGCCGCTCTCCTGCGCCGCCGGGGGAAGGCCGCGGAGGCCCTGGCCGCGGCGGGAACGGCGGTCGAGCGCGACGGCGAGAGCGCGGAGGCGCGCTACGAGCTGGGGCGGAGCCTCTTCGCCGCCGGCCGACCGAAGGAGGCCGTCCCCGAGCTACAGAAGGGGCTCGCCAGGAACCGCTTCGTCGAGAACGGGGAAGGGCTCTTGACTCTCGCTCAGGCCGAGGACCAGAGCGGCGACAAGAGCGCCGCTCTCGCCACTCTCAAAGAGCTGACCGGCCGGCACGTCCAGCCGCCTTTTCTCTGGGAGCTCGCCCGGCTCCAGGCCGAAACCGGCGACCCGGCCGCGGCCAAGGCCACCCTGGAGCGCCTGGTCGACGACGCCCAGTACGTCCCGCGCTACCTGCGCGGCAGCGTCCGCCCCTGGGTGGGCCGGGCGAAGAAGCGGTTGCGCGAGCTCGGGTAGAACGTCCAGCGATGGTCTACCCGGAGGCCCGGCATGATTTGGACGGACATCCGCCAGCATTATCCTCACCAGTGGCTCCTGGTCGAGGCCCTGCTGGCCCATTCGCAATCGGGAAAACGGCAGTTGGACGAATTGGCTGTCGTCGACGCGTTCTCCGATGGTGAAACGGCTCTCCGTGCGTACTTGAGACTCCACCGCGACGCGCCGCTGCGGGAGCTGTACGTAGTTCACAGCGATCGCGAAGAACTGGAGATCACCGAGCGCACCCTGCTCGGTCTCCGCGTCGCCGGATGAAGATCCGGCTGGAGCTGCTGCGGCCCCACGCGTATCCTCAGAGGCTGTGAAAAAATCGGCCCCCTACCTCACGGGTCTTCGTAGAGACGCCCCCAGCCGCCGTCCGGAGCCTCCCCGGAACCACTTCCGTCGGGGCGTCTCCGCAGTCTTCAGACGCCTGAGGTATCGATAGCGTTGGGAGACGCCCCGACGGCGCGGTAACGGCAAGGATTTCGATAGCGCCTGGGGCGTCTCTACGGGAATCGTCGCGCCGTTCCCGCCCCTACAGCACCCGGATCGGCAGCACGATCGTCGGGATGCCGTGGAACTGCAGCCGGCGCTGGAGGGCGTAGCCGGTCTCGTTGTGGAGGAGCTTGTGGTACCAGCGCTCCTCCTGGAAGATCAGCTTGCCGAAGAAGAAGACGGCGCGCGGAAACTCGGTCGCCACCTCGCGGCAGAGCTGCTCGATGGCGCCCACCGCCTCGGTCCCGACCGACAGCCGGTAGTCCGCCCGCAGGCCGTGGCGACGGCACCAGTGGACGTACTGCTCGAGGTTCCCCCGCGTCTCCACCTCGAGCGACTCGACCGCCGAGCTGCCCTTGAAGTTGCCCGAGTCGACCACCGCGACCGAGAGGAAGACGAAGTTCTGGAAGTGGCGCGGGAAGAGCTGGTTGATCGACAGCAGCTCGTGCAGGCCGAAACCCGAGAAGCCGGAGACGGTGATGACGGCGGTCTGCGCCCGTGGATCGATCGGCGGCGGCGGCTAATGGGTGTCGGGGAGCGGCAGCGAGATCAGCTCGGTGTCCATGTAGAGGAGCGTCGCGATGACGGCCCGGCGGTTCCCGGTTCACTCCTGCCGCAGCGCCACCACCGGCTCGACCCGCGTCGCCCGCCGCGCCGGGACGTAGGCGGCGAGGAGGGCGGCGGAGAGGAGGACCAGCGGGATGGCGAGATAGGTCAGCGGATCGCTGGGGGCGATGTCGTAGAGGGCGCTCTTCAAGAATCGCGACAGGCCGAAGGCCACGGGGAGGCCGAGGGCGACCCCAACGGCGGCCATGGCGAGGCCCTTGCCGACGACCATCGACAGCACGTTGCGGCGGTCGGCTCCCAGGGCCATGCGGATGCCGATCTCCCGCGTCTGCTCGGCGACCGCGTAGGCGATGACGCCGGAGAGGCCCACCGCGGCGAGCCCCAGGGCCAGGGCGGCGAAGGCGCCCAGGAGGAGGAGGCCGAAGCGGCGGGCGGCGACCGTGGCGGCGAGCCGCTCCTCCAGGGTCGAGACGTCGAAGGCTGGCAGGGAAGGATCGAGCGCGCGCAGCTCGCGCCGCACCGCGGCGGTCAGGGTGGCGGGGTCGCCCCGGGTGCGCAGGGCGAGGAAGCCGAAGGGACCCGGCCGCTGGAGGAAGGGGAGATAGAGCTCGGCCTTGGGAGCGGTCGCCAGGTCCTGCCGGTGGACGTCGACGACCTCGCCGACCACCGTCGTCCACGGGGTGCCCGGCGGGCCGAAGCGGAGACGCTTGCCGATCGGGTCGACGTCGCCCCAGAAGGCGTGGGCGAGGGTCCGGTTGACCACCGCGACCGGCAGGGCGGAGGGGAGGTCCCGGCCGTCGAAGGCGCGGCCGCGCACGAGGCCGATGCCCAAGGTCTGGAAGTAGGCGGGGGAGACCGCGGAGAGCATCACCTCCGGCTGCTCGCGGGGGTCCTGCGGCGGCTTGTTCTCGACCGCCAGGCCGCGCATCATCCGCAGCACCCGGGCGAGCGGCAGCGAGTCGCCGAAGGCGGCCGAGCGCACCCCGGGGAGGGCCGCGACCCGCTGCGCCAGCTCGGAAAGGAAGGCGGTCTGGGCTGCCGGCTTCTCATAGCGGCCCGAGGCCGAGAGGTCGAGCGCCAGGGTCAGCACCCGTTCCGGGCGGAAACCGGGATCGACCGCCTGGAGGCGGGCGAAGCTCCGCAGGAGGAGCCCGGCGCCGACGAGGAGCACCGCGGCGAGCGCCACCTCGGCCGCGACCAGCAACCCGCGCCCCCTTCCCAACCCGCTCTTCGCCGTCGCCTGGAGCGGCTCGCGGAGGTCGACCCGGGCCGCGGTCACCGCCGGGGCGAGGCCGAAGAGGAGGCTGGTCGCGAGCGACAGCAGGAAGGTGAAGAGGAGCACCGGGCCGTCCAGACCCACCGCGACCTGCGGCAGGAGCGCCCCGGCGAGGTCGGCCGGGGTCAAGGCGACGAGGAGCCGCGCTCCCCAGAGGGCGAGGAGGAGGCCGGCGGCGCCGCCGGCCAACCCTAAGACGGCGCTCTCGGTCAGCAGGTGGCGGACCAGCCTCCCCTGGCCGGCGCCCAGGGCGGCGCGGATGGCGATCTCCCGCCGCCGGGCCGCGGCGCGGGCGAGGAGCAGGTGGGCGACGTTGGCGCAGGCGATGAGGAGCACGAGACCGACCGCCCCGGCGAGGAGCAGGAGGGCGGGGCGGACCTCGCCCACCAGGTGGGTGTGGAGGAGGGAGAGGCGGGTCTCGGCGTCGAAGGGCCGCGGGCCGCGACCGCCGCGTCCGCCCGGACCCCCAGGCCCGCCGGCACCGCCTGGTCCGGCCTGAACCCGGATCTGCATCCCGCCGCCCCGGCCGGGGCCTGGTCCCGGCCCCCCCGGGGAGGGAGCGGCTCCCTCCGGCGCCGTGGCCGCGGCGGCGAGGGCCGCCGATTCGGCGCGCTGTCGGATGGCCTGAAGCTCGGTGCGTGCCGCCTCCAGGGTGACCCCGGGGCGCAGGCGGCCGACCACCCGGACCAGCGTCATCTGCCGGCGGGCGCGCTCGCGGGCGGTGTCGAGCTGGAGCGGAAGGAGGAAGTCGAGGTCGGGGTGGCCCGGGAACACGAAATCGCGCGACAGCACCCCGACCACCGGATAGGCGCGGCCGTCGAGCCGCAGCAGCTGCCCGGAGGGGACGCCGGCGCTGCCGGCGATGGAGCCGAAGAGGCGCTCGGCGAGCCGGGCGGAGAGGACGACCGCCGGCGGGCCGTTGAGCTTCGCCTCCTCGGGCCGGAAGCCGCGGCCGGTCGCGGGCGTGATGCCGAGCAGGGGGAGGAACCCCGCCGAGACCCGGGCGCCGCGCAGCCGTTCGGGCTGTTCCCGGCCGGTCAGGGTGAGGCTCTCGTTGTCGTCGAAGGCCTCGACCTGGGCGAGCTGGCGGCTCTGCTCCTGCCAGTCGAGATAGTCGGCGCCGGAGGACATCTCGGCGTTGAAGTCGCGGATGTAGTTGGTTGCCCACACCAGGCTCCCCGGGGCGCGGTAGGGGAGCGGCCGGAGCAGCAGGGCCTCGACCAGGCTGAAGATGGCGCTGTTGGCGCCGATCCCCAGGGCCAGGGTGAGCACCGCGGCGACGGCGAAGCCGGGGCGGGTGCGGAGAGAACGGAGGGCGAAACGGAGGTCGGAAAGGATCGCGCTCATCCTGCAATCTCCTCGTGTCAACGTTCTTAAGAACGCCGAGCGCGAGTGAGAGTTGCAGGCGGAGCCCCCTCCGCCGCCCCTACTGGATCGCGAAGGGCAGCTCGATCGTCTGGGTGCCGACCGTCAGGACGAGCTTGTAGCTCCCCTTCTTGAGCGGTTTTCCGCCCGGGCAGGAGACCGTCGCGCCGAACTGGTTCTGGCAGACGCCGCCGCCGCAGACCGTGAAGCCGACGCAGCTCTGGGTCCAGGGCTCGGCGCACCCGAGATCGCCCACGACCTTCGCCGTCACCGCCTTGAGCACCTGGGGATTGACCTCGATCGTATAGGCGATCTCCGTCGTCTCGGGCTCGAAGCGCTGCGGCGCGGGGAGCGGCTCCGGAATCATGCAACGCGCCACCCCGGTGGCGCTCCGGTCGCGTACGGCGGTGCCGAGGCGGATCTGCTGGATGCCGGCCGGGAAGGCCGGTGCCGCCGGTACCGCTGGCGCGGCGGCGGTTGCCGGGGCCGGCGCGGTCGGGGCGGCGGCGGCGGGCGGAGGGGGAGGCGAACCCGCCGTCTGGGCGGCGGCGAAGCTGGGGAGCAGGAGAGCCAGGACGGCCAGGATCGGCCTCGTTCCACGCGGTGCGTTCCTCGTCATCGCGCGATTCTACCGGATCAGCCGTCGATCCCCGTCATCTCCGTCATCTCCAGCACGGCCGCCCGGATGTCCGCCAGGCAGGCCTCCATGCGGTCCTGGTGGGTGCGGAAGGAAACGACGCAGATGCGCAGGGCGAAACAGTCGCCGAGGAGAGTGCCGGTGAGCATGACCCGCTTCCTGGCGTTGATCCGGTCGAGAAGCTCGCGGTTCCGGCGGTTGCGCTCGGCAGCCGGGAGATCCTTCCAGGCCGGAGGATGGAGGCGGAAGGCGACGATCGAGAGCTGCGGCTCGGCGAGGATCTCGATGCCGGGAATGGCGCGCAGCGCCTCCGTTGCCCAGCGGGTGAGCGCCAGCTTCTCTTCCAGGGCGGCGCGGAAGGGAGCGATGCCCAGGAGCTTGACCGGCAGCCAGACCCGGAGGCCGCGGAACGGCTTCGACAGCTCGGGGGAGATCTCGCAGAAGTCGACGAGGTCGGGGTCCTCCTGGATCGGCGGCATGTAGTCGGCGGGAACGGTATGAGCGCGCTTCAGGGCGGCGCCGTCTTGAACCAGGAGGGCGCCGGTGCCGTAGGGGAGGAAGAGCCCCTTGTGCGGATCGAGGACGATCGAGTCCGCCTGCTCGATGCCACGCATCACCCGCCGGCCCTCCTCGGTGAGGAGGAAGAAGCCGCCGTAGGCGGCGTCGACATGGAACCACAGCCCGTGGCGGCGGGCGATCGCGGCCAACTCGGCGAGCGGGTCGACCGCCCCGGTGTTGGTGGTGCCGGCGTTCCCCACCACCAGGAAGGGGGTGAGCCCCTGCCGGCGGTCCGCCACGATCGCCTCTTCGAGCGCGGGGGGAAGAATGCGGAAGCGCTCGTCGGTCGGCAGCCGGCGCACGTTTCCGGGCGGGAAGCCGGCGAGAAGGGCCGCCTTCTGCACCGAGTGGTGGGTCTCTCCCGAGGCGTAGAGGACGCCGCTGAGAAAGTTCTCCGGCAGGCGTTCGCGCCGGGCGGTGACCAGAGCGGTCCAGTTGGCGAGCGACCCGCCGCTGGTGAGGAATCCCCGGGCCTCCCGCGGATAGCCGACGATCTCCGCCAGCCAGGCGACGACGTTGGCCTCCAGCTGGGAGAGGGCGGGGGCGGCGGCGAAGACCCCGGTGTAGCGGTTGACGGCATCGGCGATCAGGTCAGCCACCGCGGCATGGAACAGCCCGCCACCGGGGATGTAGGCGAGATAGCCCGGCCCGGCGGCGTTGAACGAGGCCGGAATAGCGCGGTCGAAGAGAAGGTCGAGGAGGGCCGGCAGGGGAGTTCCCACCTCGGGCAGCGGCTCGGCGAGCGAGCGGGCGAGCTCGACCGCCCCCTCGACCGCGAGCGAGGGCTGCGAGGGGAGCGACTCGACATGCGAAACGATCCGCGCCAGGGCCGCCTCGACGAGCCGCCGCATCTCGGCCCCCGAAGGTTCGAGAGGGTGCTGGACGCCTTCCGCCGCGTCAACCGGGAGAGCCGAGGGAGCGAGGTTCGGGATCGGGGTCATGGCGCGCGATTCTCTCACGCCCGGCCCGTCGCTGTGGTACCCTACCGCGGAGCACCTCCAGAGGAGGGCTCTCCTGCCGTGTCCCCATCGTCTAGTGGTTAGGACACCGCCCTTTCAAGGCGGTAACACGGGTTCGAATCCCGTTGGGGATACCATTGATTGCAAAGAACTTATAGCCACTAAGCCGCGGTCTAGAGGACGCTACACCCAATACACACCCAACAGAGAATCACGTTGTGGCCCAGTCCGTCAAGACTGGGCGGCGACCCAAATCACGGGCCTCGGCCCCGTCTCTTGGCGACGGAGAACCGATCTCAGCTCTCGCTCCTACCTTCCGACCTCAAACGTTACGGTCTCTCTCTCGACCCGGTCTTCCACGCCCCGTGGTCTTGCCGCTGCCGCTGTCACGTTTGACCCCTTTATGGACACTGTGCTCTCAGCGAGGCGAGAGACGTCGATTGCTCTTTAAACAGAACATTTCTCGAGACTTACAGGCCCTTCGGGCCGCGGCTGAATGACTCCCTCTGCAAGCTCTCGGATGGCGCTTCCCACCTTCGTCGAGGTGCTCCGCGCCCGCGCCGCGGAGAGCCCGGAGGCGAGGGCCTACACCTTCCTCGACGCGGCGGGCGAGGAGGCGGCGACGCTCACCTTCGCCGACCTCGATCGCCGGGCGCGGACGATCGCCGCCCACCTCCAGGCGCAGGGCGCCGCCGGCGAGCGCGCCCTCCTCCTCTATCCCCCCGGCCTCGAGTTCGTCGCCGCCTTCCTGGGCTGCCTCTATAGGACGCAGCCGATGAGGCCCATGTCGTGGTAGAGCGGCAGCCAGCCGACGACGACCGAGCGCGCCGGCCGGCGGGGGAGAAGGCGGCCGAGCCCGCCCTGCCCGCGGCGCGGGAGAGGCTCCTCGCGGTGCCGGTCGAGGCGCGGCGGCTGGCGCTCGCCACCCTGCTCGGCTCGCGGCTGGCGCGCATCCTCGGCGTCTCCTCCGGGCAGCTCGCGGCCGACCGGCCGTTGACCGCGAGCGGTCTCGACTCGCTGCGGGCGATCGAGCTCTGCCACGGGGTCGAGACGGAGCTCGGCGTTGCCCTCCCCATGGCATGGCTACTCGAGGGCGCCACGCCGGCCGATCTCGCCGGCGAGGTGCTGCGGCGCCTCGCCGAAGCTCCGGCTGTCGGCGAGAGTGAGACATACGAGGACGGCGCGCCGGGGGCCGTCTCGCCCGGCCAACGCGCCCTCTGGCTGCTCGATCGCCTGGCGCCGGAAAGCGCCGCCTACGTGCTCGCCGGCGCGGCGCGCGTCGTGGGCGTCGTGGGCGACATAGACGGGGAGGTTCTCCATCGCGCGCTCGACACTCTTGCGGCGCGCCATCCGGCGCTCTCGACGGTCTTCGCGGAGTCGGCGGGCGAGCCGGCGCCGCGGCCGATCGCCGGACCGGCCGTCGAATGGCGGGAAGAGGACGGCGCCGCCTGGAGCGACGAGGAGCTGGTGCGGCGCCTCGCCGATCGCGCCTACCGGCCGTTCGACCTCGCCGCCGGGCCGCTCCTCCGCGCCGGCCTCGTCGCGCGGGGCCGGCGAGAGCCCGTGCTGTGGCTCGCCGTCCATCACATCGCCGCCGACTTCTGGTCCGTCGAGGTGCTCTTGGGCGAGCTCGCCCGGCTGTACCGCGGCGCCGGGAGAGCCGAAGGCGCGCTGCCGCCGCTGCCGCCGGCGCCGCGGCCCCCCGGCGCCACGGCGCATCGCGCAACCGACGCCGAGACCCAGCGCCTCCTCGCCTTCTGGCGCGCCGCGCTGGCCGACAAGCCGCAGGTGCTCGAGCTCCCCACCGACCGCCCACGCGGGCGGGCGCAGAGCTTCCGCGGCGCCTGGCGGACGGCCCGCCTGCCGGCCGATCTCACCCGCCGCCTGCGGGAGCTCGGCCGCGCCGAGTCCGCCACCCTCTTCGTCACCCTGGCGGCCGGCTTCGGCGCTCTCCTCGCGCGGACGAGCGGGCAGGACGAGCCGCTCTTCGGCACCCCGACCTCCGGGCGCGGCACGGCCGAGCTCGCCGGCGCCGTCGGCTACTTCGTCAATCCGGTGGTCTTGGCCGCCGACCTCTCGGGCGATCCCAGCGCCGCAGAGGTCCTGGCGCGCATGCGGCGGACCGCGCTCGCCGCCTTCGCCCACCAGGAGCTGCCCTTTCCGCTCCTCGCCGAGCGACTGGCGGCGGCCGAGCGTGATCCCTCGCGGTCGCCGATCTTCCAGGCGATGCTGGTGCTCCAGGGCGGCCGCGGGCCGCTCGGCGAGCGCCTCGCCGCGCTGGCGCTCGGCGCCTCAGGGGCTGCCGGAGGAACCGGGAGCCTCGACCGCGAGCCCTTGGAGCTGGGGCACTTGGAGCTGGGGCATTTGGAGCTCGATCTTGGCGGCCTGCGCCTGGCGCCGCTGCCGCTCGCCCCGCGCGGCGCCCAGCTCGACCTGTCGCTCGCCTGTAGTCTCCTGCCGGGCGAAACGGCGGGCGGCGAGCCGGCCGGCCTCGCCGCGGCGCTCACCTTCAACTCCGACCTCTTCGACGGCGCCACCGCCGAGCGCCTCCTCGGGCACTTCGCGGCGCTCTTAGACGGCATGGCGGCGGATCCCGCGGCGCGGGTGTGGGAGCTGCCGCTCCTCTCGCCCTCCGAGCGGGCGCAGCTCGCCGCCTGGAGCGGCGGCGAGGGCGGGGCGGCGTCGGCGGCGTCGGCGGTCTGCCTCCACGAGCTGTTCGCCCTCCAGGCGGCGCGCACGCCGGAGGCGACGGCGCTCGTCGCCGCCGGCGAGGAGCTGACCTACCGCGAGCTCGCCCGCCGGGTCGCCGGCCTCTCGGCGGTCCTCCGCGCCGCGGGGGTCGCCCCCGAGGTGCGCGTCGGGATCTGCCTCGAGCGCACGCCGGCGATGATCGTCGCCCTCCTCGCGGTGCTCGCGGCGGGGGGCGCCTACGTCCCCTTAGATCCCGCCTATCCGCGCGACCGCCTGGCCTTCATCGCCGCCGACAGCGGCATGACCGTCCTCCTCACCCAGGCGGCGCTCCATGGCCGCGTGCCGCGCGTGCCGGAGGACGGCCTGCGGGTGATCGTGATCGAGGAGGCCGACGTCGCCGAAGCCGCCGAAGCCGCGCCGCCCCGCCGCGGCGCCAAAGGCGAGGCGGCCGGCGGGCCGCTCCCCGGCAACCTCGCCTACGTCATCTACACCTCGGGCTCGACCGGCCGCCCGAAGGGCGTCGCCATCGAGCACGCGACGGCTGTGGTCTTCGTCGAGTGGGCGCGGAGCGTCTTCTCCGCCGAGGAGCTGGTGGGCGTCCTCGCGGCCTCCTCGATCTGCTTCGACTTCTCGATCTTCGAGATCTTCGTGCCGCTCGCGAGCGGCGGCGCCGTGGTGCTCGCGGCGAGCCCCCTCGAGCTGCCCGAGCTGGCGGCCGCCGATCGCGTGACCCTCGTCGCCACCGTCCCCTCGGCGATGGCCGAGCTGGTGGGCGGCGGCCGGGTGCCGGCCTCGGTGCGGACGGTGAGCCTCGGGGGCGAGCCCTTGACGCCGAGCCTCGCCGAGGCGATCCGGCGGCGGACGCGGGCGACGCGCCTGCTCAATCTCTATGGACCGTCGGAGGTCACCACCTGCTCGACCTGGTGGGCGGCGCCGCTCGCCGCCGATGCCGCCGATGCCGCCAACGCCGCCGGCGCTGAGGCGCCCGTCCCCACCCTCGGCCGGCCGATCGCCGGCACCCGCGTGCACCTCCTCGGCCCGGGCCTCGCGCCGGTGCCCGTAGGCGTCGCAGGTGAGGTATGGATCGGTGGCCGCAGCGTCTCGCGCGGCTACCTCGGCCGGCCCGAGCTGACCGCCGAGCGCTTCCTCCCCGATCCCTTCGCCGCCGCCCCCGGCCGGCGCCTCTATCGCGTCGGCGACCTCGCCCGCTGGCGGCCGGCCGGCGAGCTCGAGTTCCTCGGCCGCGTCGACCACCAGGTGAAGATCCGCGGCTTCCGCGTCGAGCCCGGCGAGGTCGAGGCGGCGCTCGAAGCCCTTCCCGGCGTCGGCGCCGCGGCGGTGGTGGCGCGCCCGGCGGGCCCGGCGGGCACTGGCGAGCTGCGCCTCGTCGCCTACGCGGTCTTGGCACCCGCCGCGGAGCCGGGCTCCGCGGCGACGGCCGAGTCGCTCCGCCGGGATCTCGCCCTGCACCTGCCGCAGCACCTGGTGCCCGCCGCCGTCGTCCTCCTCCCCGAGCTGCCGCGGGCCCCCAACGGCAAGCTCGACCGCCGGCGGCTGCCGGAGCCGGAGTGGAGCGACGGAGCGTCCGCGGTCCCGCCGCGGACGCCGCTCGAGGCGCGCCTCGCCGGCATCTTCGGCGAGGTGCTGGGGATCGTGGCGGTGAGCATCCACGACAGCTTCTTCGCCTTGGGCGGCCATTCGCTCCTCGCCGCGCGGGCGCTCGCGCGGGTGCGCGTCGAGCTCGGCCTTAAGCTGCCGCTCCGCGCCCTCTTCGAGTCGCCGACCGTCGCGGCGCTGGCGCTCGCGGTAGAGCGGGCGGCGCACGCCCGCGACGAGGTCGCCGGGGTCGATGGGGCCGGCGATGACGAGCCGCCGATTCGATCGGAGCCCCGCGGCGGCGAGGCTCCGCTCTCCTTCGCCCAGGAGCGGCTCTGGTTCCTCGACCGCCTGGAGCCGGGGAGCGCGCTCTACAACCTGCCCGCCGCGGTCGAGCTGCGCGGCCGCCTCTTCGTCCCCGCCCTCGCCGCGAGTCTGGCGGCGATCGCGGCGCGCCACTCTATCCTGCGGACGTCCTACGGCGAGCGCGACGGCCAGCCCTTCGCCGTCGTCGCCGCCCGTCCTGTGGGCTGGCTTTGCCTCGTCGACCTGGCGCCGCTCGCCCCGGCCCGCCGCGCCGGCGAGGCGGCGCGGCTCGCCGCCGCCGAGGCGCTCCGCCCATTCGACTTAGCGGCCGGGCCGCCGCTCCGCGCGGCGCTCCTCCGCCTCGCCCGCGAGGAGCACGTCCTCCTCGCGACCTTCCATCACATCGCGGCCGACGGCTGGTCGATCGCCATCTTCGTCCGCGAGCTGTCGGCGCTCTACGGCACCGCCCTCAAACCTGGTGACCCGTCCGACGGCCAGCCCGCCAGCCTGGCCGATGCCCTGCCGGAGCTACCGCTCCAGTACGCCGACCACGCCGCCCGCGAGCGTCGCGAGCTCGCCGGCGCGGCGCTCGAGCGCCAGGTCTCCTACTGGCGCGAGCGCCTGGAGGGAGCGACCGCCGTCCTCGATCTGCCCACCGACCGGCCGCGAACCGCCGCGCCCGACCTCCGCGGCGGCCTCCGCCGGCTGACCCTGCCGGCCGCCCTGGCGGCCGACCTCCAGGCGCTCGCGCGCGACCACGGGGCGACGCTCTTCATGGTCCTCCTGGCCGGCGTCGAGTCGCTCTTGGGCGCCCACTGCGGGCAGGACGACCTCCTCCTCGGCACCCCGGTCGCCAACCGCGGGCGGCTGGACGTCGAGGGACTGATCGGCCTCTTCGTCAACACCCTGGTGCTGCGCGCCGACCTCGCGGGGGAGCCCACCGGCGCCGAGCTGGTGGCGCGGGCGCGGGAGGCGAGCCTCGGCGCCTTCGCCCACCAGCAGCTGCCCTTCGAGCGGCTGGTCGAGGCGCTGGCGCCGGAGCGCGAGCTCGGCCGCGCGCCGCTCGTGCAGGCGCTCTTCGCCCTGCAGAACGCCCCCGCCGAGCGGCTGGCGCTCCCCGGCCTCGCGCCGGCGCGGCTGCCCGAGGCGGGCGGCCTCGCCAAGCTCGAGCTGGAGATCGAAGCGGAGGAGGTGGCGGGAGAGGGCTTAGTCCTCCGCCTGCGGTACCGCCGCGAGCTCTTCGACGCGACGACGATCGACCGCCTGGCGGGCCATCTGGCGCGCCGGCTCGCCGGGCTCGCCGCCGAGCCAGGCCGGCGCGCCGCCGACCTGCCGCTCCTCTCCGCGGCGGAGCGGGCAGAGCTCCTCGTCGAGTGGAGCGACAGCTCGTTCCGGACATCCTCGTTCGAGCCCTGCGCGGCGGCTGAGACCGTCGTCGGCCTCTTCGCCGCCCAGGCGGCGCGGACGCCGGCGGCCGTCGCCGTGCGCTCTGGCGCCGCAGCGATCACCTACGGGGCCCTGGCGGCGCGGGTGGGGCATCTGGCGCGGCGTCTCCGCCGGCTCGGCGTGCGGCCGGGGGATCGCGTCGGCCTCTGTGCCGAGCGGTCGCCCGACCTCGCGGCCGGCCTCCTCGCCATCTTCCAGTCGGGCGGCGCCTTCCTGCCGCTCGATCCCGGCTATCCCGCCGAGCGCCTGCGCTTCATCCTGGAAGACGCCGCGCCGTCGGCCGTGGTGGGCGAGGAGGCGCTCCTGCGCTCGCTTCCCGCGCACGGCGCCGCCATCCTGACCCTCGACGGGACCCTCGACGGGGCCCTCGATGCCGCGGACGATCTCGCGGCGGCCCAAGCCG
>DASQPA010000237.1:0-2998 GCA_035644215.1 Thermoanaerobaculia bacterium
CGACCGCGCCTACTGGCGGACCTGCACCTCGGACGCTATGCTCACCGCCTGGATTCCCTTCCAGGACCTCTCCCCGGAGATGGGACCGCTGGCGGTGCTCGACGGCAGCCATCGCTGGCCCGACAACGATCACTTGAAAACCTTTCACAATTCGGACCTGGTGGCGATCGAGGCGCAGATCCGGAAGGCCGGCGAGAGGAAGGTCGTCCCCCTGCTGATGAAGAAGGGGCAGGTGAGCTTTCACCACTGCCGGACGATCCACGCGAGCTATCCCAACACCTCGGCCCTCCCGCGCCTCGCCTTCGCCATCCACGTGCAGGACGAGGCGAACCGCTTCCGCCGCGTGGTGGGGGAGGACGGCAAGCCGGTGAAGCACATCAACGACATCCTGGTCACCCGGGATGCCGACGGCGACCCGGACTACCGGGACCCCGCGGTCTGCCCGGTGCTCTGGCGGGAGGAGCCGGCCGGGTGAGGGTCTGCGACTACGTCGCGCGCTGGCTTTTGCTGCAGGGGATCGACCTCGTCTTCGACCTGCCGGGGGGGATGATCAGCCCGCTCCTGGACGCGCTCGACCGCACGCCGGGAATGCGGGCGATCACGATGCACCACGAGCAGGGGGCGGCCTTCGCGGCGGACGCCGCGAGCCGCCTCCGGGGCACCCCGGCGGTCGCCCTCGCCACCGTGGGACCGGGGGCGATCAACCTGCTCTCCGGGATCGCCAGCTGCCACTACGACTCCTCGCCGACCCTCTTCCTGACCGGCCAGGTGCAGACCTATCTGCAGAAGGGCGAGCGGCCGGTCCGCCAGTTCGGCTTCCAGGAGGTGGACGCGGTGGCCATGGCGGAGGGGATCACCAAGGCCGCCATCCGGGTGCGCTCCGGCGAAGAGGTGCCGGCGATTCTGGCCCAGGCCCTGCCGCTGCTGCTGGGCGGCCGGCCCGGCCCGGTGCTGATCGATCTGCCCATGGATCTCCAGGGGGCGGAGATCGACGCCGAGCCGCAGGTCGCGGCCCCGCTCCTCGCTCCCGAGCCGGCCGATGCCGCTGCGGTCGAGGAGGCCCTGGACCTCCTGGCCGGGGCCGAGCGGCCGCTCGTCCTCGCCGGCGGGGGAGTGCGGGCCGCCCGCGCCTTCGAGGTCTTCCGGGCTTTCGCGCAGGGGTGCCGGGTGCCGGTTGTCAGCTCGATCATGGCTCTCGACGTCCTCCCCGCCGCCGATCCGCTCCGCGTCGGCATGATCGGCATGTACGGCAACCGCTGGGCGAACCTGGCGATGCTCGAAAGCGACGTGATCCTCGTCCTGGGAAGCCGGCTCGACCCCGGCCAGACCAGCGCCGACGCCGTCGCCTGGAAGCGGGGGAAGAAGATCTTTCAGGTTGATTGCGACCCGACCGAGCTCGACCTCCGGGTGCGCGGCCTGCGCACCCTGCAGGCGGACGTGCGGGCTTTTCTTTCCGCCGCGGTCGAGCGATTGGGAGAGCGCGAAATTCCATCCCGTCCGGCCTGGGCGGCGCGCATCGAGTCGCTGCGGCAGCAGTTTCCGGACACCGCCGAGCTCGACGGCTGCCCAGGGATCAATCCCAACCGCTTCGTCCGCCAGCTCTCCGCCGCCTCGGCGCCGGCCGCCGCCTTCACCGTGGACGCCGGGCAGCACACCTGGTGGGCCTCGCAGTCCATCCAGCTCCGCGCCGGTCAGCGCTTCCTCCCCGCGACCGGCCTGGGACCCATGGGTTTCTCCCTCCCCGGGGGGATCGGCGCCGCGGTCGCCGCCGGCCGGCCGGTGGTGGTCCTGGTCGGCGACGGCGCCCTCCAGATCAACCTCCAGGAGCTGCAGACGATCGTCCGTCACCATCTGCCGGTCAAGATCGTCGTCTTCAACAACCATTGCCACGGCATGGTCCGCCAGTTCCAGGAGACCGCCTTCGAGGGCCGCTACCCGGCCACGGTCCAGGGTTACAGCGCCCCCGACTTCGCGCGGGTGGCGGAGGCCTTCGGCATCGCCGGGAGGACGGTGAAGGAGATGGGGGAGACCGAGGAGGCGGTGCGCTGGCTCTGGCAGGAGCCAGAGGCGCCGGCGCTCCTCCAGGTGGAGATCCCGGTGGAGACCAACGTCTACCCGATCGTGCCGTTCGGGTTGCCGCTCTCGGAGATGGAGTCGTTCCAGAGAAAAAGCCTGGAGTAGAATCCCGGCATGAGCCATCCATTGAACGACGAAGCGCTCGACCAGCTGTTCCGCAAAGCCCGTACCCATGGCGCCTGGCTCGACGAGCCGGTGAGCGACGATGTCCTGCGCCAGCTCTACGAGCTGATGAAATGGGCGCCGACCAGCGCCAACTCCTGTCCCGCCCGCATCCTCTTCCTGCGCACGCCGGAGGCGAAGAAACGGCTGCTGCCCGCCCTGTCTCCGGGCAACGTGGACAAGACGATGCAGGCTCCGGTGACGGCGATCGTCGCCTACGATCTGCGGTTCTACGAGCAGCTGCCGAAGCTGTTCCCTCACAACCCGCGGATGCGGGACCTGTTCGCCAACTCGCCAGAGCTCGCCGAGGTCGCCGCCTTTCGCAACGGTACCCTTGAGGGCGGCTACTTCATCCTCGCGGCGCGCGCACTCGGGCTCGACTGCGGTCCCATGTCCGGCTTCGACAATGCCAAGGTGGATGCGGAGTTTTTTCCCGCCCCGGCGGCTCCAGCGGGAGTCGCTCCGGACGTCCTGCCGGAGAGCCTGGTGAAATCGAACTTCCTGTGCAACCTGGGCTACGGCGATCCCGCGAAGCTGCCCCCGCGGAACCCGCGCCTCGAATTCGACGAGGTTTGCACGCTGCTATAGGGCGCCGGCTCTACGGCTGCGCCGCGCCGTCCGCCGGCGGGCTGGCCGCCGGTGGCTCGCTCACCGGGGCCGCCGATATTGCCGGCGATGCGGCTGCGGCGAGCGTCTCGACGCGGGCGGCGATGCCGGAGACGGTGGGGCGGGCGAAGAAGTCGATCGCCGGGAAGCGCAG
>DASQPA010000238.1:0-25698 GCA_035644215.1 Thermoanaerobaculia bacterium
AGAAGAGCTACGGCAACGGATCGAGCGACACCTTCAGGAACTCAACCAAGATCCTGTGGTGATGAAATGGTCTTACCGACTAGACACAATTTCCGTGACCTGATGTCATTGACACGCTATTATGGAATCGATCTACTAGTCGTGGTCGATTTTGCATTCTCACCACCCCGTCATATGCTCTCTTAGCAGCAGCTGCTCACGATCCTTATCTCCATGAGCGACGGACTCCCTTCTGATCTCCCGCGCGACGAGATCAGAACACTCTCCTCCGGCGAGGACCGGACTCTCAGCCTCTCTGGGAATCCTTCCAGGCAAGGGATCTTGGTGGCAGGCCGGTACCGGCTCGAAGGACTTCTCGGTTGCGGCGGCTTCGGCCGGGTCCATCGCGCCTGGGACGAGAAGCTCGACCGGGTCGTGGCACTCAAGATCCTGACTCTCGGCTCCGACCAACTCCGACGTGCGGAGAAGATCCAGCGATTTGAAGGCGAGGCCCGGGCTGTCGCCAAGCTGGACCACCCCCATATCGTGCCCGTCTACGATGCCGGTACGGAGGGACAGCCCCCCTGGATGGTCATGAAGTTGATCGAGGGCTCCAGTCTTCGGGCTATCCTCCGCGATCAGAGTTCCTTCTCACCCACCCGTGCCCTGCTCCTGCTGATCCAGATCGCCAAAGCCCTCTCCCATGCCCACCACCACGGCATTATCCATCGCGACGTAAAGCCGGCCAACATCCTTCTCGCACAGCGCGACGGTGCCGAGCATGCTTGGCTTACCGACTTCGGTATCGCCAAGCTTCTTACCGGTTTCGACGGGACCCCCAAGGATTTGATCCTGGGGACGCCGAACTACATGTCCCCTGAACAGGCGACCGGCAGAACGGTGGACGCGCGCGCGGACATCTTCTCCCTCGGCTGCGTCGCGGCAGAGCTCGTCACCGGCCGCCCGGCCTTCCAGGGTGATTCGATCACAGAAATTCTCCAAGCGATCATCCACCAACCGCCCGACCTGGCCGGTTTGACCGAGCGGGCCGGACGGGGCTTAGAGGCGGCGGTCCAGCGCTGCCTGGCCAAGTCTCCCGAGGACCGCTGGCAGAGCATGGACGAGTTTCTCCTGGAGCTGGAGGCCCTGGCGGCCCCCCCGGCCGGCAGGCCCAGAGAGCCAGGAAGGCGTAGAGCCTGGCTCTGGAACCGACCTTCTGGTGGGGTCTGGGATGGGGTCTTCCCCATCGACGTCGAGGGGCTGCGCAAGGGTTTCGGCTTCGCCGGACCGGTGCTCTCCGGGTTCGACCTGCAGGTCCCCCGCGGCGCCGTCTACGCCGTGATGGGGAGAAACGGCATCGGCAAGACGACCCTCATCCGGACCTGCCTGGGACTCTACCGGAGGGATGCCGGCCGGGTCGCGGTCTTTGGACGAGATCCGGAACGCGAGGGCCCAGCCATCCTGGCGCGAGTCGGTCTGGTCCCCGACGCGCTCGCCGTGGATGAGCGGATGAAGGTCGGCGAGCTCCTGGCCTTCGTCTCCCGCTTCTATCCGCAATGGGACCAGCCCCGGTGCTTTCGTCTCCTCGCCCGCTACGATCTCCCTTTGGACGCGAAGATCCGGAGCCTCTCGCGGGGCATGAGGACGAAGGTCTCCCTGGTGATGGCCCTGGCCCATCGGCCCGACCTCCTGGTCCTGGACGACCCGACCCTGGGACTCGACGCGGTCATCCTGGAGGAGTTCGTCGAAAGCCTGGAGGAATCCGCGCGGGAGGGCGCCACGATCCTGATCGCCTCCCACAACTACAGCGAGTTGGAGCGGATCGCCACCCATGTGGGCTTTCTCAAGGACGGCCGTCTCCTCCTCTCCAATACCGTCGCCAGCCTCAAAGCCAGGACCTGCGAGGTCCACCTGACCTTTCAGGACGACGTTCCCGACCTCGGCGCTCTGCCGCAATTCCGCCTCCTGCGCACCTCGGGCCGCCACGCCTCCGGGGTCATCCTCGATCACCGCGACGAATCTCTCGACCGACTCCGCAGATTGGCTCCCCAGGATCTCGAAGTTCGGGAGCTCAGCCTACGGGAGATCTTCGTCCACCTACTGCGATGAGACGCGCCCTTTTCGTCCACGAATTCCGTTCGGCCCTGGTGCCGAACTTGATCACCGCAGGAGCGATCCTGGGGACGCTCGTGGCCGTGGAACGACTGTACGGCCTGCGCCTTGACAAGATAGAGGGTCTCTCATCCTTCATCGATATCGCCCTGCTGGGGGGACTCGTCGTCTCGGGCTTCATCTCAGGTGAAAGGTGCTTCTCTGCGGAGCTGAAAGAACATCGGATGCTCTTTCTCGCCTCTCTGCCACTGTCACGGAATTGGGCCTGGCTCGCCATTGTCTCCGCCCGCCTCTCCGCCGCCTTGATAGCTCTGGCCCTCGTGGTCGCGCTCCGCCGCCCGCTACCTGCTCCCCTGCCAGTCGAAAACATACGCCAGCTGGAGATCGCGGCGGTATCCCTGTTCCTCCTCTTGTATCTGCTCCTCTTCTCAGCAGGGACGCTTTTTGCCCATCTCTCTCGTCGAACCCTCTTCGTCTATGCCGTCGGCTACCCGCTCGTCGGTCTGCTGTTGGTCGAGACGTTCCTTGCCTGCAGCTATCCCACGATACCACCAGTTCCTTGGCAACTTGCGATAGCACCTTTCGACCCGGCGCCCATCGGCTCGCGGTCCGTTCTCCTTGCAGCTTTCCTCGCGTTCACAGCTTTCCTGAGCCTCCTTCTGCTCTCATGGCTCCTCCTCTCTTGGCGGTTCTTCGTTCGCGGCGAGGTCAGCAATCCCAAGCAGAGACTCCGGAATCAGCTTCTCTTCGGCATCACGGTCGCCGCGTATCTCGGCTTCGTCTTGAGCGTTGCGACCAGCGCGAGGCTCGTCTCGATCCGCGGTACCTGGACCGTGATCGACCCATCCACCTGGCTTCAGAGTCAAAGCCGGCCCTACGGAGTCTCGGCGGACGGCAGATACCTGTTCGTTTTCGAGACTCTGGACCGCAGTCCATTCATCGTCCGAGTCAGCCTCGTAGATACTCGGACAGGACAACTGAGCGGCCGGTCAACCTATGGAGGAGTCGCCTGGGGCTTCTGGTCCAAGAATCAAGACGTTCTCAACCTGCTGATCCTTGACAACTCCCCCCTCGGTCGTTGGGGTTATCTGAAATCCGGTATGGCGTGGTGGCTCCGTCTTACGCCGGCAGCCCGGGAGGTTTCAAAGACGCCCTTGAAGGGAGTCGAAGCTGTGGAGATCCTCGCCGGAGGCCGCGCGGTTGTCTCTCTCCGAGATGGCGACCAACGTCGGGTGCTCCTGTTGGAAGGTGCGAGCGGCCGGTCTTCCGAGGTGGTTCGAGCTCCCGCTGACGGCGAGGTGGTGATCTATCCCGACGGACCGGTTGCTCTCGTGTACTTCGACAACTCTCTCTTACCGAAGAGAGCTTGGGTCGTCGACTCCGTAGCGCAGGAGGTTCCGGCTCCCCGAGCTCGACCTCGCCCGGATACCTATTATCTGTTCGGAAAGTTCCTTGCGACGAGCACCGATGCGCACCTATTGCTCCAGCAAAAGGTTGGCCCACCGGCCACCGCACAGGGCCAACCCATCGAGGGGATTTTTATCCTGCCGTCGGACCAACCCTGGGTCCTCCCCCCTGGGCTCAATCCCAAGGGATATTATTTTGTGGGTCGTCTTGGCCTGCAGCCCGTCCATGGGCCTACGAAGATGGGGCTCTGGGCTAGGTCAGCCACCGAACAAAGGTGGAACAAGATGCCAGAGCTTGCTCCTGAGCCTGCCTATGTGACGCACAACTCTTCTATTAGGACGGAACGCGCGCTGCCGCCCATTTCTATCGATCCCGGTTCAGGAGTTGGCGTTTTCATGACCACGGACGGCGACTCTCGGCGACTCTTCGTTTACGATCCACAGGTGGGTGTCGTCCAAGGACCCTCGGGATGCCGACCCGGTGACGACAAGGGGGCTTTCGGAGTCGATCGAGTCCCTGGTTTCGATGGTATATTGATCAATATGCTCTGCCCGGCAAAGCCGCTGCGGTACGGCTTTTTCGCGTATCCGTTTGGCTCACGGAAAATTTTGGCTCTGCGAAACATACCCATCCTATCGCTGCCCCTCTACCTGGATGAAGTGGGAGGGGGCGTATGGCGTACCTATGAAGGCAAAGTCGTCTGGCGTTCTTCTCCTCAAGGGAAAGCTCTTTCTCTCTGGCCGACTGCTGCGGATTGAAATGAGAGTGGTCTAACCCACCCGCATCCCCAACCGCTCCCCCAGCGCCCGGAAACGCTCGACCCAGAGCGCCACCTCCGCCTCCCCCGCCGCAGCCCGCTCCCGGCGCTCTCGGTAGAGGCTCTTGAGCAGCTCGTAGTAGACGTTCTGGGCGCTCCACAGGTCGGCCTCGAAGGCCGGTGAGACGGCGAGAGCGGCCAACCCCTCCAGGCGTTCCAGGAGATCGGGCTCGTCCGGCCGCTCCGCGAGCTGCCTTAGGAGCGCCGCCAGACCCTGGCCCAACACGTGGCGCAGGCCGGTGGCGTCGAGTGAGAGGCCCAGGAGGCGGGCCTCGTCCAGCAGGCGGTGGATGGCGGCGAGGTCGGCCTGTGGGCTGGCCAGGGCGCGCTTCAGATCGGCGTTGACCACCCGCTCCGCGGGGGTGCGGAAGGCCTCGGGCAGCGGCGTTTCCAAGTCGGAGAGGAAGCGCATCAGCGGCCGGTGGCGGTGGAAGACCCGCCGCAGCTCGGCCTCGACCTCGGCCACGGTGGCTGCGAGGACATGGTCCAGGAGCCGGCGCTGCTCGTCCCGGAACAGCGACTTGAGCGAGTAGGGGACGGCGCCGAACCAGCGGTCGAGGAGGCGGACCACCTGGGGGAAGTCGGCCCGTTCGAGCGCCTGGCCCGCCGCCGCCACCAGATGCTCGTACGCCTCGGCCTCCCCCTCGCGGTCCGCCTCGATCTCGCGCACCGCGGCGTTGACGTTGTGGTCGCCCAGGTGGAGGACGGCGAAGCTCAGCCGGGCCGCCTCCGCCGTCACCTCGGAGGCGACGCGCAGGCGGCCGAAGGCGAGCCGGGTGCGGCCGGCGTCGAACTGCCGGGCCTCCTCGCGCTCGACCGCGTAGCAGTAGATGCGGGCCTGCCGAGGGACCTCCTCGAAGGTCGAGATCACGGCGTAGTGCGCCGCCACCTGCGGCAGTCCCACGAAAGAGGGCCGCACGTGGCGCTCGTAGATCCGCCGGCCGTCCCCCTCCTCCCCCCGGTTGCTCTTCGCCAGGGCCAACCGCGCCAGGAAGCGCGTCTCGATGCCGTTCCCGAACAGCTCCTCGGCGAGTTGCACGGCCCGGCCGGCGTAGCCGAGGACCTGGACGGTTTCGATCCCGGCGAGGTCGTTGAAGAACCAGCCGCAGCTGGTGTACATAAGGAGGGCCTGGCGCTGAAGCTCGAGGAGCTTCAGCGCACGGCGGCGCTCGGCCATTTCGAGAGCGCCGGGACGACCGTGCCGCGCGAGGAAGGCCGCGACCCGCTCGGGCGAGCGGTCGGCGACGACCTCGACATAGGCGTCGCGGGCCGCCCAGGGGTCTCGGAGGAGCGGCGCCGCGGCGGCCTCATAGAGCGGGGCGATCTCGTCGCGGAGAGCGTCCAGGGCGGCGCGCAGGGGGGCGCGCCAGGCCTGATTCCACCCCGCGGGAGCCCCGGTCGAGCAGCCGCAGTCGCTCCTCCACCGTTCGATCCCGTGGGCGCAGCTCCAGGAGGTGTTCTCGCGGATCTCGACTTCCCGCTCGGGCGGATGGAGCGCCAGGAACTCGCCATAGTTGGTGAGGGTGACCGCGGGGTCCTCCTCCAGGCGGTGCAGGGCATAGGCCAGGGCCATGTCGCCAAAGCGGTGGTGGTGGCCGTAGGTCTCGCCGTCGGTCGCCAGGTGGACGAGCTCGGCCTGGTCCGGTCCGGCGTCGGGGGAGGGGGGCGAGAAGGCGCCGAGAATGCGGCCGGTCAGGATCTCGCCGTTCGCCAGGAGCCCCTCGAAGGCGATGGCGCGCGAGATCGCGCCGTCGTAGAAGAAGAGGTCGAGGGTCCGGCTCGAGGGGAGGATCAGCCGATAGGGCACCCGGCCGTCGATCCCCTCCGGCACCTCCTGCCAGGCCGCCTCGCCCGCCGTATCCTCCGGGGTCTCCGGGTCCTCCGGGACGAGCGGACGGAAGCGCCGGGCCTGGCGGGGCTCCAGGAGAGCGAAGCGGACCCCCTCCTCGGCCAGGATCTCGAGGGTTTCCAGGTCGACCGCCGTCTCCGGCAGCCAGAACCCCTCGGCGGGACGGCCGAAGCGACGGGCGAAGTCGGCGAGCCCCCAGCGGATCTCGGTCCGCTTGTCGCGCCGGTTGGCGAGCGGCAGGATGCTGTGGTGGTAGGCCTGGGCGAGGGCGCAGCCGTGGCCGGAGAAGCGCTCGCGGCTCAGGCGGTCGGCGGCGAGCACGGCGCAGTAGATCTCGGGGGCCTTGGCCGCCATCCAGGAGAGGAGGGTGGGGCCGAAGTTGAAGCTGATCCGCGCGTAGTTGTTGACGATCCGCTCGATTCGCCCCTCGTCGTCTAAGATGCGGGCGAGGGCGTTGGGGCCGTAGCACTCGGCGGCGATGCGCTCGTTCCAGTCGTGGAACGGGTAGGCCGAGTCCTGCACCTCGACCGCCTCCAGCCACGGGTTCTCCCGTGGCGGCTGGTAGAAATGGCCGTGGATGCAGACGTACCGGCTCATCGGGGTGGCCTATCCTAGCGCGCCGGCCCCGAGAAAACACTCCGGGAGCCTCCGGAAAGCCTCCGGACCGTTCCAGAACGCCTCCGGCGCGTTCCCAAACGCCTCCGGCTCCTTCCGGAACGTCTCCGGAAGCTTCCAATACACCTTTTGGAGGGTCCGGATACACATCCGGACCCGCCAGAATCTCTTTGGGAGCCTCCGAAACGTCTTCGGGAGCATCCGGAAAGACTTCCGGGCCTCCGGAAAGACTTCGGGACCTTCCGGAAAGACTTTGGGAGCTTCCGGATGTGTATCGGGAAGCTCCAAATGTGTATCCGAAGCTCCCGGATGTGTATTGGAAAGTCCTGGAGGTGTATTGGCAGGTTCCGGAAGGGTTCCGGAGAGGGTTCCCAAGACTTTCCAGGCCCCTGGGGCGCCCCGCGGAGGGATTGTCGTCACTCCCGGAGAGCCCGGCGGGCGATCGTGCTACCCTCCCGCCCATGGCGAACCTGACCGGCTTCCAGCGCAAGGCCCTCCGCGGCCAGGCCCACTCCCTGAAGCCGCTGGTGCGGATCGGCAAGCAGGGGCTGACCGAGGGAGCGCTCCACGAGATCGACGCCGCTCTGGACTCCCACGAGCTGATCAAGGTACACGCCCCGGGCACCAAAGAGGAGAAACAGGACCTCGCCCACCGCATCGAAGCGGCGACCGACGCCACCGCCGTCGGCCAGATCGGCCACGTCCTCATCCTCTACCGCGAGCAAGCCGACCCCGAGAAGCGGAAGGTCGCCGTGCCGGAGAGCCGTGGCGACGCCGAGGAGGAGGCTCCGCCTGCCCCAGCGCCCCAGCGCGCCGCTCCGAAGAGGAAGCCCCAGCGGCGCTTCAACCGGTGACACCGGCTCACCGGGGCCCCGACCTCCGCGATCGGCTTTGGTAGTACACTGGTCTCCGTCGGCTGCGAGGAGTGATTCATGCATCTCAGCATCGAGTACGAACGCGAGGAAGATGGCCGCTGGCTCGCGGAAGTCCCGCAACTGCCTGGAGTGCTCGCCTACGGTGCGACGGCCGAAGAAGCGATGGCCAAAGTCGAGTCTCTCGCGTTGCGTGTTCTTGCCGAGCAGCGATAGCGTTGGAGATCGGAAGGTCTGTACAAGATCACGCTGGAAATCGAGCATCTGCCTGAAGGGCCATACCTGGGCAGGAGCCCGGATCTTCCTGGGCTTGTGGTACAGGTGGACAGTGTCCAAGAGGTCCTTCACCTGGCCCCCGACACCTCGCTGAGCACACGCTTTTGGGCGGGTTCAGGCAGCTCATCAAGGGCCTGAGCGATATCGTGGGCTGCCTGGTAGTCGCCGATCGGCGTCACATCGTAGCGACAAGAGCTGAGATAGACCCAGAGGATCTTGACGCCTTCCTTCTCCGCGGCCGCGAGAAGAGGCGGCAGCTCTTCCTGCGCGATGAAGTCGGAGTCCAGAAAGTGGTCGCTGACCAGCAGCACCGCGACTTTGGCCGAAGCCAGAGCCTTCTGAATCTCCTCTTTCCACTTGCCGCCGGGCTGGATTGCAGTATCGTCCCAAAGGGAGATAGCGCCGTTTCGCTCCAGGGGCCTGAGCATCCTCCTGAGACGTTGCAGCCAGTCTTTGTCCAAGTGGCTGTAGCTGATGAACACCTGATCGCGGGCGGCTGGGGCTGGCACGGCAGCCGGTTTCTCTACGCTGGTGGCTACGGGGAGCGGATAGTGTGTGAGAACGCCCTTCTTGATCTCGTCGAGGCGGGCGGCGCTCTCTTCAGCACGGGGGTCCAAGATCTTGCGGCGCAGGTCGCGTGCCCCCACGAGCTCAGTCTGAGCCTCGCGGACGAGATCGCCAGGATCGGGGGTCGCGGAGGCGCGCAACAGGAGAGCTTCGGCCAGCAAGTGGCGGGCGTCGGCCTCGCCCCAGGCGTAAAGGCACTCTGGGTGAGTGGCGGCCAGGAGCACAGGAAGGCCGGTTTCGAGTGGAGGGAAGACGCCGCGCTGGTCCGGGGTGGCGGAGCCGTCTCGGTCACCTGCCCCGTAGAGAGCCGTACGGGCGGCCTGCTCTGCATCGATAGGCCGGCCCGCGCGCAGTTGGACCTCGGCGAGGGTGTTCAGCAGGTCGATGTTATAGATCCCGTAGCCGTGATCGCAGGCCAATCGGAGACCTTCCTTAAGGTGGTAGAGAGCCTCTCCCGGCTGACCGGCGCTCAACGCAATGCGCGCCTGCACGAGGGCGGCCCAACAAAGCGGTTCCTTGGCGTCCCTAGCCAGGGCCCAGTCGCGGGCCTGAAGTAGTAGATCACGTGCAGCTGTGAAATCACCCCGTAGGCGAGCTTGGTCCGCGAGGAGCAGGTTAATGTTGTCTGGGTTTTCATCTCCATAGTCTCTGATGCAAATTACCTTATTTTCCTTTGTGACCCGTTCCGCCTCTTTGAGCCGCCCTAGGCGAACGAGAAGGAGAGCTTGGAAAACGCCTCGGTCGCTATACAACGACTGATCGATCTTACCTGCGCTCCCGTCTTGCCACAGGAGAGCCTTCTGAAAATCCACGATAGCCGCTCCACTCTCGCCCAAGAGCGCTCTTGCATGGCCTCGGTAGGCATGGGAGGCGGCGCGTTCCATGGCATCTTCAGCCCTTTCAGCCATCACAAGTGCCTCTTCAGCAGCTCGCTTTCCGGTCTGTAGTCGACCCGCCCGCAGGCTCACTACCGCAAGGTTCTGGTTGTAGAGCGAGACGTTCACCCAATCAAGGCTTCCTCCGTCGATGTCTTTCGCCCGCCTATGACAACGCTCAGCTACGTCCAACTGCCCGAGATTCGCGAGATAAAGCCCCCACTCGTTGACGAAGGCTGCTTGACTTGCTTCCGACAGTGCCGTGGGCAGTGGAGTCGCCTCCGGCGACTGACCTTCGGCGAAGGCGCTGCAGATGCGCTGCCCTCGCTCATACGCTCCCAAGCGCCATCCGAGGTTCTCGTAGGCGCCGATGCGAACGCAGTAAAGTTTCCAAGCTTCCTGCGGCAACTCGGCCTTCAGCGTGTGATAGAGAATCTCCTCAAGGAGATCAAGAACAGCAGGATCGGATGGGTAATCCTCACCGGGCCGCTCGCCGAGTCGGGCTTGGAGTCCCTCGCGGGCCACCTGATGGCCGAGCCGAGCCGCATCAGAGCCGACGCCGCGCAGTACACCATCCCGTACGGCAGGATGAACGGTGAAGAGCGTCTCGCCGTCGCTAGATCGGGCCGCTTCGAGGAGCCGCAGTTCCACTAGCCAGGCGAGTTTGGCTTGCAGTTCCGGTACGCCCAGCGACGCTAGTTCCGGCCCTGAGACCTTCTCCTTACCCTTGCCGGTGAAGATCACGCTCAAAACATCAGTATTGACTCCAAGCCGAAAGAGACAGACCCTCTCCAGGAGAGCTAAAGCGGCCGGGTCCTTCTCTTTGAGAGCTTCGCGATAGACGCTCGAAACCCGCGCGAGCTTGCGCTCTTGCTCACGTAGGGCAAGAACTTCGGCGTCGAGATCTGGCGCTTCTGCAACAATCTCGTCGCGCTGAGCCGGAAGCTTCCCAAGATCGCCACCGCAGAACGTGCCAATAAATCCTCCCAGGAGGTCTACCGTGAGAGCGTGCCGGCCGTGTTCCTCCGCCAATCGGGCGAGGTCGTCGCCATTGCCCTTGCGCACACCGCGGGCACGAAGAAGAGCTATTGCGGCTTCTCGGGTGATCTTGTCCACCGGTATCGGGTGATAGTGGATGGCACGTCGCACGAGCGGCTCGACCAGCCGAAAGCGGGTAGTGACGAGGAGCGCGGGACCCTGCAAGTATCCTTCGGCCACTCGCAGCACGAGATCCCGCAAGCGACCATCCTGGATCTGCCCGAAGATGCCGCCTCGGGCGCCGTCATCCTGCACCTTCTCAAGGCCGTCAAGCACGAGGAGAACCGGTCCGGCCCCTTCGAGGAGGCGCAGCGTCTCTCCATAGGAGACTGCCCACCCCCCGCCTGGGGCCTCGCCGCGAAGCCAGGCTGCCAACTCGGCGAAGAAGGAATCAGGGTTGGGAGCGTCGTAGAAGGAGAAGACGAAAAGTCCCACGGGCTGCGAGAGGGACGGATCTTTCGGCAGGGCGGGATCTACCGGCAAAACCCCAGGCAGGAGACGAAGGAACCGGTCCGCGACGGCCGTCTTGCCGGCGCCTCCGATCCCCACCAGAGCGCAGACCCCGACGCCTCCCCTGCGCCACCATTCGGCCAGGCGCGCCAGCTCCTCCCGCTCTTGGTAGTCGCGGGCCCGAAGCAGCGGATGGACGAATCGCACAGGGACGGTCGGCATTGGGGCTCGGACAGCATTCTATCGCTCACCGAAGGCATGCACCTAGCGAGGTCTGCGACCTCAAACCGACGAGTGTGTCTCCCTGGGAGCGCTGGCGTCCTCGCCGGCTTCTTCTTCCCCCGCCCGCCCGGCCGGCGGGGACGCCAGCGCTCCCAGGGAAAAATCTGTCTCGTTTGTACAGATCTGCCACAGGGGTCAGGTCTGCTCGCCACTCGCCGCCTTCTGGATCGCCCTCGCCACGTCCCGCAGCACGCGCTTCCAGGTCTCTCCCGGCAACTGATCGAGCGGCTGTTTGATGTCATGGGCGGCCTGGTACTCCCAGAGCGGGCTTGCCTCGTAGAGGCAGTGGCTCAGATACACCCACAGGATCTTGACCCCTTCCTTCTCGGCAGCGGCGAGGAGAGGACGCAGCTCTTCTTGCGCGATGAAGTCGGAGTCCAGGAAGTTGTCGCTGACGAGGAAGACGGCGACCTTGGTGGAGGCCAGGGCTCTCTGGAGCTCCTCTCTCCACCTTGCCCCCGGCTGAATGACAGCTTGGGTCCAGACGGAGATCGCGCCGCTGCGCACCAGGGGCTTGAGCATGGTCTGGAGCCGATCCAGCCACCGTTTGTCTTTGTGACTGTAGCTGATGAACACCTGGCTGCGGACGGAGCTTGCCGGCCTGGCAGGGTCCTGGACCTTGTCCTGCAGGGCAAGGTCTGCCGCATCCTGCGCCCGGCGAAACGATTCGTAAAGGATCCCCCAGAACACATACAGGGAGACACCCACGATTCCCGTCGCCCCGAACTCACTCAGCACGAAGGCCTGGCCGGGGTCCCTCACGATATGGGGAGATTGATTCCAGATGAAATTACTCCATGGCAAGATCAGGAGCACATACACGACGGCCATGGAACCGGCAAGCGCTCGCCAAAAAACGACGTACTCTTTCCTCCGTTCCGACCGGATCGAAACATCGATGTCTTCCGACGTCAGCCAATTCGGCCAAGGCAGAAAATGGAGATAACAGGTAAGGAAGCTGGCAAGAGAGCATTGGATCAGCCAGACGGAGATCCCTCCATGCGGGAGCTCCGGCCGGAAAAACGGCAGGGCCAGGATGCCCAGCAAGGCGAGAAGCAGAGCCGGCAACGCGGCTTTGGCCTTCCACGAGGAAGCCTTGGTGAGGACGAGCAGGGTGGCGACGAAGAGGACCGGACCGCCGCACAGGGAGATCGGATACCCGTAGGGGTAGACCCTGGCTCCATAGGCGAAGTGCGACGTGAGGCGGGCGTCGATATACGTGACCCCCGCGATGGTGATGGAAAAGGCGAGCGCGTTGAGGCTGGCGATCTTGACGGCAAACCAGTGGTCTTTCGTCATCGCCGCCTCACGGCGAGCCATTGTATCGAAGGTTGGACGCGGCGGAAGCCGGCGCAGCAGGCTCACCGCCAGGGACAGTGGTTGCCCCTGGCGGGCAACCACCACCCCTGGACGCAATAGACCGCTGCGCCTACGCCGGGGCGGAGGCCATCATCTCCGCCGAGCGCCGCTGCAGCTCCTCGGGCGAGACGTCCTCCTTGTGGGTGGCGACGAACCATTTGTGCCCGAAGGGGTCGAACACGGATCCGGAGCGGTCGCCGTAGAACTGATCCTGGAGCGGCCGGTCCTCCTTCGCTCCCGCCTTCAAGGCCTGCTGGTACACCTTGTCCACGTCCTCGACGTAGAGCATGATGGCGACCGTCGAGCCACCGAGCGTCTGCGGGCTCTTGCCGCCCATCTTCGGGAACTCGTCGGCCAGCATGAGCCGCGAATCGCCGATCTGGAGCTCGGCGTGGCCGATCTTGCCGTCGGGACCTTCCATCCGGAACAGCTCCCGGGCGCCGAACGCCTTCTGGTAGAACTCGATGGCGCGCGCCGCGCCGTTGATGGTCAGGTAGGGAGTCACCGTGTGGTAGCCCTCGGGGATGGGTTTGACTTTGCTGCTCATGAGGGGACCTCCTTTTCGCCCGCAGGTGGGTCGGAGAGCCGGCACCCGGACGACGGCGTCGGTCTCCTTCAGGAGGCCATTCTATCGAACGGCGGCGCCGGGGGAAACCCTACCCGACGATCTCCAGCCAGGCCGCGCCGCAGCCGGCCTCCGTTCCGGGCAAGAGGAGCGGCACCGCGTCCTGGCGCGGCACCTGCCGGCCGAAGAGGAGGCGCACCCGGGCCGTTTTGGCGATGCCGAGCGGCTCGCGCAGGCGGTCGACCAGAGTGCGGGCCACCAGGCCGAAGGTCATCCGGGCGTTGACCTCGCAGAGGGGGTGGAGGGCGGTGGAGCCGTCGGGGAGGCGGTGGAGGAAGGCGTCGATGCCGAAGGGGCCGCGGTAGCCGGCCTGCTCCAGGCACTCCCCGGTGTGCATCACGGCCGTGGCGAGGAGGAGCCGGGCGGTGAAGTCGTCCGGCCGGTCGATCCCGGCGGATTCGGCGGCAAGCTCGACGCCGCGGAACCGTCCGTCCGGATCGACGAACTGGCGGTGGAAGCCGGCCAGCCAGGTCTCCGTCGGGAGGAGGAGGACGGCGCAACCGAGGTCCTCCAGGCGCTCCATCCAGGGCTCGAAGAGCAGCGGGCCGTGGAGCGACAGGAGCCGGCGGACCCGCTGCCGCGCCTCGGCGGAGAGCGTCGGCTCCAGGGAACGCTCGATGTGCCGCGACCGCCCCGCCCCCGAGAGCGGCGCCTTGACCACCCAGCCGCCCGGCGCCCGCGAACCCCGCGACTCCCATGCCCCAAGGTGGGATTCGAGCGCCGCCGGCGAGTCGACCATCCGCGCCCCCGGCAGGGCCTGGCCCAGGCCCTGCGCCACCGCCAGGCCGAAAGCGCGGTGGTGGACCGTGGCGACCACCTCCGGGGCGGCCGGCGACAGGCGCCAGAGGAGGTCGTGGAGGGGAGGCCGTTCCGCCGGGCTCTCGATCGCCGCCGGGGCCGCCGGGGCCGGCGGGGCACCGCGGAGCGCCAGGGCCTGCGGCGTCTCGGCCCAGGCCAGGAGGTCGGCGGCGGGAGGGAGAGCGCGCAGCGGTCCCGATTCGAGCTGCGGCACCGGCAGGCCGGGGACCTCCGCCAGGCGCCGCGGATCGACCGGCACCGGGGTCCACAGCCGGTCGCCGTCGCGGGCGAAGGCGCGGAGCAGGGTGGCCGCGCCTGACAGGCTGAGCAGGGCGGCGCGCGAGAAAGCCGGCCGGCGCAGCGACGGGCGCGGGCTCCAGGAGGTCGCGAGGCCGGCCAGGTCGGCCTCGGCGTCCAGGTTGCCGAGGATGCGCCGCGGCCCTCCCCCGGCGGCGAGCCCGGCGCCGGAGGCGGTCACGGCCGGCTCTCCCTCAAGCGACGGATGAACTCGGGGTCGAGCCCGGCCGCCTCCCGCCCCTCCGGGTGGAACCGCGGCCCCTTCGCCCGCGCCGGGCGCAGCGGCCAGGTGAGGCTCCGCTCGTAGGCCTCCCAGGCGCTCTCCCCCGCCCCCTTGAGCAGCTGCAGCCAGCGCCAGCCGAAGCGCACGTGCTCCACCTCGTCCCGGTGCACCTGGTCGAGCACCGCCGCCGTCCGCTCCTCCCCCGCCGCCCGGGCCGCCGCGGCGTAGTCGACGGTGTGGTCCAGGTTGGCGTTCTCGAAGGTCAGCGACATGGCGCAGACGAAGTCGAGCGGCGAATCGATCGCCCCGGCCTTGCTCCAGAAGTAGCCGTGCACCGGGTAGTCGCCGAGGCCGGACCCCGCCGCTTCCAGACGCCCCCGGTACATCCGGGTGTGCCGCTGCTCCTCGACGAGGATGGCGGCCAAGCCGCGGCGAAAGGGGGGCGGCGCGCCGGGGAAGGCGAGGAGAGCCCAGGCGAAAAGCTCGGCCGCCTGGAGCTCGTGGTTGGCGAGGCCGTGGAGGATGCGCGGGCGCTGCGCCGGGTCGGCCATGCCGTCGATCGCCGGGATCTTGACTCCCTCCTGAAGACGCAGCTCGGGCGGCCGGCCGGGGCCGGCGGCGCGGAACGGTCGGCCAGGGCTATCGTCGGTCAGCGCCTCGACTGGCAGCGGCGGCGGCGCCAGCTTGGTTTCGAGGTCCTCGGCGGTCAGGACCTGGAGGGCGAAGTCACGGATCTCCATGGTGCATTCCACGGCTCAATGGCCCAGAGTCTTGGCCCGCGGCGGGTGCCGGCGGGCGGTCTCCTGGGAACGCTCGGGAGAGATCGTCGGCACCGGCGGCGCGGGGGTCTCTGCCGCCACCGCCGCGCTCTTCGCCTCCTCGGCATTCCCCTGGCTCCCCTCGAACACCGTGCTCAGGGCGGTGTCGAGCTCGGAGCTCGAAACGTAATGCACCCGGCGGTCCTTCTGGTAGCGCTCGGCCTCGCGGATCAACCGGTTGAGGAAGCGGGAGTGGCGCTGGTCGAAGAACAGCCGGGTGATCTCGGGGAAGAAGAGACCGGCCAGGGCGAGGAGGAACGCGAAGACGTCCTGCTCGATGGGGATGAACGGCACGGCGACGATGATGCCGCCCAGGACCAGGCCGATGAGGGCGAAACCGGCCCGTGCCACCGGATCGCCGCCGCGCCAGAGGTCGTAGCCCTCCCGCTCGCGCCGGGTCTGCTCGACGGCGCGCGGCAGGTAGCGCGGCAGCGCCGTCTCCATCACCTCGCGCGTCAGCTCGGCGAAGTAGTCCTCGGTGCCGCCGCACTCGGCGTAACTCTCATGGATTTCGGCGAGCTTCTCGCGCGCCGCCTCCAGGAGCTTCGTCTCGGCCTCGCCGGGAGCGAGGCTCCGCCGCCGGTGCTCACACTCGGTCAGGATGGCGAAGAGCACCTGGCCGAAATCAAAAGAAGAGCCTGCCAAGTTCAACATGGGTGTTCCTTTACGGCTTCTCCTCCTGCTGCTCGCGGTATTGGATCACTCCCAGCTGCTGGAGGAGCTTGTTGCCGTCGATGATCACGTTGCCGGCGGGGAGCTTGGGGATCTGCCGGATCTCCTTTTTCTGCAGCGCCTCGATCAGCTGCAGGCTGACGTAGGCGTCGCCGGCGCTGCTGTTGAGCGCCGCGCGCTCGCGCTGGATGCCCTGGGCCGTGGCGGTGCGCTCAGCGAGGGTCGCCTGCGCCCCCTGCTGGCGCTGGACGAGATAGGCGTCGGCCTCCCGCTTGGCCTGCTCGTACTCGCCGTTGGCGCGGGTCAGCTTCTTGGTCAGCTCGGCGATCTTGCCCTGCAGCTTCGCCTGGTTCTCCTCCTTGGTGGCGAGGATCTCGGCTTCCAGCTTCTCGGCCTGTTTCTCGGCGTCCTTGCGCGAGTTGATCAGGTCCTGATAATCCTTCTTGAAGGAGAAGTTGCCCAGGAGCACCTGCTCGACGATGACGCCGTAGGGGCGCAGGTGGCGGCCCAGGAGGTCGGTCGCCTCGCTCGCCGCCTTGAAGCGCAGGGTGGGATTGTAGAACTCCTCGGAATCGAGGCGGTTCAAGGCGTCGCGCACGTAGGTGCGGGTCAACGGCCGCACCAGACGGTGCTCCAGGTCGTCCGAGGAGGGCGCGACCTTGCGCCAGATGAAGGCCACCCGCGTCGGGTCGATCCGCCAGCGCACCGTGACGTCGGTCTCGATATCGTTGCCGTCACGGGTCTTGAAGCGCAGGTCGTCCTTGCCCTGGCGGTCGCCGGAATTGGCCTGGGCGGTCATCACCAGGTTTCTCTGCGCGACGTCATACGTCTTCCAGTCGTTCAAGAACGGGGCGAAGAAGTAGGTGGCGCCCGGCGGATACTGGTCGAGCGACCCGGTGACCTTGTTGAACTTGACCCCCACCTCGGTCGCCCCGGTGCCGTGCGGAGCGCAGGCGGTGGCGCCGAAGGCGGCGGTGAGGAGGACAGAGGCGGTGGCGAGACGATGGACGTGGCTTCTCATGACCTACTCCTTCCCCTTCCCTTTCTCGACCCCGCCGGCGAGACGGGCGATGTCGGTCGGGTCCTCAGAGATGTAGATCGGCCCCTTGATGCTGTTCAACAGCGCCAGGCCGCGGCGCAGGCGCAGCAGCTTGGACGACCCGGCCCCCTCCATGGCGCGGTTGATCTGCTCGGTGCCGGCGGCCTCGGCCGATTTGATGAGGAGGTCGGCCTCGGCCCGCTTCTGGCGCTCGTAGAGGTTCTGCTTGGCGTTGATCTCGGTGATCTGGGCCTGGAACTCGGCGGTCTTGACGTTGATCAGGTTCTGCCCCTCGGCCGAGACCTGGTTCAAGCGGGTCTGCACCTCGTTCTGCTTGGCGATCTGGCGCTCGGCCAGCACCTTCTGGTCCTGGACCTTCTTCTGCTCGGTGAGCGTCTGGAAGGTCTCGGGGTAGTCGTACTGGCGGATCAGCACGTCCTCCAGGGCGAGACCATTCTCCTTGAGGCGCTGGGTGAGGGCGACCTTCAAGTCATGGATGTGGCGCAGGCGCTCCTCGGCGTAGAACTGCTCGGCGAAAAGGGTGCCCAGGTACTGCTTGACCAGCGGGTCGGTGAAGCGGACGACGACGTTCTCCTCGTAGGCGTCGCCGAAGCCAAAGCGCGACACCACGAGGTAGGGGTCGGCGATGCGGTAGAGGACCGTCACGTCGACGTCCACCGGGTAGCCGTCGATGGTCGGCACCTTGATGGCGCCGATCTTGCGGTGGCCGGCCCCGGTCTCGGCCGGGTTGTTGGTGAACTCGACGGCCTGGACGTTCCGCGGGAAGATGCGGACCTGCTCGTAGCCGCTGACCTGCCGGCGGTAGCCGGGGTAGACCAGTTCTTTCTGCAAGCCTTTGCCGGGACCGAAGGCGACCTGGCGCATGCCGATCTGGTCGGGCGGCACGTAGGTGAAGAGGCAGGCGCGCAGGAAGAAGAGGGGGACGAGGACGAGCGCGGCGCGCAGGGCGAGCCGCACGGCGCGGGCCTTCAAACCCTGCGCCCAGGGGACGTTGACGCGGAAACGCGGAGGCGTAACGGTTTCGGACATCTCAGATGGCCTGGCTTTCATGGTGGGTGGATGGCCGGGGCGGTCGAGGCCCCTTCCCGCGGTCGGCCGGGTGGCCGATGGCCCTTAAGGCCCTTGTTCAATCCGCGGGTTGGCTGGGGTTCACGGCCCTGATTCTAGCACCACCGCGGCCGGAGGGGGCCGGCCCCCGGGCGGCAGGCGGCGACGCCGGCTTCAGAAGGCGTGATTGTCCAGCCCGCCACAGAGCCTGCCCGCCGTGCTCCGGTAGACCTTTTCGACGCCGGACGCGGTGTCGAGGACGTGGATCGTATAGGGGAGGTCGGAGAGGGCACCGTAGAAGAAGGCGATGCGGTCCCCGAAGTCGATCAGCTTGGCGATCAGCTCGATGTTGCCCGGATCGGTAAAGTAGAAAGTGCCGGAGAGGGCGGAAAGGCTCGCCGGCACACCCTTCCCCGAGGTGCCGTTGCCGGGGTTCGCCCAGTCGACCGTCACGGCGAAGCGGCCGTTCAGGAGGCAGAGGGTGTTGCGGTCGGGCCGACAGCCCCCCAGGGACGCCCGCTTGGGCGCCACGACGAGAGGCGCGAAGGCGCTCGGGTCGATGCCACCGCAGTTCCCCTGGGTGTTCGAGTAGGAGCGGACCTCGTGCAGCAGGGTGTCGCGGATGACGATCGTGAACCCGAGGTCGGTCAGCTCGCCATAGAAGACTTTATTGGCGTCGCCCAGGTCGAGCACCTTGACCATCAGCTCGACGTTGCCGGGATCGCCAAAGGAGAAGAACCCGGTCTGGGCGGAGTTGGGGATCGCGCGCCCCTGGCCGGAGGTGCCGTCGTACTGGTTTCGCCAGTCCACCCGGACGGCGAAACGCCCGCCGAGACAGAGGGTGTGCGCATCGGTCGCGCAGCGCTCGGCCGGCACCGCGGCGGTCGAATAGAGTAGCCGCAGGGCGGTCCGGTCGTCGCTCCCCAGCTGGGCGCCGCGGCCGTCGGCGTGGATGTAGGAACGCATGACGGCGTCGTCGAGCACCGGGTCGTCGGCGCAGGGCGGGCTCCCCGCGTCGCCGCAGGCGTGGTTCAAGCCGAGCGAATGCCCGAGCTCGTGGGTCAGGAGATTGGCCAGGATCGACGGGCCGGCGGAGGGCCGGAAGTTGAGATAGCACGCGATGTTCCGGTTGGTCACGATGTGCGAGCTCAGGATGCGGGTGAACGTCAGGTGGCGAAACGTTCCGGTGGCCGTCGTGTCGGCGTAGGCGAACGTATAGGCGAGGAACCCGCCGTTCGCGCAGTCGAAGGGAGTGAGCTCATGGGACGGATCGTCGAAGGTGAGCTGGTTGAGGCCGTTGGGGCTGCCCAGGCTCCCCTGGGTGCTGGTGGTGCCGTCGTAGGTCAGGCGGACCGTCGAGTCCGGATCGTCGTTCCAGGCCGCGAGGGCGGCCTGGAATTCCGCGAAGCCGCCCCCCGACAGGCCGGGCTGGCCGGCGGCCTGGGCAAGGAAGGGGACCGCGCCGCCGTCGTCGAACTCGAACCAGCGCAGGTTGTGCCCGCCGTACTGGAACAGGGTGAACCTCTCGCGCAGCGCCCGCAGCTCGCCCGGCGGCACGGCCGCCAGGTAGTCCGCCCGATCGTTTGCCGGCGTCGCCGGCGTGGGCCGCCCCGCGGCGCGGGCGGCGAGCCAGGCGAGGAAGCGGGCGTGATCGCGCGGCCGCTCTCCCGCCAGGGTCTCCGGGTGGCTGCCCTCCCGTGCGGGAAGCGCGGTGGCACCCGCCGGATCGCGCAGGACGATCGGTCCGGCGGACCGGGTCGCCAGGACGCGAAACGCCCCCAGCCCCAGGTGCAGGAGGTCCCAGGCGCCGTCGGCGCGCGGAGTGAGGAAGAGCAGCAGCCGCTCCCCCGGCGCGAACCGCGGCGCTCCCCAGACGACGGCGAGAGTGCCGTCGGCCGCCACCCCGCCGGGGACGCGGACGGTGAGCGAAGCCTCGCGGAAGGAGTCCCCCTTGATCGGCCGCTCGACGCGCACCCGGTAGCCGGTGGCCGGCAGGCCGCCCGCGCCGTCCAGGGGCTCGACGGCCGTCACCGTGACCTCGGCGATGAGCGCCGCCCGGTCCGCCAGGGCCGCGTCGGAGACCGGGACGTAGGTCGAGGCGGCCGCCGGAACGGCGGCGGAGAGAGCGCACAGGAGCAGCCGGCAGGAAACTGTTTTCATGGAGCCCTCGTCAACGAACGGCGTTGAAAACAGAGATCCATTCTCTCATGCCGCTGCCAGCTCCGCGAGCAGCGCCGTCAGGAAGCGCCAGAACTCCGCGACCGAGGGGATCTTCACCCGCTCGTCGGGGGAGTGGGCGCCCTCGATCTGGGGGCCGATCGAGATCATGTCCATGCCGGGGACCTTCTCGCCGATCAGGCCGCATTCGAGGCCGGCATGAATGGCCTGGACCATGGGCTCGTGCCCCAGCACCCGCCGGTGGACCGCTTTGACGATGCCCAGGAGGCGCGAGGTGAGGTCGGGTTTCCAGCCCGGATAGCCGTCCGAGGAGGTGGCCGCGGCGCCGGCGAGCTCGGCCAGGGCATTCAGGCGCAGGCGGGTGGCGGTCAAGGCGGAGGCGACCGAGCTCCGGCTGCTGTTGTGGATCTCCAGGGTGTCCCCCCGGTCGACCACCACGGCGACGTTGGTCGAGGTCTCGACCAGGCCCGGGATGTCGAGGCTCATGGCGAGGACGCCGTGCGGCAGGGCGTCGAGGAGGGCGAGGACGGTGCGGGCCGTCGCCCCGGTCCACACCCGCTCGGGCAGGTCGACGGCGGCGTCCGCCAGGGAGAGCCCGGGGTCGGCCGGCCGGACCTCCGCCTGGATCGCCTTGATCTCCCGCCGGACCGCCTGAAGGAACGCCTCCCGCTTCTCCGGCGCGACGACCACCCGCGCCACGGCCTCCCGCGGAATGGCGTTGCGCTTGTTGCCGCCCGCAAAGGAGGCGAGGGAGAAGGGCACGGAGTTGGCCCCATGCGCCACGGCAAAGAGGGCGCGGGCAAGGAGCTTGATGGCGTTGCCGCGCTGGAGGTGGATCTGCATCCCCGAGTGGCCGCCCTGGAGGCCGCCCAGGCGCAGCTCGACGGCGGTCATCCCTGCCGGACAGGGCTCGGTCGCGAGCGGCAGGGAGAGCAGGGTGTCGACCCCGCCGGCGCAGCCGACGGTGACCGTCCCCTCCTCCTCGGAGTCGAGGTTGAGGAGGAGGAGGCCGGAGAGGAGGGACGGATCGAGCTCCTGCGCGCCGGTCAGACCGGTCTCCTCGTCGATCGTGAACAGCAGCTCGAGCGGCCCATGGACCCGATCCCCCAGGTCGTCGACCTCCATCAGGGCGAGCATGGTGGCGACGCCGATCCCGTTGTCCGCCCCGAGGGTGGTGCCGGTCGCCTGGACGTACTCCCCCACCTGCCGCGGCAGGATGGGGTCCTTGGCGAAATCGTGCGCCACGTCCGAGTTCTTCTCGTTCACCATGTCCAGGTGGGACTGGAGGACGACCACCGGCGCCCCCTCCCGCCCCGGGCTGGCCGGGACCTTCACCACGACGTTGCCCACCCGGTCCGTCCGGTGCGCGAGCCCCCGCCGCGCCGCCGCGGCGATCACCTGCTCGCGCATCCGCCCCTCGTCCTTCGAGGCGCGGGGGACGGTCAGGATCTGGTCGAAGTGCCGCCACAACGGCTGCGGATCGAGGGTTGAGACGAAGGTCATGGGGCGTTCCTTTCCGGCCTGGACGGCTGTCCTCGCAGGGGATTCTATGCCACAGTGAATCGGCCCTCTCCGGGTGCTGCCCGAAACGCCTCCGGGAGCCTGCGGAACGACCTCGAGGCGGCATCGAGGCGATGTAGAGCCTGCCAAAACGCCTCGAATTGCAATTCAGGCGGCTCGAATTGCAATTCGAGCGGCTCGAATTAGAACTCTTACGCCTTGATTCCGAATTCAAGCGGCTCGAATTGGAATTCGAGTGACTTGAATTGTAATTCGAGCGGCTTGCATTGAAACTCTTACGCCTTGATTCCGAATTCAAGCGGCTCGAGCTCGAATTCTTACGCCTTGATTCCGAATTCGAGCCGCTCGAATTGGAATGCGGGCCGTTTTCGTCGCCACCTACCGCAGGTCTCCCATCTGTTGTAGCACCTGCTGCTTGGCCAGGAGGATCCGCCCGGCCGCCTCCGGCTGATCGCCGCAGAGCGTAAGCGCCCGGTCGAGCCGCTCCAGGGCCTCGGGGAACCGGTGCTGCTCCCGCCGCAGGGCGGCTTCGAGGGCGAGAAGCCGCCACTCGGCGAGCGGCAGGGAGGCGGCCGCCCTCCCCGCCTGCCAGAGCTCCCAGGTCCTGGCGAAGCCCTCGCTCGCCGCGTCGAGCTCGGCCGCAGCCAGGCGGACGTTGGCCAGGAAGCCGGTGCAGTAGCCCTCGATCCGCGCCCGCCGGCCCTCCCCGGGCACCCGCCGGGCGACCCAGAGGGCGAGCTCCACCAGCGCCTGCGCCTGCGCCACCTCGTGCGCCGCCGCCGGCAGCTCGCTGGCATGGGCGAGCGCCTCGGCCAGCGCCCAGCTCCGCGAGGCCCGGATGGAGAAGCCGAGCAGCCGCTCGCGCTCGGCGGGGGGGTAGGGCAGCAGGGCGGCGCAGACCTCCGCCGCCTCGCGGCGCGCCGCCGCGGGCGCCGGGCCCTCGGCCGCTGCGACCGCCTCCTCGAGCCGGTAGGCGGCCAAGGCCATGTCGAGGGGAGCGCAATCCGCCGCCTCGATCGGCGGAAGGTCCGGCTCGCTCACCGGCGCGAGCCCGGAGTCCACCGCGGCGACGACCGCGGTGTAGAAACGGATCAGGCTCACCACCACGTACCAGGGCACCTTCGAGACCGCGGCCATCCGCCGCAGGGTCTCCTCCATGGGCGCCATCTTGCCGCGCTCGTAGCGGCTGAGGTTCGATTGGTCGACCCCGCAGGTCTGCCCGAACTCCTCCTGCTCCATCTCGGCGTGGTGGCGCAAGTAGAGCGCCACGAACCGCAGGACTCTCGGATCACCCCTCTCCGCCATGCGCCGTCCCTCCGCGTTGCCCGACATCGGGTATGTTGACTTGGTGCACTTTCTTCCCGAGAGCCGCCCCCGCGGCCATGGAGGCCGCGGCGGAGCCCTCTCGCCAGGAGCCACCATGGCCTGCCCCGCTCTCCGCCGCTCGACTCTTCTCCTCCTGCTCTGCGCCGCCCTCGCCACCCCCTGGGCCGCGACCGCCGCGCCACGGAACCTCAGGCCGGCGCCAACCGCCGCTCCGGCGCCCCTGAGCCGCTTCTGGAGCTTCCTCCAGAGCCTCTGGGGCGAGGAGGGCTGCAGGATGGACCCGGACGGCCGCTGCAAGACCGCCGCGACCCAGCCCGCGCCGAACACCGACACCGGCTGCAGGATGGACCCCGACGGCCGCTGCATTGCCGGCACGGCCCAGGCGCCGGCGCCGAACACCGACACCGGCTGCATGATGGACCCCGACGGCCGCTGCCACAGCTAGGCAGCGCCTACCCTCTCGGCCTCTCCCTTGGCGGAGGGGCCGAGCTCTGGGCCTTCTCCATGTCGGCGATCACCCGCTTCGCCAGCTCGACCGTCGCAGCTTCCTGCCCGGCCGCCTCGCAGTATTGCGCGAGTGCCGCCAGCGCCTCCCGCGCGATCCCCTTGGCCTTGAAGATCCAGCCCATGCCCAGCGCCAGCCGCTTCACCTCGGCCGTGCGCCCTTCCTTCAGATAGAGCACCGCCAGGTCGAGCGAGGCGAGGGCGGCCTCGTAGGCGAGCTCCTCGGAAGTGAATTCCCCGATCACCTGCCCCAGGAGTACCTTCGCCTCCTCCACCCGTCCCTGCCCGGCCGCCAGCCGGGCCGTGAGCCAGGTGACGCGATTCAGATCGAGCTTTCGGGCCTGTTCAATCGCCAGCTCGCGTACTTCGGGCAGCAGCTGAGCCGCCGCCGCGAAGCGTTCCAGGTAGATGAGATTGACCGCCATGTTGAAGCGGAGCCGCAAGAGGAGATCTGGATCGCCGGAGGCCGCGATCGCCGGCGTGGCCTCCTTGAGTGCCGCCAGGGCGCCCTCGTGCTCTCCCATCTGCTGCAGGACGTTCGCCTTCTTGGTCAGCAACCGGCCGGTCGCCAAAGCACCACCGTCGCAGGCCGCGAGCGCCTGGTCCAGCAGCTCGCTCGCCTCGGCGAACCGGTGCTGCTCCCGCCGCAGGGAGGCCTCGAGGTCGAGGAGCCGCCACTCGACGAGCGGCAGGGAGGCGGCCGCCGCCCCGGCCTGCCAGAGCTCCCAGGTCTGGACGAACACCTCGCTCGCCGCGTCGAACTCGGTGGCGACCCGCCAAACGTTGGCCAGGAAGCCGGTGCAGTAGCCCGCGGTCCTCGCCCGCTCGGCCTCCCCCGGCACCCGCCGCGCCACTTCCAGGGCCAGCTCCACCAGCTCCCGCGCGTCCTTCACCTTGTGCGCCGCCGCCGGCGCGCTGGCGTGGGCGAGCGCCGCGGCCAGCGCCCAGCTCTGGAATTCCGGGAAGCCGGCGAGCAGGCGCTGCCGGTCCTCGGCCGAGGCGGACTTGAGGACCGAAACCAGCGCCTCCGCCTCGCGCCACGCCGCCGCCACCTTCTCCTCGCGCTTGTCGCTTTCCAGCCGCCGGCGCAGCTCCTCCGCCCGGGACCACTCCACGCCGAGGACGGTGCGGTGGATCCTCCCGCGCTCCTCCGCGGTGAGGACGAACGGATCGCCGGCCGCGGCCTCTTCGGGTTGCGGGAAGATCAGGCCGAGAGCCCAGAGCAGCACGTCCGGGGCTTCCGGCGGCAGACCGAGCGGGGCGAGCAGCTTGCCCAGGTACTCGCGGCTCAGGTTCTTGCCCTCGCGCTCGTAACGCGTGAGCTGCTTGTCGTTCGCAAAGCCGAGCTTCCGGGCCAGCGCCTTCTGGGTCCACCCGCTCGCGAAGAGCAGGCTGTGCAACGTGGTGGCCTCCAGGGAAGGTCTCTCCTCCGGCATCCGATTCCTCCAGACCAGGGACTCCTACTAAAGGACCAAGTGCAGCGAGACGTGCTTTCGTGACAACGAAAGGGAGCCCGGGTTGCTGGTCCCGGCGACGGGACCACCAGCTCAACATGTCGAAAGAGATTTCGGCGCGTCCGGAGCGGACACGGGCAAAGCCCCCCTACGATTCCGGCCCATGCGAGACCGCGAGCACCCCCACCTCGACCTCCTCCTGCGCTTCCTCGGCGGCCAGGCGTCGAAGAGCGAGACCCGCGCCGTCGTCCGCCATCTGCTCGCCGGCTGTGGCGCCTGCACCGCGACGATCCGGAAGACCTGGGATTTGCCCGAATGGCCGTCGCCGCCGCCCACGAAAGCCGCGCCGCGGTTCCAACGACTGAACGGGCAGAGGGCCTGAGCGCATGGACGAGCACGCGGCGGCCAGAACCCGGATCGAGCGGGCGGCCGAAAAACTCCAGGAGGTCCTGGGCGAGCTGGAGGCGGTGCGGGAGAGCATCCCGCCCTCGCCGCAGGAGCTCTCGGACGAGGACCTCCCCGAAAGACCGGACGTACCGACCGAGCTGCGCGGGGTGCTGGCGACCCTCGTCCCCGATTACCTGCGCCCGCTGATCCGCGCCCTTTTCACCGCCGCCCGCTATCGGCCCGACCCGTCTCCCGAGAACTGACCGCGCCGATGAACGACCGCGGCGGCG
>DASQPA010000239.1:0-13298 GCA_035644215.1 Thermoanaerobaculia bacterium
GAGTTCTGGTGGCCGGTGACGCCCACGGCCTGGTTGAGCTCGCTGCCCCCCAGAAGGTAGAGGGTCTCCCGGTTCAGACTTAGCTTCGTAATCTTCTTTTTCACGACTCGCTCCTTTCTTGAGAGCCTGCAAACACGCCACGTGGGGGAGGCCGGGGTCTGCCGAAGCGGGTTTGCCCAAGCTGGCTCTTAACTGCTATCTCTATTATATGGAAAGTGGGAAGGTTGCAACCACTTCGACATGGAGGGCCGCCGAGGGTGAGGTCCCGCCGATGCCATAATCCCTCCATGGCCACCGAGACCCGCCCCCCCGCGGCGACCACCGCACCCCCCGCTGCTGCACCCTCCGGGCCCCTTGAGACCACCTCCGGCCTCCCGGTCCACCCCTTCTATGGGCCGGCGGACAGCGAGGGCATTCCTTATAGAGAGGATGTCGGCGATCCCGGGACCTTCCCCTATACCCGGGGGCTCCGCCCGGACATGTACCGCAAGCGGCGCTGGACCATGCGCCAGTATGCGGGCTTCTCCTCGGCCGAGGAGTCGAACCGGCGCTATCGCTACCTCCTGGCCCAGGGGACGACCGGCCTCTCGGTGGCCTTCGACCTGCCGACCCAGATCGGCTACGACTCGGACCATGCCCTGGCCCTGGGCGAGGTCGGCCGGGTGGGGGTGGCGATCGACTCGATCGACGACATGCGCCGGCTCTTCGACGGTATCCCGCTCGACCGAGTGACCACCTCAATGACCATCAACTCGACCGCCGCCATCCTCCTCGCCTTCTACCTCACCGTGGCCGAGGACCAGGGGGTGCCCTGGGAGAAGGTCGGGGGGACGGTGCAGAACGACATCTTGAAGGAATACGCCGCCCGCGGCACCTACATCTACCCGCCCAAGCCGTCGATGAAGCTGGTGACCGACGTCCTCGCCTTCTGCGCCGAGCGGGCGCCGCGCTGGAACCCGATCTCGATCTCCGGCTACCACATGCGGGAGGCCGGCTCGACGGCGGTGCAGGAGGTGGCCTTCACCCTGGCGAACGGCCTCGCCTATGTCCAGGCGGCCCTCTCCCGCGGCCTCTCGATCGACGAATTCGCCCCGCGGCTCTCCTTCTTCTTCAACGCCCACAACAACTTCCTGGAAGAGGTGGCAAAGTTCCGCGCCGCGCGGCGGCTGTGGGCCGAGCTGGTCCAGGAGCGCTTCGCACCCCGGGACCCCAAGTCGCTCCTCCTCCGCTTCCACACCCAGACCGCCGGCTCGACGCTCACCGCCCAGCAGCCGCAGAACAACGTCGTCCGGGTGGCCCTCCAGGCCCTCGCCGCGGTTTTGGGCGGCACCCAGTCGCTCCACACCAACTCGCTCGACGAGGCCCTGGGCCTCCCCACCGCCGAGGCGGCGCGTCTCGCCCTGCGCACCCAGCAGGTGATCGCCCACGAGAGCGGCGTCGCCGACGTCGCCGACCCCCTGGGCGGCTCCTACGTGATCGAGGCCTGGACCGACGAGATCGTCCGGCGGGCGAAGGGCTACATCGAGAAGATCGACGGGATGGGGGGCGCCATGGCGGCCCTGGAGCAGGGCTTCCAGCAGCGCGAGATCGCCGACGCCGCCTATGCCTGGCAGCTCGCGGTCGAGGAGAAGCGCCAGCTGGTGGTGGGGGTCAACGCCTTCGAGGCCCCCGAGGAGACCCCGACCGAGATCCTCCAGATCGACCCCGAGGGCGAGCGCCGGCAGGTGGCGCGGCTCCGGGCGGTGCGCGAGAGGCGGGAGGCGAAGGCGGCGGCAGCGGCGGTGACCGTGCTGACTACGGCGGCTCGCGAGGACCGGAACCTGATGCCGCCGATCCTCGCCTGCGTCCAGGCGGAGGTGACCCTGGGCGAGATCTCGGATGCCCTGCGCGGGGTGTTCGGGGAGTACGAGGAGGGGGGGCTGGAGTAGAGACGCTCCAGGCGCCAGCGAAATCTTTGCCGTTACCGCACCCTCGGGGCGTCTCCAATACGGCCTCTCTTCACATCACGTCCCCCGCCCCCGCCAGCTCCGACTCGTTGTCCGACAGGTACCAGTGGAGGGCCCGCATCGCCGAGGTGGCGTGGGCGCCCCAGTGGTAGGTGAGGTTGAAGACCCACTGCCAGAGCGCCTCCCGGGGATGGCCGGCCTCGTAGAGCCGCAGCCCCTCGGCGACGTCCCGATAGATGTCGGCGATGTCGTCCGCCAGGTCGCCCACCCCGGCGTCCTCGGGCGGGACCTCCAGGGGGTTCGAGATCTCGGAGTAGTACTGGAAGGGGAGCGTCGCCGACGCCGCGTACACCCGCTGCCACTCCTGCTTGGAGACGCTGTCGGGGAGCGGCTCCGGCTCCAGGGAGGCCTGCCAGTCGCCGGAGAGGTGCAGGCCGGCGAGATAGAGCGAGCTCACCCGCAAGAGCGCCTCCCGCGCTCCGGCGTCGTCCCCCAGGGGGTTCTGCGCCCATTCGCAGAACCGCTGCGCCTCGCCGGCGAAGCCGCTCAAGGTGGTCATCGTCTTCCTGGCTTCTCCGAAACCGCTCGCGAGGAGCCCGTGCTCGTTTCGATCCGTCATGCTCTCCCTGCTCGTCTCAAGCTCGAAGGTTGGCAATTCCCTGGAGCGCGGCCCAAAGAGCCCGCCCCCCGTAGCCCGGGCGGATACTACCAGTCCGTCCCTCGCGGGTCCCGCCCCGTTCTCCGGCAGGTCCTTCGGGCCGAGTCTTACCAAGTTTCAAGTCAGTCTATACCAACCCGGTCAGCCCGCCACATGCCTCCTCAAGCACCTTTGTATATTGGCAATAGCAACCGTCTCGGCTCACGAGACCTGACAAGAGGAGGTAACACCTTGAAGCATCGTACCTTCGGCAGACTCGCCCTCGGGCTCGCCCTGCTCGCTCCGCTGGCGCCGCTCGCGACCCACGCCGCGCGGGCGCAGATGCCGGCTCCCGGCCCCTTCGAGCGCAACTGGGACTGGTCGGGCAACCGGCGGGCCCTCACCTTCTGCGTCGCCCCCGGTACCCCGGCGTTGATGGCGAGCGCGGCGCAGTTCGCCGCCAGCAACCTGTCGAACGCCGCCTTCCAGTGGACGGTCAACTACGTCGGCATCTGCCCCGCCAACTGGGACCTCCGAAAGCCGGTCGCCGGCCAGGCCGACATCCGGGTTCGGGTGGCGGACCTCGGACCGGTGGTGGTCAAGCCCAACGGCAACGCCCCCCACGACTATGAGCGGGAAGACGACGACTATCCCTACGGAGGCAAGCCGAGCCCCGACCGCGTGCCCGCCCCCGGTGGCGCCCCGCGCTTCGCCCAGCCGCCCCTGGCCTACTTCCAGCCCGGCCCCATCCTCCCCGGCGGCGGGCGCTGGATCCGGGCCGGCGAGGTGGTCTACAACTGGAAGGTTCCAATGGGGAAGGTGGTCGATCCCAAGTGGGACATCGCGATCGGCACCCCCACCTTCGATCCGCGCGAGGTGGGAATGCACGAGCTCGGGCACGCCATCCGCCTCAAACATGACGACGACGAGTTCGACGACGACGTCTCCGTGTTTCCCACCGGCAGCCGGCCGGGGGTGAACGTGGTCATCGTCCAGCGCGGAAAGGACAACGTCCTCCAGACCCGCCGGCTGGGCGACGACGCGCCGGCCATGAACGGCGACCTGACCGCCGGCGCCGACGGCGTCGCCGACAGCGGCAAGAAGATCAACGTGATGACGACCGAAGGCGGTCAGGGCCAGCACGGGATCAACCCGCTCCTGGGCTTCCCGCCCAACTCGGCCTACAGCTACACCGACCGCGAGCAGGCGACCGCGATCGCGGCGAAGAACAACCGGCCCGCCGGCCCGGCCCCGATCCTCGCCGGTGCCGACTCCCTGCGCCACCAGGTCTGGGGGACGCTCACCCTGTGGAATGCCGCCGGGCAGCCCGTCGCCACCTTCTCCCCGGGCACCACCGGCAACGGCGTCGACGGCGACTTCCTCTCCTTCGCGCTGGTGCCGGCGGTCCGCTGGACGGCGGTGCTCGACGTCAACGCCGACAACCTGCCCGGCAGCTCCCACGTGACGATCACCGCCGATCTCGGGACGACGAGCGCCATGACCCCGGTGCAGGTCTACGTGCCGATGTCCTCCACCCACCCGAACCTGGTCGTGCAGGCCAACTGGGCGGCGGACACGATTTCGATCTCGGACGGCACGACCGTTCTGTGCAGCGGGCAGCTCAGCTATTTCCAGCCGATCGACTGCGCGGCCGACCCCAACAACCCCGACTTCTTCAACCTCGGGTTCGTGAGCGTGGTCCTGAGCCCGGCCCCCCTGTCCCCGCCGCCACCTCCCCCACCCCCGCCGTTCCCCAGTCCCACGCCCTGAAAAAAACGCCCGGGCTGGAAGCCGCCGCTTCCAGCCCGGGCTGCTGCAGGGTCGATTCATCCCACCTGGACCGCGAACAGCGACTCCTGCCAGGCGATGAACCGGCGATCGAGGAGGGCCACCACGAGGCCGAAGTTCTCCCAGGAGTCGTCGACCCCGTAGGGATCGAGGAAGAGCTCGGCCCAGTCGGCGAGATAGCTCTCCTTGTAGTAGTCGGCGGCGAAGGCGTTGCCCTCTTCGCTCAGGTCCTCGTCGGTCAGCCGCTCGTCGCACCAGTTGAGGAAGAAGTCCAGTGGTCGGAGCTGCCGGTTGCGCACCCGGTCGAGGTCGAAGGCCCGCTCCTCGTCATTGCGGTGCGCCTCGCCGACCATGTCGCGCAGGATCGCCCAACCGAGAAACATCCCGATGTGGGTCGCAGCGTTATCGGGCGGGAGGCCGTGCGGGAGGTTTCCACCGTAGTGCCAGGATGCGTCGTCGTACTTCATCAACTCCTCCTCTCTAAAGGAGATATCTACTCTTGTGGGTGCTCCGAACCCGCCGAAGTGGGCCAGCTCGCAAGAGAGGACGAGAAAAAAGGCGGGGAAAAGGGGGGGCTAGACGGCAGAATGGACCCGGGGGCGGCCGTCGCCCTCGCGGGCGGCGAGCTCGACCCTGGCCAGGCAGCGGGCGATCTCGGCCCGCAGCTCGGGGATCCCGGCACCGGTCCGGGCGGAGACCCAGAGGCCGCCCGGGTCCCCCTGCGGTACCCCCGGTTCGAGCGGGGAGAGGAGGTCGCTCTTGTTGAACACCGGGAGGACCCGGGCGCGGTCGACCCCGAGCTCGTCGAGCACCTTCTCGGCCACCTCCTGCTGTTCCTGCCAGCGCGGGTGGCTGCGGTCGATGACGTGGAGGACCAGGTCGGCGTCGGCGATCTCCCCCAGGGTGCTGCGGAAGGAGGAGACGAGGTGGTGCGGCAGCTTGCGGATGAAGCCGACGGTGTCGGCGAAGACCGCCTGGCCCAGGCCGTCCCGTCCCGGCGTCCCCCCCAGGTAGCCGCGCCGCAGGCGGGCGTCCAGGGTGGCGAAGAGGCGGTCCTCGGCCAGGGCGTCGCCGCCGGTCAGCCGGTTCCACAGGGTCGACTTGCCGGCGTTGGTGTAGCCGGTCAGGGCCACCTCCGGCACGCCGCTCCGGCCGCGCCGCTGGACCCCCCGGGTGCGCTCGATCTTCACCAGGTCCTCTTCCAGCCGGCGGATGCGGCGGCGCAGGAGCCGCCGGTCCTGCTCGAGCTGCTTTTCGCCCTCGCCCCCGCGCTGGCCGATGCCGCCGCCCTGGCGCGAGAGATGGCCCCACCGCCGGGTGAGGCGGGGCAGGAGATAGTGCAGGCGGGCCAGCTCCACCTGGGTCTTGGCCTCCCGGGTGCGCGCCCGCTGGTCGAAGAGGTCGAGAATCAGGGCGCTCCGGTCCATGACCAGGAGGCCGGTCACCTCCTCCAGGTTCTTCAGCTGGCTGCCCGAGAGGTCGTCGTCGACGAGCAGCAGGTCGGCCCCCAGCTGGCGGGCCTGGGCGGCCACGCTCTCCGCCTTGCCGCTGCCGATCCAGGTCGCCGGGTCGGGCGCCTTGCGCGCCTGGACGTCCCGGCCGCGGACCACCGCGCCGGCGCTCCGCGCCAGCTCGGCCAGCTCGTCCAGGTGCTCCTCGACCCGCAGCCCCTGGCCGGGCAGGGCGAGGCCCAGGAGGAAGGCGGAATGGGTGGGGGCCGAGCTCTTGAGACGGTAGGTGTCTTGGTTCAAAGTCGTTCCCGTGGGGTATCCTAGCTGGCAAGGCAGATGAGCACTCTCCAGAACGTCGAGGTGTGACGATGAATTCCTCCCCGGAGCAGGCGGAACCTTCCGCCAAGAGCCGGCCGGCTCCCCTCTCCTGGCAATTGAAGGCGGTTCTGGGCGCCATCGCCCTGGCCGTCGTGGCGATGATCGTCTGGCCGCGCGGCGAGGGGGGAACGGCGGCGCCCGCCGGCTTCCTGCTCGACGGCGGCGGCCGGCCCTCGCCCATGGGCTCGCGCCTGGCCCCGGTCACCCTGGTCCACTTCTGGGCCACCTGGTGCCCCCCCTGCATCCAGGAGACGCCGGCCATCCAGCGCCTGGCGGCCGACCTCGCCGACCGGCGCGACTTCTCCTTCCTGATGATCGCCGTGGCCGACCGCAAGGAGAAGGTCGACCGCTTCCTGGGGCCGACGGCGGCCGCCATGGTGCTCTACGATCCGAGCTGGGAGGTGACCCACCGCTACGGCACCACCCAGCTCCCCGAGACCTACCTGGTGGTGCGCGGCAAGGTGGTGCAGAAGTTCGTCGGGGCGACCGACTGGGACAACCCCGACCTGCGCCGCCGCCTGCTCTCCTATCTCGGCGGCCCGCCCGGAGCGCCCCGAGGATGATGAGCCCCGGCGATCTCCTGCAGATGAGCGGGAAGATCGGCCTCTCCGCGCTCCTCGCCGGGGTGATCGGGGCGGAGCGGGAGTGGACGGGCAAGTGGGCGGGGCTGCGCACCCACATGCTGATCGCCGTGGGGGCCACCCTGGTGACCGAGACCTCCCTGCACTTCGGGGACAGCGGCCGGCTGGCGGCCCAGGTGGTCTCCGGCGTCGGCTTCCTCGGCGCCGGCACCATCATCCAGTCGCGCGGCGCGGTGCACGGCCTGACCACCGCCGCCGGCCTCTGGGTCGCCGCCGCCCTGGGGATCGCGGTGGGGGCCGGCGCCTACGGCGAGGCGGTGGTCGCGACCGCCGCCCTGCTCCTCATCCTCGCCGCCCTCCTCCCGGTCGAACGGCGGTTGAAGCAGCACGACCGGCGCACCGTCGTGGCGCACCTCAAGACCGGCCAGAAGCTGTCGGACCTGATGACGGTCTTCGACGAGGCGCGGATCGAGGTCCAGGACCTGTCGTGCAACCCCGGCTCCTCGACCGTCGTCCTCCGCTTCCGCGGCTCGAAGGAGGACAGCCGCCGGTTGATCGACCTCGCCACCCTCGAAGGAATCCAGGTCACCGAGGAGGCCCCGGGGGGAGCGCCTCCCATGACCACCACCGGCGGCGCCAAGATGGGCGACCCCCTGTAACCCGTTCGCTTCAGAAGTGGAACGTCACCCCGGCGTGCGCCGTGCCGAAGACCTTGGCCTCGTCGAGGAGGGCGTAGTGGCCCGCCAGCTCGACCAGGATGCCGACGTGCCGGTTGATGGGGAACTCGCCGGTCAGGCCGAGGGCGGCGCCGATCGCGGTCTGGGTGCGGTCGCGGCCGTTCGCCTGCTCGCCGTAGAGCCGGTAGGCGCCGAGGGCGAGGTAGACCCCCGACTGGTAGTAGGTCTCGTCGTACCGGTACTCGCCGCCGATGTTGACGTAGGAGAGGCTGGCGCCGGTGAGCGAGCCGAAGGCGCCCTTGTGGTCGAGGGAGAGCCGGCCGAGGTGGAGGTCGAGCTGGGTGCGCGGCTCGGTTTCGAGGCCGAGGTTGATCTGGAAGCCGTGGTTGCCGAAATCCTGTCCGGAGTCGACGTCGGAGGAGCCGCCGAGCCCGCCCAGAATACCGGCGGAGAACGTCGAGAGCCCCTGCGCCCGGGCGGTGCCGGAGAAAGCGAGCAGGCCGGAGAGCGCGGCGACGCCAGCGAGAAGAACGAGCCTGCCGAGCAGGCGATGGGTACGAATCAAGATCCCCTCCTTTGCGGTCGGAAGAACGGCGGTCGTCGGGGTCGGCCAACGTCGGCCGGGAGCATATCGCACCTCGTCCCCCCTCCCCCCCTTCCCGATGCCCGCGATGCCCGCTGACGTATACGCCGGCGGACCCCGGGGCGTCACGGCGCAAGGCTCGCGAGGCTCCCGGCTGTGGACCTGGCTCCTGCGCCTGCTCGTTCCGGCCCCCTGCCTGGGCTGCGGCATCCCGGTCCCCGGCCCCGCCGCCCCGCTCGGGCTCTGCGCCGGCTGTCGCGGGCGCCTCCGCCCGCTCGATCCGGCCACGGCCTGCGCCGCCTGCGCCCGGCCGCTCGTCGGCCACCTGCCGCGCGGTTTCCGCTGTGGCCGCTGCCGCGACCACCCACCGGCCTTCGACCGCCTCCTCGCCCGCTGGCGCTACGAGGCGCCGCTCGACGGTGTCATCGCCGGGCTCAAGTTCCGCCGTCTGGACTACCTCGGGGGCCACCTGGGTCGGATGCTGGCCGAGGCCTTCGCCGCCGATCTCGCCGGTCTCGACCTGGTGGTGCCGGTGCCGCTCCACTGGGGCCGGCGGTTGATCCGGGGCTACAACCAGGCCGAGCGCATCGCGAGGCCGCTGGCCGACCGCCTGGGCCTCCCCCTGGTCCACGCCCTGAAGCGCCGCCGCGCCACCCCCGCCCAGAGCACCCTCCCCCGCGGCGCCCGGCTGGCCAACCTCACCGGCGCCTTCGATCCCCGCCGCCTTCCCGGCGGCCAGGACCTCCTCGGCCGCCGGGTCCTCCTCGTCGACGACGTGGCCACCACCGGCGCCACCCTGGACGCCGCCGCCCACGCCCTGAAGCGGGGCGGAGCGGCGGTGGTGGTGGCGATTGTGGCAGGCCGGACGCCGGGGCGGTAGGGGCTCTGCGACCCTTCTAGAGGTTGCAGCCCTCGCCGCAGGTGTTGCAGCTCCTGTGGGGCACTCCGTTGACGCAGAAGATGGTGCACGAGTAGCTGCTCGGAATCCCGAAGTAGAGGCACGAGTTGCAGGACGTGATGGGTTCCGGGGGGCACTGGAAGGTCAGAACCGGCTGCGGACTGGAGAGCGGATCGGAAGCCAGCGGCGCGACGGCCGAGGCGTCCGCCGGGCTCGCCCATACGGGGACCGCGGTCGAGGTGGCATCTGCGGCCCAGCCGGCGGTGGCAACAAAGAGCAACGCCAATCCCAGTAGAGCCAGGTTCCGTTTGCGCATCGAGGTTCTCCTTTCGGGTAAGCGGCCGTCACCGGCCTTCTAGAAGAACAGGTGCTCCCACGGGCCGGTGAGGGTGCCGCGAGCCTACGACCTTCGCCAAGCTCAGAAGGCAGGCAGGCTATATCGGAAGGGCACTACCTAACCGCCCACTCGCGCCAACGGCTACGCCGAGAACGGTCGCCCGCGGTTCACGCGGTCGACCAGTCCTCGACGGTCAGATCCGGTACTCGGGCCATGTCGTCGAGGTTGGCAGTGACTAGGGTGGCGTCTTCCGCGACGGCGTGGGCAGCGATCGCGGCGTCGAAGTCCTCGATGCGTCGTCCTGTGCGCTCCAGAGTCGCCTTGATGCTCCCGAAGCACTCGCTGACGTCGTCCGACCAGCTCGATCGAGCGATCTCGGATCGCACCAGATCGAAGCGCTCCTGCAGGGCCTGTTTTCGTTTGGACTTCGGAAGTCGTTCGATACCATAGGCGATCTCCGCCAGAACGGGCTGCGGCACGCTCACCTCTGCCTTGCTTCTCTGCTTGAGCCTTTCGATCACCCGCGGCTCACCCTTCATCAGAGCCGACACCGCGTTCGTGTCGAGAATGAACTTCACAGGTGCCTCGGTGGCTTCGACCTGCGTGCCTGGAGCACCGAGGCCAACAGCTCGTCGACCGCCGATACTGTCTCGGCGTCGACCGTATTGAGCTGCTCGAAGAATCCTGGCGACCAGTCGGACCCTGCCGTCAGCTCTCTCTCGAGAGCCCGGACGATCAGGCGGTTCCGACTCATTTTGAGCGCGCGGGCTTTACGGTCCACGGCCTCGAGGAGCGTCTGCGGAATGTGGATGCTGGTCGCCATGGCTATACTCGTGACTATAGTCGCTTGGGTCTTCGGGATCAACCTTTGCTACGCGGTTCTTCCCCCCCTCAGGAGGCAGCCCCGAAGGGGCGACGGTCAGCCCGGCGCGGACCTCCGCCCGGAGATAAATCTCCAGATCTGGCCTGTATCTGGGGACAATGGGCCAGCGTCTCCAGATCTGGCCCGTATCTGGGGACAATGGGCCAGCGTCTCCAGATCTGGCCCGTATCTGGGGACAATGAGCCAGCGTCTCCAGATCTGGCCTGTATCCACGGACGACAGCCTGTATCGTGGGACTCTGGCTGGGATCCGTGGGCCTACCCGCCGAGCGCGCGCAGCTCGCGGCTCTCGGGGTGGAGGGCGAGGGCGTGGCGGAGGAGCGCCTGGGCGCCGGCCGGATCGCCGAGGACGCGCAGGGTCTTGACCGCCTCGGCATAGGCGGCCGGCGACTCGTTGGTCTCGATCATCCGGCGCAGGGCGTCGACGGCGTCGTTCGAGCGTCCCTCGCTGGCGTAGAGGACCGAGAGACGGGTGTAGGCCTTGGTGTCGCCGGGGGCGTCGGCGATCTCGCGCTGGAACGCCACCTCCGCCTCCGGGTTGCGGCCGAGGCGGGCGAGGATGTCGCCGCGCACGAAGAAGAGGCCGGCGAAACGCTGGCGGCCGGGCTGCTTCCCCAACTCGTCGACCGCCTGCTGGGTGGTCGCGAGGGCCTCGTCGAGCTTCCCTTCGTCGGTCAGGACCTGGGCGAGAGTGAGGAGCGGCCCGATCTTCGAGCCGCGCGCGCCCAGGGCAGCACGAGCCTCCCGCTCGGCGGTCGCCGGGTCCTTTTTGGCGAGCGCGATCTGCGCCAGGATGCTGTGCGCCGAGGCCGGGCTGGTCGGGAGGCCGATCTCGGCATGCTTCTTCGCCTCGTCGAGCCGCCCCATGTCGACCAGGAGCGTCGCCGTGGCGAGGGCGACGTGGGCCACCCCGCCGGAGAGGTCCATGGCCTTCTGGAAGGCGGCGAGCGCCTCGTCCCGCCGGCCGAGCTTCTGGAGGGTGAGCCCGAGGTGCTCCCAGGCGTCGACCATCCGAGGATTGGCGGCGACCAGGCGCTCGAAGGCCGGTACCGCCTGGGCGTAGTGCTGCGCCTCGTACTCGCGGAAGGCGAGGCCGAAGTCCTTCAAGGTCAGGATGCGATCCTTGGGATCGGGGAGCGGGGCTTTGGTGTCCACCGCCGAAGTTCCCGAATAGCCCAGGGCGCCGAGCTTCTTCGCCGTCTCCTCGTCGGCCGCGGCGGGGGCGACGAGCGGCCGGACGAGCCCGTCAAGCTCCTGGCGCAGGGCGGCGTAGGTGCGGCGCTCCCGGGAGAGGACGTTCTCCCGTTCGCCGGGGTCTGCCCCCAGGTCGTAGAGCTCCGGCCGCGGGGCGCGGATGTAGTGGAAGCGGTCGCGCAGGAGCGAGGTCAGCTCGCTCCAGCCCAGGTGGAGCCGGGGATAGTAGGTCTCGGCGTAGATCGAGCGGACCGGGTGTTTGGCGGCATTGGGGCTCGCGAGATCGAGGAGCGAGGCGCCTTTGAGCTCCGGGGGGACCGGCGCGCCGATCAGCCGGACGAGGGTGGGGAAGAGGTCGATCAGCTCGGCCGGAGCGGCCACCCGGGTGCCGCCTTGCCGGCTGCCCGGAAGCTTCAGGAGGAGCGGCACCTGGAGCGCCTCGCGGTAGAGGAAGACCCCGTGCTCCTGCTCGCCGTGCTCGTTTAAGCCCTCGCCGTGATCGGAGAGGAGGACGACGATCGCCCGGTCGTAGAGGCCGCGCTGCTTCAAGTCGGCGAGGAAATCGCCGACGATCGCATCGGCGGCCGCGATCTCGCCGTCGTAGGGGAGCTTGTAGCGCGAGGCGAAGGGCTCGGGCGGCTCGTAGGGCGTGTGCGGCTCGTAGAGGTGAAGGAGGAGGAAGAAGGGCTTGCCGTCAACCGAGTGCATCCAGGTCTTGGCGAGCTCCGCCGTCTCTTTGCCCGGGCGCTGGCTGCGTCCCAGGGCCTCGGAGGTCTTGACGTCGATCGCGGCGTCGTAGAAATCGAAGTCCTCGGACATCCCGGTCTCGGCCCGCAGGACGTAGGCGGAGACCGCGGCGCCGGTCGCGTAGCCGGCCGCCTTGAGCGAGCGCGGCAGGTGGGGGTGTTTCTTGGCGTCCAGGACGTAGCCCACGTTGTCCCGCACCCCGTGCTCCGCTGGCAGGAGCCCGGTCAGGATGGTGGCGTGCGAGGGCAGGGTGAGCGGGATGTGGCTGTAGGCGCGCTCATAGAGGAGAGAATCCTTCGCCAGGGCGTCGATCGCCGGGGTGTCCACCCCCTTGTAGCCATAGGCGGGCAGGTGGTCCGAGCGCAGGGTGTCGATCGAGATGACGACGATCGGGGCGCCGGGGAAGGTGCCGGTCGCGGTCTCCCCGTGTGGCCGGCAGCCGGCGGCCGCAAGGGCCAGGACCAGGATCGCAGGCAGGATGGTAGGCAGAATCGTAGAGACGCCCAGCCGCCGTCCGGAACCTCTCCGGAACCACCACCGCCAGGGCGTCTCCGCAGGCCGGAGACGCCTACCATCCTGGAAACGCCGATGATCCGCAGGCCGGAGACGCCTACCATCCTCGGGCCGGAGACGCCCCGACCCTGTGGTCTCTTCAGCGTTTACGTTTGCGCCTGGGGCGTCTCTACCCGTACCCGCGGCAGGGGCGATGTCTCCATGCGCCTTCATCCCTATCCTCCCATCTCCCGCAGAATCCCCCGCGCCTTGGCGCGGTCCTCGCCGAAGCGGTCGGCCGGGGCGGTGGCGAGGAACCGCTTCAGGGCCTGGACGGCCTCGGCGCGGCGTCCGGCCTGGGCGGCCACCATGCCGATGTTGAGGAGCGCATCATACTGGGTGGGGTCGAGCGCCACCGACTTCTGCCAGGCGGACAAAGCCGCGGCCGGCCCCTCCAGCCGGTAGAGGGCCACCCCCAGGGTGTTCCAGGCCGAGGCGCTCTTGCCGTCGAGGTCGAGCGAGCGCTGGAGCTCCGTCCGCGCGTCGGCCGGCCGTTCCTGGCGCAGGGCGACCATGCCGAGCAGCTCATGGGCGCGGGCGTTCTGCGGCTGGCTCTGAAGGAGCGTCTGGAGCCGGGCCTGGGCCTCCGGGTTCCTCCCGCTGTCCGAGAGGGCGGTGGCGAGGGCCAGGGAGCGCTCGAGGTGGGC
>DASQPA010000240.1:0-2185 GCA_035644215.1 Thermoanaerobaculia bacterium
GCCCGCTTCCTCCCGCCCTACCATTACGGACAGCTGGCCTTGCGGACGATCGGCGCCGGCGCCGGCGAGCCAGTGGCGCGGAGTCTCGCGGTGCTCCTCGTCTTCACCGTCCTCTGCCTCGCCGCCGCCCGGCTCGGCTTCCGGCGCGACGAGGGGCGGACCTACGGCTAAACCGGGTGCTATCCTGCCCGTGCGGAGATCCTGATGCGCCTGCTGCCGCCCCACCGTCCCGAAATGGGCTGGGTCCCCTACGCCTGGCTCGTCTACCTCGTGGGCTTCGTGGCCTACCCGTTTCTGTCCCACGCCTCCCCCCGGATCGTGCTCGTCACGTTCCTGGGGTTGGCGGTCTTCCTCTGCCTCTACTTCTGGACCTACTGGATTTCCGGCTGGCGGCTCCTCCTCGGCGCCGGCGGTATCGCCGCCCTCGCCCTCGTCTTCACGCCGTGGAACCCCGGGGCGGCCTCGCTCTGGATCTACGCCGCGGCCGCTCTCGCCAAAATCGGCAATCCCCGGCTCGCCATGCGCTGGCTGTTCGGTCTCCTCGGCCTGCTCGCGCTGGAGAGCTGGCTCGCCCACCTGCCGGCCTACGTCTGGATTTCCGCCGGGCTCTTCTCGCTGATTATCGGCGGCGCCACGATCCAGCAGGAGCAGCTCCGGCGTTCCCATACCCGGCTCCTGGCGGCGCAGGACGAGGTCGAGCGGCTGGCCCAGGTGGCCGAGCGGGAGCGCATCGCCCGCGACCTCCACGACCTTCTCGGGCACACCCTGTCGCTCATCACCCTCAAGGCCGAGCTGGCGGGCAAGCTCCTCGACCGGGAGGACCCCGGGGCGGCGCGGCGGGAGATCGGCGATCTCGAACGGATCTCGCGCGATGCCTTGAAAGAGGTGCGGAGCGCGGTCACCGGCTATCGCGCCGAGGACCTGCGCGCCGAGCTCGCCCGGGCGCGGATGGCCCTGGACGCCGCGGAGGTCGCCTTCGACGCCCCTGCGGGGTCGGCGGTGCCGCTCGACCTCACCCCCGCCGAGGACAGCGCCCTCGCTTTCGCCCTGCGCGAGGCGGTCACCAACGTCGTCCGCCACGCCGGAGCGAGACACTGCGCGGTGCGGATCGAGTCGGTGGGCGGCGAGGTCCACCTGGAGGTGACCGACGACGGCCGCGGGTCCGCGGTGGCGGACGGCTCGACCGAGGGCTCCGGTCTCACCGGGATGCGGGAGCGGCTCGCCGGCCTGGGGGGAAGGGTCGAGCGCGCGAGCGGTCCTACCGGGGGCACACGCCTCCTCGTCACCCTGCCGCGCGGGGTCTCCGCCTCCCGCCAAGCCGAGCGGACCCGCTCGCAACCCATGTCGATCCCGACCGGGGCACCCCTCGTCCAACCATGATCCGCGTCCTCTTGGCCGAGGACCAGTCGATGGTCCTGGGGGCGCTCGCCGCGCTCCTCGGCCTGGAGCCCGACATCGAGGTGGTGGGCCGCGCCCGGGATGGGAAGGAGGCCCTGGATCTCGCCCTCGCCACCCGGCCGGACGTGGTGCTCACCGACATCGAGATGCCGCGCATGACCGGCCTGGAGCTGGCGGCGGAGCTGCGGCGGCAGTCGAGCCCGGCCCGGGTGGTCATCCTCACCACCTTCGCCCGCACCGGCTACCTGCGCCGCGCCCTGGACGCCGGGGCGGCTGGCTATCTCCTCAAGGACTCCCCCTCGGAAAAGCTGGCAGACGCCATCCGCCGGGTCCAGGCGGGATTGAAGGCGATCGACCCGGAGCTCGCCGCCGAGGCCTGGAGCCCGCCCGACCCGCTGACCGACCGCGAGCGCCAGGTCCTCCGCTTGGCCGGCGAGGGCCTCTCCACCGCCCGGATCGCCACCGACCTCCACCTCTCCGAGGGGACGGTGCGCAACTACCTCTCCGAGGCGATCAGCAAGCTCGGCGCCGAGAACCGCGTCGAAGCGGCGCGAATCGCGCGGGAGAAGGGGTGGCTGTAGAGGGGGAAACGGCCTTTCGCTGGCTGCCCGGATTGAGACACAAGACAGGGTCTCCACGAGGCCAGCGGCCTCTTTTGAGACATCAGAGGCTCGGTTTGAGACACTGGCGAGCCGCATTGAGACACTGCGAGCCGGAGTTGAGACACTCCCGCGCGGCATTGAGACACTGCCGCAGGGGATTGAGACACTGCCGCGCTGCATTGAGA
>DASQPA010000241.1:0-12023 GCA_035644215.1 Thermoanaerobaculia bacterium
CTGGTGCAGGAGATGGTCGTCCAGCTCTGGCGGTCGTTCGACCGCTACGACGAGAGCTACCGGTTCTCCACCTGGATGTACCGGATCGCTTTGAACGTCGCCATCTCCTTCTATCGCAGCGAGTCCCGGCGGTCGCGCCACACCGTGCCGGCCGAGGCCTCGGTGCTGGAGATCGCCGGGGCTGCCAACCCCGGGGTCGAGCTGGACGGCGACCTCCGGCTCCTGCAGCAGCTCATCGAACAGCAGGGAGAGCTCGACCGGGCGCTCCTCCTTCTCTACCTGGACGGCAACCGCCACGACACGATCGCCGAGATTCTCGGCATTTCCGAAACCAATGTCGGCACCAAGATCGCCCGGCTCAAGCAGAAGCTCCGGCGCGACCTGGCGCCTGCGAAATGACACGAAAGGAAGAGTTATGGACCTCGAAGACCTGAAACAACGCTGGCAGGAGCAGGACCGGAAGCTGGACGAAGTCCTCCGGCTGAACACGCGCCTCTTGCAGCAGCCGGTCCTGAACCGGGCTCACACGGCATTGCGGTGGCTCTCTCTCGGGCTCGAGCTCGGGCTCAACTTCCTAGCCACCCTCTGGCTGGGCTCGTTCCTGGCGCATCATCTCGCCGAGCCCCGTTTCCTGATCCCGGCGGTGACGCTCGATCTGGCCGCGATCCTCCTCCTCGCCGCCGGCATCCGCCAGCTGGCGGCCCTGGGGGCGATCGACTACAGCGCGCCGGTCGTCGCCATCCAGCGGCGGCTCGAATCGCTCCGCGCCGAGCGCATCCGCGCCGTGCAGTTGACGCTGCTCTTCGCGCCGCTCCTCTGGACGCCGCTCTTGATCGTGGCGCTCCGCGGGCTGTTGGGCCTCGACGCCTACGCGATGTTCCCGGCCGGCTGGCTGCTCGGCAACCTGCTCTGCGGTCTCCTGGTGATCCCGCTGGCGGTCGGGATCTCCCGGCGCTACGCGGATCGGATGGGGCGCTCGCCCTGGGTGCAGCGCCTGATGCGGACCCTCGCCGGCCACAGCCTGGCCACCGCGACCGGGTTCCTGGATTCGCTGGCGCAGTTCGAGGAGTAGCTGGCGATGACTGCCGGACTGCCGGCGATGACCGCCTGCCGAGGGTTCTGGCGCCCCCCTCCTAACCTCCCCCTTGACCCAACCCTCCCCCTCCCAGGGGGGAGGGATCCACCTCCCACCCCCTCGGAGCCAAAGGTATGCCGATGGTGGCCGGGGGTGAAGGCCCTCTATACCGCCAGCTCGTCCAGACTCTTCCCCGCGCTCAGCGCCTCGTTCACCCAGGCCGGCCGCTTGCCGCGGCCCGACCAGGTGAGGTTGGGGTCGTCCGGGTGGCGGTACTTGGCATCGGCTCCGGGAGCGCGGGTCTTCCCCTTCTCGCGCTTCAGGAGGTCCTCGACCGTCATCCCGATGCTCGAGGCGAGCTCCCGCATCTGCTGGAGCACCCGCTCCTTTTCCGCCTCGCGGCGGGAGACAAGCTCGGCCTCCGCGTCCTTCACCAGGGTTGCAAGCTCCTCGATCGAGAGCTTGGAGAGATCAATGCCACTGCTCTTGGCCATGCCAGTCCTCCCTATCTCAAAGACACGAAAGTATAGCGACCGGTTGAGTCAGGACGCCGCGGCAGCGAGCAACGCCGCCCGCTCCTCGTCCGACAGGAACGCCGCCTGGAGCGCCGTCTCCTGCATCCGGCGCAGATCCGCCTCCGCGAGCCCGATCTCGTCGACCGCCACCCGGTACTCGTGGGCGAGGTCGATGCCGCTGATGCTCGGGTCGTCGGTGTTGAGCGTCACTGCGAGGCCCCGCTGCAGGAGGGCGGGGAGCGGGTGGTCGCGGTAGGTGGCGACGGTGCTCGTATGGAGGTTGCTCGTCGGGCAGACCTCCAGGGGGATGCCGCGCTCGGCGAGGAGATCGACGACCGCCGGGTCCTCGATGGCGCGGATGCCGTGGCCGATCCGCTTGGCGCCCAGGCCGAGGACCGCCTGGCGGACGCTTTCGGCCCCGGCCGCCTCGCCGGCGTGGGCGATGACGCGGAGCCCTCCCTCCCGCGCCTCGCGGAAGTGGTCGACGAAAAGCTCGCCCGGGAAGTGGGCCTCGTCGCCCGCCAGGTCCAGCGCCACCACGCCGCGCTGGCGACCGCGGAGCGCCGCCGCCAGCTCGATGCGGCCGACCTCCCGGCCGTAGTGCCGGGAGATGATGACGATGAGCTTCGCCCGCACCGGCAGGTCCCGCCCCTCCTCCAGGGCGTCGCAGGCCGCCTCGGCCACCCCGAAGGTGTCGAGACCGTGCTCTTCGGCCATGAAGTAGGGGCTGAAGCGCAGCTCGATGGCGTCGATCCCCTCGCGCACCGCGTCCTCCAGGTTCTCGCGCACGATCCGCCGCACGGCGGCGTAGTCGACCATCACCCGGCGCAGCAGCTCGAACTTGGCGATGAAGTGGACGAGACTCGGCTCCCGCTCGGTGATCTGGACGTAGGGCCTTAAGGCCTCGACCGTCCAGGCCGGCAGGTCGAGCCCGTGGCGGCGGGCGAGGTCGAGGACGGTCTCGATCCGGACGTTGCCGTCCAGGTGGCGGTGGATCTCGACCAGGGGATAGCCGTTTCGCATCTGCCTTTAGCCCTCCGGCCTCTTCAGCATGAGGCCCATGGCGAGGACGGTCATCACGTCCTCTTCCTTCTGGTTGCGTACGGTATAGCGGAGCCGCACGACGCCGCGGTCGGGGCGGCTCTTCGAGGGGACGATCGCGACCACCTCGATCTGGACCGTCAGGGTGTCGCCGGGGCGGACCGGCTGGAGCCAGCGCAGCTCGTCGACCCCCGGCGAGCCCAGGCTGCCGACGCCGTCCTTAAGGAAGGAGTCGACCACCAGCCGCATGCAGAGGGCCGAGGTGTGCCAGCCGCTGGCGATCAGCCCGCCATAGGGGGAGCGCCGCGCCGCCTCCTCGTCCAGGTGGAAGGGCTGCGGGTCGAACTGGCGGGCGAAGGCGACGATCTCGTCGCGCGTCACGGTCCACGAACCGGTCTGCCGGACGGTGCCGACCTGGAAGTCTTCGAGATAGAGCGGCATGGCCATTCGTTCCCCGAACAAGAGGGGGAATCAAGAGGGGAATTCTATAGGAAGCCGTCACCGATCCGCGGTCCTCTGCCCGGCCCGCTTCGTGCTAGAGTCGGCCTTCGGCCCAGACACGGTTCCTGCCCCGCCCGAACCACTGGCCGGTCAACCATTTGCGTCCGAAAGCGAAGGAGCCCTCGCAGACGATGACCGTGAGCGCCTTGAAAGCCCGTTGGACCCCCGCCGACTCGTTGGACCTCTATAACATCCGCGGCTGGGGCAACGGCTACTTCTCGGTCAACCCCGCCGGCCACATGGCGGTCCATCCCGGCGGCTCGACCGCCCCGGCGATCGACTTGAAGGAGCTGGTCGACGAGGTGCGGGAGCGCGGCATCGGGCTCCCCCTCCTCATCCGCTTCTCGGAGATCGTCAACGCGCGGGTGGTGGAGCTCCACCAGGCCTTCCACCGCGCCATTGAGGAATATGGCTACCTCGGGATCTACCGCGGCGTCTACCCGATCAAGGTCAACCAGGATCGCTATCTGGTGCAGCGTCTGGTCGAGTACGGCCGCCCCTACCACTTCGGCCTCGAAGCGGGCTCGAAACCCGAGCTGCTGGCGGTCATGGCCATGCTGGAGGACGAGGAGGCCCTGATCGTCTGCAACGGCTACAAGGACGAGGAGTACGTCGAGACCGCTCTTCTCGCCTCGAAGCTCGGCCGTCGCGTCGTCCTGGTGGTCGAGAAGCCGTCCGAGCTGCCGCTCATCCGGGACATCGCGGCGAAGACCGGCATCCGGCCGCGCATCGGCATCCGCTCGCGGCTCTCGGCCAAGGGCTCGGGGCACTGGGAGGCCTCGGCCGGCGACCGCTCGAAGTTCGGCCTCTCCGGCCGCGACCTGCTCGACGCCATGACTTTCCTCCGCGAGCACCAGCTGCTCGACAGCTTCGAGCTCCTCCACTTCCACCTGGGGAGCCAGATCTCCTCCATCCGCGCCGTCAAGGACGCTCTCCGCGAAGCGGCCCAGGTGTACGTCAACCTGGTGAAGATGGGCGCACCGCTGCGCTATCTGGACGTCGGCGGCGGCCTGGGGATCGACTACGACGGCTCGCAGACCAACTTCACCTCGTCGCTCAACTACACCCTCCAGGAGTACGCCAACGACATCGTCTTCGGGGTGATGGAGATCTGCGACGCCGAGGGGGTGGCTCATCCGACCCTGGTCTCGGAGTCCGGGCGGGCGACCGTCGCCCACCACGCCGCCCTCATCATCGACGTTTTGGACGTCGCCGAGTTCGCGGTCGGCAAGCTGCCGAAGAAGCCGCCGGCGGACGCCGGCATCCCCCTGCGCCATCTCTTCGACACCTACCGCGAGGTGTCGCGGAAGACTCTCCTGGAGTCCTACCACGACGCCATCGCCTACCGCGACGAGTGCCTGAGCCTGTTCAACCTCGGCCACCTGTCGCTCGAGCACCGGGGCCTGGCGGAGGACCTCTTCTGGGCGATCTGCCAGAAGATCCTGAAGATCACCCGCACTCTGCCGGAGGTTCCCGAGGACCTGGAAGGGCTGGAGCGGACGCTCGCCAACACCTACTTCTGCAACTTCTCGGTCTTCCAGTCGGTACCCGACTCCTGGGCCATCGACCAGCTCTTCCCGGTGGTGCCGATCCACCGCCTGAACGAGGAGCCGACGACCCGCGCCGTGCTCGCCGACATCACCTGCGACTCGGACGGCAAGATCGACCACTTCATCGACCGCCGGGACGTCAAGGACGTCCTGGAGCTCCATCCCTTCAGCGCCGGCGAGCCCTACTACCTGGGAGTCTTCCTGGTCGGCGCCTACCAGGAGATCCTGGGCGACCTGCACAACCTGTTCGGCGACACCAACACCGTCCACGTCTCGCTCGACGCCGAGGAGGGCTACGTCATCCAGGACGTCGTCCCCGGCGATTCGGTAACCGACGTGCTACGCTACGTGCGCTATACCAAAAACGATCTGGTCAACCGGGTGCGGCACGCCACCGAGGCCGCCATGCGCGCCAAGCGGATGACGCTGGAGGAATCCCGTCACCTGCTGCGCCGCTATGAGGCGGGGCTCTCGGGCTATACCTATCTCGAACAGGATTGACCGCCAGCCGAGGAGAGCATGACTGCAACCCTGACTGCCCATGACGTCGAAGTCCTTCTGGATCACCTGCGCGCGGCGGTGCGCCTGGGAGAACCCGCAGCCATCACGGAGCGCATCAAGCACGACCTGGAGATGTTCGCCGGCCACGGGGTCAAGCTGCCGGCGCGGTTCCGGCGCACCAAGCCGGAGGGCTACGCCCGGCGCCTCCTCCACCGCGACCCCGAGCTCGGCTTCACCGCCGTGATCATGACCTGGGGGCCGGGCCAGCAGACGGCCCTTCACGACCACGCCGGGATCTGGTGTGTCGAGGGGGTGATCGAGGGGGAGATGGAGGTCCACCGCTTCGACCTCGCCGAGGCGACGGAGGACGGCATCTGCCGTTTCACCGACCAGGGCCGCGTGCACGCCGGGATCGGCTCGGCGGGCGCGCTCATTCCGCCGTTCGAGTACCACGTCCTCGGCAACGCCCACCCCGACCGCCTGGCCATCACCCTCCACGTCTACGGCGGCGAGATGGACCACTGCTCGATCTACGCGCCGCTCGAAGCCGCGGGCGGGGATCGCTACCAACGGCGCTCCCATCCGCTCTCCTACGACGAATGAGCACCCCCGAAGGGAAGGACCCCAGCCTCCGCGTCCGCCAGGAGGAGCCGCTCAACGCCGGGCCGCCGCTGTCCGCCCTGCGGGCCGACGAGGTCACCGGCAACGACCTCTTCTTCGTCCGCAACCACGGCAACGTCCCGGCGCTCGACCCTGCCACCTACCGGCTGGAGATCGGCGGCCTGGTCGAAAACCCGCTCTCCCTGACGCTCGCCGAGCTCCGCGCCCTGCCGCCGGTGCGGCGGATGGCGACCCTCGAATGCGCCGGCAACCGGCGCTCGGAGCTCATCGCCTGGAAACCGATCCCGGGCGAGCTCCCCTGGCATGAGGAGGCGATCAGCAATGCCTTCTGGACCGGGGCGTCGCTCGCCGAGCTGCTGGAGCGCGCCCGGCCGCGGCCCGCGGCCCGCCACGTCGCCTTCACCGGGCTCGACCAAGTGGAGCGGCACGGCAAGCGCTTCGGTTTCGGCGGCTCGGTGCCGCTCGACAAGGCGCTGGCGCCGGAGACGATCCTCGCCTACGAGATGAACGGCGCTCCCCTGCCGGCCCTGCACGGCGCCCCCCTGCGCGCCCTGGTCCCCGGCTACATCGGCGCGCGGAGCGTCAAGTGGCTGTCCCGCATCACGCTCCAGGAAAAGCCCTCCGACAACTACTTCCAGGCTGTGGCCTACCGCCTCTTTCCGCCGGAGGTGACGGCGGAGACCGTCGACTGGGAGAGCGGGACGATGTTGGGCGACGTCGCCCTGAGCGCGGTCATCTGCTCCCCGGAGGAGGGGGAGACGGTGCGGCCGGGGGTGGTGCGGGTCAAGGGGTACGCGATCGCCGGCGCCGCCGGAGGAAGCGGGGAGGGCCGGCGGGTGGCGCGGGTGGAGGTCTCGGGCGACGGCGGAACGAGCTGGGTGCCGGCCGATCTCCACGACGACCGCGGCCCCTGGGTTTGGCGCTTCTGGCGGGTCTCCCTCGGCCTCGTCCCCGGCGACTACGAGATCATGGTCCGCGCCTGGGACGATGCTGGCAACGGCCAGCCCGAGACGGTGGCGAGCGTCTGGAACTTCAAGGGCTACATGAACAACGCCTGGCACCGGGTGCGGGTGCGCTGCAGGGAGTAGGGCAACCGCCCGGGACCCGACTTTGATGAGAGCAGGCAGGGATGCCGAACTTCACGCACCTACAAGGTCAGTATCTCGCCTTCCTCGATGCGTACACAAAAGTGAACGGTCGTCCACCGGCGGAGGCTGACTTTCAGCGCTACTTCAAGGTCACGCCGCCCACGATTCACCAGATGATCCTGACGCTGGCTCGCCTCGGGCTCATTACGCGGTCGCCCGGCACTGCGCGGTCCATACGACTGAATGTCAGACCCGAGGAGCTTCCGCGTCTCGAGTAGGATGATCCGAGCCGAGCTTACCGTCGCCCCTTCGGGGCTGTTGATTCTTGGGGATATCTCAACCTGGGGCTCTCGCCCCAGGCTACCGACCTACGCCCCTTCGGGGCGGCTTGGCAACGGCCCTGATGAATCGACCCCGCGCAGCAGGAGCTCCATGGAACTGGAGCTTGGCGAGCACGCTGCCGACCACCTGCCGATCCTCCTCGGTGACGCCGACGGCACGCTGTATCTCCTCTGCCGTGGCAGGGGTATAGGAGTGCTTGGTGACCCCGGTAGCCATGGGTAGATGATAAGCCGTATCACCCATCGGCGCAATGTAACGATAGTCCTACAGCGATGACCGCGAGCACGCGCCTATGGGAGAGGAGACCCAACGTCTCCTACACGCGACTCTCCCCTCTCCCGGAGGTTTGGGGGACGGGCCGGGAGAGGGGCCGGGGGTGAGGGCCAAGGTGCCAGTACGACTTCATCCCCCTACGGGTAATACCCCCGGATCGTCTTCACCTCCAGATCGGACCGGTCGGTCTTGAGCTCGATGGTGCGGAAGTTCGAGTCCTCGCTGGCGTTGGTCGACTGGTAGGCGATCAGGTACTGCGAGCGCAGCTCCTTTTCGATCGCGGCGTAGATCGGCTTCAACTCCGTAGCCGTGGCGACGAAGAAGCTCCGGCCGCCGGTCTCCTCGGCGATCTTGGTGAGGTGCTTCTTGTCGACGTCCTTCCCCAGGCCGATCGAATAGATCGTCACCCCCGCCCGCTTGGCGTACTCCATGGCGTCCTCGAAGGTGAAGCGGCTGCTCTCGTCCTTGCCGTCGGAGAGCAGGAGCATCGCCCGCTGACCCTTGATGCCGTTGAAGTAGTAGAGGGTGTAGATGATGCTGTCGTAGAGCGCGGTGCCGCGCTCGGCCTTGAGGCCGGCCAGGCCGCCGGCCAGGGTGGTCACGTTGTTGGTGAACTTGGCCACCAGGTTCGGATGATCGTTGAAGGTGATGAGGGTCGCCCGGTCCTTCGGCTCCAGGGTCTGCTGGAGAAAATCGAGGGCGGCCTGCCGGGCCTCCGGCAGGTTCGCCTCCATTGAGGCCGAAACGTCGAGCGTGACCGCGGTGTGGAGCGGCAGGTCGTGCACCTGGTCGAAGCGGACGATCTGCTGCTTGACCCCGTCCTCAATGGGAGTGAAGTTCTTCTGCGTCAGCCCGTCGACCGGCCGCCCCTTCTTGTCGAGCGCCGAGGCGTAGAGCTCGACGTACTGGATGTTCAGCCGTTCCATCCCCTCCGGGGCGTTGACGAAGACCAAGTCCTCGGTCGCCGCGCCGTCCACGTCGTAGGCAACCGCCCGCACGTAGGAGAGCGCGCCGCTCTTCGGCAGCACGATGGGCTGCACGTAGGGGGGCTGGTAGGCGGTCGCGACCAGCGTCTCGTTCAGGTAGAACTCCACCCGCTCGACCGTCTGATCCTCCGGCACGTCGACGTCGGCCTGGGCGAGGAGGCTCTTGGCGTAGCGCTTGCCGCGCTGCGGCTCGACCAGGTGGACGGCGAAGCGGTGGCCGGCGGAGTTGATGAGCAGCTCGTCCTGGGAGAGGATCGTCCCCTTCCCGTCATAGGCGATGGCTTCGAGCTTCCGCGTCCGGGGCACCGGCCCCAAGTCCAGCTCGACGCTGTAGGGAGCGCTCTTCTTGGTCAGGATCGGCTTGCCGTCCAGGGAGAAGGTGACGCTCTGGATCACTTTGCCGGTCGTCAGGGTGTCGAAGCGCTGCATCCCGGTGTGCAGGTCGCCGGGCGGGCGGATGATCTTGACCGTCGTCTCCCCCGAGCGCAGGGCCTTGTTCGCCTCCTCCAGGATGCGCGCGCTCTCGGGATCCAGGAGCGGCGGCGCGGTGGGGGCGACCTTGTCGGTCTCCGGCACCTCGAGCGGCTGTTCGGAGCGATAGAACTTGCCCGAATTCAGATCCTCCATCTTCAGGACCAGCTTGTAGGTACCGGGGCGCAGGTAGCGCTGGAAGACCAGGGGGAGCTTGCCGTCCGGCACCTGGTCGGCCGGGAAGTCGAATTTGTAGCGGAAGCTGTCGAAGAGCTTCCGGCCCTGGATGATCTCGCCGGTCAGGACCAGGTTGTAGGAGCGGCTGTCGGCGAGCTGCGCCATGCCGATGTCCGCGGTCGCCACCTGCATCACCCCCTGGACCACCGTCCGCGCCTGGTAGCGGCCGGGGAACTCCACGGCGAGCTTGGCCGGGAAGGTGACGGCGGTCTCCGGCAGATCGGTGGTGTAGGAGTTGAAGGAGGCCACCCACTCACCGCCGGGACCCTCGGGGTGGGACTCGAACTGCGCCTGGATCATGCTGTAGCCCAGTCGCTGGCTCACCACCCAGTAGATGGCGCCGGCGAGCTTGTCGCCGTTGATGCAGCCGTTGGAAACCGCCTCGAGCGAACGCTCGTCCGGATTGCTGCTGTCGCGGAAGAGGGTGCCCAGCCCCTCGGCGGGCTCGAAGATCCGGTAGGCCCCGGCCCCCCACTGCTGGTAGAAGACGACGAAGAACTCGTAGTGCACGCGGTCGCTGTTGGCGTAGTACCAGACTTCCAGCGGCCAGAGGATCTGGCAGTTGGAGACGATCTGCACGGTGGGCGGGCCGTTGAGGAGGAGGATGCGCGAGCGGTCCTCCTTGATGTTGCCGTAGTGGGTCCGCGCCTCCTCGACCCGGGAGTCCCACTGCTCCTTGAAGGCGCTGTGGCCCCCCAGGTGATATTTGTCCCGCACTTCCCAGAAGCGTTCGATGAAGGAGTCGCGCTGGTAGTCCTTGTCGAGGCGCAGGAAGGTCGCCTTCTCCTCCGGGGTGATGAGGACGTCGACCTCGTCGAGCCAGGCCTTGTACTCCTTGGGAAGCGCCGAGAGCAGCTTCTTCTCTTCTGACCGGGTGAGCTTCTTGGGCTTCTCAGGCGGTTTTTTCACCGCCGGTGCCGGCGATGCCGGCGGTGCCGCCGCCGGGGGGTTGGACGGGGGGGCCGCCGGGGGATCGGCCGCGAGGGGCAGGGCGGCCAAACCGAGAGCCAAACCGAGCGCCAGGACGAGGCAGCGGAGGACGGGGAACGCGGGAGATCGGAAATCGCGGGACGGGGCTTTTCGGTTCATCCGCATGGACGGTGCTCGCCGGGGCTCAAAGGGGTCAAGCCCGCGATCCCTTGAAGAGACCGCGGGCAGTCAGGCCGAAAAGGGCCGCAATACCCCTAACAGGGGGGGCGGCAGCCGCCATTCCGGCGCGCGCGCTACAATACCCCGTCCCGAGGTTTCAAAGCTCATGCCTGCCCCCACCCCCGTCTACTTCGACCACAACGCCACGACGCCGCTCGACCCCCGGGTGCGCGCCGCCATGCTCCCCTGGCTGGGCGAGCGCTGGGGCAACGCCTCCTCCACCCACCGCTTCGGCCAGGCGGCGCGCAACGCGGTCGAGGAGGCGCGCGAGAAGGTGGCCGCTCTGCTCGGCGCGAGGCCGCCGGAGATCGTTTTCACCGCCTCCGGCACCGAGGCCAACAACGCCGTGCTCTTCGATGCGGCGCGCCGGGCCGCGGCCGGCAACTCCCCGGGTCAGATCGTCGTTTCGCGCCTGGAGCACCCCTCGGTCCGCCAGTCGGCGACCCGCCTGGAGGCGGGGGGCATGGCGGTCTCCCGCATCCCGCCCGGGCCGGACGGGGTGGTGCTGGCGGAGGCGGTAGTGGCCGCTCTGGGGGACGGTACCGTCCTCGTTACCCTGATGCTCGCCAACAACGAGCTGGGGACCCTCCAGCCGGTGGCGGCGGTGGCCGCCGCCTGCCGCGAGCGCGGCATCCCGGTGCTGACCGACGCCGTCCAGGCGGTGGGGAAGATCCCGGTCTCGGTGCACGAGCTGGGGGTCGACTTCCTCACCCTGGGAGCGCACAAGTTCGGCGGCCCCCTGGGGGCGGCGGCCCTCTGGGTGCGCAAGGGGGTGGCGCTCGACGGCTACCTGGTGGGCGGCAGCCAGGAGCGGCACCGGCGGGCGGGAACAGAGAACGTGGCGGCGATCGTCGGCCTGGGGGAGGCCGCGGCGCTCGCCCAGGGGGAGCTCGCCGAGCGCGGCGCCCACCTCGCCGCCCTGCGCGACCGCTTCGAGGCCGGGCTGGCGAAGATCCCCGGCGCCCTCGTCCACTGCGCCGGGGCGCCGCGCCTGCCCAACACCTCCAACCTCGCTCTCTCCGGGGTGGACGCCCAGTCGCTCCTCATCCGGCTCGACCTCGCGGGCTACGCGGTGTCGACCGGCGCGGCCTGCGCCTCCGGGGTGGTCGAGCCGAGCCCCACCCTCCTCGCCCTGGGCCTCTCCGCGGCCGAGGCGCTGTCGAGCCTGCGGGTGAGCTTCGGGCCGGCCAACCGGCCGGAGCAGGTCGACGCTTTCCTCGCCACCCTCGCCGCCGAGTCGGCGGCGCTGCGCCAGCTGACGGCGCCGGCAGTGGGCGTGGGGGGTACGCGGTGAGCGACCCCGGCCTCCTCGCCGTCGCGATGAGCGGCGGCCTCGACTCCTCGGTCACCGCCTGGCTCCTCGCCCGGGAGGGCCACCCCGTGGTGGGCCTTTCCATGCTCCTCTGGGACCGTTCGGAGGAGTCCGCCCACGGCCGCTGCTGCGGCGCCCTCGACCTGGGCGATGCGCGGCGAGTGGCGCAGCAGGCCGGCATCCCCCACTACACCCTGCGGATGGACGAGGAGTTCCGCCAGCACGTGGTCGACCCGTTCGTGTCGGACTACCTGGCCGGCCGCACCCCCAGCCCCTGCGTGCGCTGCAACACCTGGGTCAAGTTCGACCTCCTCCACGCCCGCGCCCGTGCCCTGGGAGCGGAAAAGGTGGCGACCGGCCA
>DASQPA010000242.1:0-23407 GCA_035644215.1 Thermoanaerobaculia bacterium
GTGGCGAGCAACCTGCGGGTCCTCCCCGGCCCCGAGAACCCGGGCTGGGTGCTGGGGAGCCGCGGCCTGCGGCCGGTCGCCGCCGCCTGGGACGGCGCCGGCCGCGAGGTCACCGACCGGGTGCGGGCGCGGGACGAGGTCTACGCCGACGGCTACGTTCCCGGTCCCTACCAGGGGGTGGCGGCGGCGCCCTGGACCTTCACCTTCGACCTTGGGGAGGCGCCGGGCGGTCCCGTGCGCCTGCACCTGGACGGCTGGATCTTCCCCGCCGACGCCAGCCTGAACCTGGCGATCGCCCAGCGCCGCGACCTCGCGCCCGTGTCGCCCCGGCTGGAGGTCGAGACCGCTACCAGCGGGCAGGGCGGGCAGGGCTGGCAGGTCCTGATGCCGGCCCTGGGCTATCCGGCGGGGAAGACCAAGACCCTGGTGATCGACACGCCTCCCCTCCCTAAGGGAGCGCGGCGCCTGCGCATCGTCACCTCGCTCTGGCTCGCCTGGGACCGCATCGCCTGGACCCCCCTGCCGGCGGCCGACTCGACCGCCGTCGTCCGCGCCCGGCTCGCCCCGGCGAGCGCCCTCCTGCGCTACCGCGGCTTCTCGGCCCGGGTGCGGCGCTCGCCCAACGGTCCCCACGGCTACGACTATGCCCGGGTCTCGACCGCCTCCCCCTGGCTCCCCTTCCCCGGCCGCTACACCCGCTACGGCGAGGTGGGTGAGCTGCTCGCCCAAGCCGACGACCGCTCGGTCATCCTCGCCGCCGGGGACGAGCTGGCCCTGACCTTCGACGCCGCGCTCCTGCCCCCGCCGCCGCCCGGCTTCCGCCGCACCGTCTTCCTGGAGAGCGTCGGCTGGGACAAGGACGCCGACCGCAACACCTGGGAGGCCCAGCACCTGGAGCCGCTGCCTTTTCAGGCGATGCGCAGCTACCCCTATCCGCCCGGCGAAAGTTTCCCCGACACCCCGGCCCTCCGGGAGTACCGGGAACGGTGGTTGACCCGGCCGGTCGACGGCGCCGGACCGGCCGGAGTGTCCGATTCTGGGACGCCACCTTCCCGCAAACGGACACCGGAATGAAGAAAGGCGCCTCCCCCCTTTTCCTAAATGGTGAGACCGTCGTAAGATGAGGCGTTCTGCAACCTTGGGCATGGGGCGTGCGTAGTGGAGCAGCGAGAGGAACTTTCATTATGGGCATGGACATTCAGCGAACCGGTGAAGCGAAGAAGAAGCGGATCCGTCGGATCATTTGGGGCATCGCGGGGCTCGTCGCCATCCTTCTCGTCACCGTCGGTCTGTCGCGGCTGGAGCCGGCGGCTCCCACGGTGGACAAGGCGACGGTCTGGGTCGACACGGTCCAGCGCGGCCCGATGCAGCGCGAGGTGCGCGGTCCCGGGACCCTGGTGGCGGAGGACATCCGCTTCGTCCCGGCCCTGGTCGACGCGCGGATCGAGCGCATCCCCGCTCTCCCCGGCGTCACGGTCACCAAGGACACCCTGCTGCTCGAGATGAGCAACCCCGACTTGGAGCAGAACGCGGCCGAGGCCGAGTCGCAGGTCAAGGCCGTCCAGGCCGACTACGACGACCTGAAGGCCAAGCTCGACAAGGAGCTGCTGAACGAGCAGGCGACGGCCGCCCAGGTCGAGTCGCAGAGCGAGCAGGCGAAGCTCCAGGCGGAAGCCGACGTGAAGCTGGCGAAGGAAGGCCTGATCCCCGAGATCACGATGAAGAAATCGACCATGCAGTCGACCATGCTCGGCCAGCAGGCCTCGATCGAGAAGCAGAAGGTGCGGCAGAACGCCCTCTCGGCCCAGGCCCAGCTCGCCGCCCAGCGCGCCCGCGTCGAGCAGCAGCAGGCGGTCTACGGGCTGAAGCGCCGGCAGGTCGAGGCGCTGCACGTCAAGGCGGGCATCGACGGCGTCCTCCAGGAGCTGCCGGTGCAGGTCGGCCAGCGGGTGGCGCCGGGCGCCAACCTCGCCCGCGTCGCCCAGCCCGACAAGCTGAAAGCCGAGCTCAAGATCCCGGAGACCCAGGCCAAGGACGTGGTCAAGGGCCAGTCGGCCCAGATCGACACCCGGAACGGTATCGTCTCCGGCCACGTCGAGCGCGTCGCCCCCTCGGTCCAGGACGGCACGGTGACGGTCGACGTGAAGCTCGACGGACCGCTCCCCAAGGGCGCCCGGGTCGACCTTTCGGTCGACGGCACGATCTTGATCGAGCGGCTCGACAACGTCCTCTACGTCGGCCGGCCCGCCTACGGCCAGCCGAACAGCAAGGTCCAGATGTTCAAGCTCACCGAAGGCGGCAAGGGGGCGGTGCGGATACCGGTGCAGCTCGGCCGGAGCTCGGTCAACACGATCGAGATCGTGGGCGGCCTGAACGTGGGAGACAAGGTGATCCTTTCCGATACCTCGGCGTGGGATGGTCACGACCGACTGCGCCTGAACTAAATGCAAGGGAGAAAATGATGAGCTCAAACGGGTCGCTGATCACGCTGGACGGGGTGACCAAGGTCTTCTTGACCGACGAGGTGGAGACGCACGCGCTGTCCGGCATCCACCTGGAGATCAAGAACGGCGAGTACGTCTCGATCGCGGGCCCCTCGGGCTGCGGCAAGACGACGCTGCTGTCGATCCTCGGGCTGCTCGACACGCCGAGCGACGGCAAGTACTGGCTGAACGGCAAGCAGGTGGCCGACCTCTCGTTCTCCGACCGGGCGCGCATCCGCAACAAGGAGATCGGCTTCATCTTCCAGGCGTTCAACCTGATCGGCGACTTGACGGTGTACGAGAACGTCGAGCTCCCGCTCACCTACCGCGGCATGCCGGCCAAGGAGCGCAAGGACCGGGTGCAGGAGGCGCTGGAGCGGGTCGGGATGTCGCACCGCATGAAGCACTACCCCTCGCAGCTCTCCGGCGGTCAGCAGCAGCGCGTCGCCGTGGCCCGCGCGGTGGTCGGCAAGCCGTCCATCCTGCTCGCCGACGAGCCCACGGGCAACTTGGACTCGAACAACAGCAAGCAGGTCATGGACCTCCTGGAGGAGCTGCACAAGGAGGGGGCGACGATCTGCATGGTCACCCACGACCCGCGCTTTGCCCGCTACGCCGACCGCAGCATCCACCTCTTCGACGGCCGGGTGGTCGAGGAGGAGGAGGGCATCCGCCGTCAGATGGAGGAGAGGGAGCTGAAGCAGGGCGGCTTCGAGGTGTCGTAAGGCGCCAGGCCCCCACGGTTCCTCTCCGAGCCCCCGCCGCCTTGAAGGCGCGGGGGCTTTGCGTTGGAGGGACCCTCAGTCGAGACCGGTCAGGAACCGATCGAACGCCCGGCAGAACGCGGCGGGGGTCTCGGCGTGGGGGAGGCTGCCGCAGCGTTCGAAGATCTCCAGGTGGGCCTCGGGGAACTTGTGGAGCCAGAGGTCGGCGTTCTCGACCGGCGGCTGGACGGACTTCCTGCCCCAGGCGATCCAGACCGGCTGGTCCGGAGTGGGGAGGCTGCCGTTGGCCGGCCGCAGGCTGCCGGTCAGGTAGGCGGCGAGGGCTTTGCGGGCCTCCCGGCGGTGGCTGGCGCGGTAGTGGTGGTCGACAAGGCCGGCGTCCACCTTCTCGGGGGCGGCGTAGACCTCCTGGCGCAGGTGCTCGGCCAGGGCCTGACGGGAGGTCAGGAGGTCGAGAGCGGTGATGCCGACGAGCGGCAGCGGCGCCAGGCGCCGCAGGAGGGCCGTGCCGGTCCAGGCGCTCGCCGAGCTTCCCGGCAGCGGTTCGAGCCCCTGGGGGCAGACCAGGGCCAGGGCGCGCACCAGGTAGGGCCGCGCCGCCGCCATCTCCAGGGCATAGGCGGCGGGCAGGCCGGCCGCCACCACCACCGCCGGCTCTCGCACCACGCCGCCCAGAAAATCCTCCAGGGCCGTCACGTAGGCGCCGGGGCGGTAGACTCGGGGTGGGGCCGAGCGCGACCAGCCGGGGAGGTCGGGGACGTAGACCGCGTGGTAGCCGGCGAGGAGCTCCGCCGCGGCGCGCCACTCGGCGGCGTCGTGGCCGGGGCCGAAGGAATGGAGGAGGAGGAGCGGCGCGCCGGTGCCCAGCTGTTGGAAGGCGATCTCGCCGTGGCGCCCGGCGTAGCGGTGTGCCCGGCCCCAGCTCGGCGCCCGCGGCGGGCGGGCCCGGCGGGTGATCCAGGCGTGGGCGGCCACCGGCAGCCCGACCGCCGCACTCCCGAGGAGCAGCCCGCCCAGCCAGCGGCCCTGCCGCCGGTCCCGCCGATCTCTTCGATCGTTCCGCACCCGCACCCGTCCGTCGCGCATCGTCGGTTCAGAATACCATGCGGTCCCAGCCCAACCTTCGGCTGCTCCGCTCCGTACAGGTGGGGAGGTCCGGAGGCAGGTATACTTAAGGATCTTGCGCAGGAAGGGAGCCCACCATGCCCGCCCGTTCCATCGTCCGGCTCGGTCATCCGGCCCTCCGCACCCCGGCCCAACCGGTGCCGCCCGGGCAGCTCGCCCTGCCGGAGATCCAGGCGCTGATCGACGACATGATCGAGACCATGCGAGCCGCCTCCGGGGTCGGCCTGGCGGCACCGCAGTTGGGAGTGGGGCTCCAGGTCTTCGTCTACGAGGTCGCCGCGCGCGGCAAGAAGCGGGACGCTTCGATCCCCCTCCATGCCGTGATCAACCCCATGCTCACCCCCCAGGGCGGCGAGCGGGTCTACGACTGGGAGGGGTGCCTGTCGATCCCCGACCTGCGGGGGCTGGTGCCCCGCCATCCGGCGGTGCGGGTGCGCGGCATCGATCGCGAGGGCCGGCCGCTCGACTTCCTGGCGAAAGGCTTCGAGGCCCGCGTCGTGCAGCATGAGTTCGATCACCTGAATGCCGTCGTCTTTCTGGACCGGATGCGCGATTTCAAGACCCTCGCCTTCTTCGACGAGTGGGAGCGCTACATGATGGACGAGGAGGACGAGGGCGAGCTCGACGAGGAGGAAGAGGAGCCGGCAGGAGATCTCCATGCCGCCGATCCCGCCGATCCTGGCGATCATGGCGATCATGGCGAAGCCCTCTGAGCCGTGGGCCGCGAGCTCGTCATCGCCTGGGCCGGCCGTCATCAGCCCGCGAGCTGGGAGGAGATCTGCGCCGACTACCGGCGCCGGATCGCCCGCTTCGTGCCGGTGCGCGACCTGCCGGTCCGGGCGCGCGAATCGGGGGAGGACCCCGGGCGGCGGCAGGCCGAGGGGCGGGCGCTCCTCGCCGCCCTGCCCGAATCCTCCTGGCTGGTGGCCTTGGACGGCGGCGGCCGGGCCTTGGACTCGCCCGGGCTCGCCGCCGAGCTCACCCGGCTGCAACGCGAGTGGCCGCACCCGATCGCCTTCGCCATCGGCTCGGATCTGGGGCTCGCCCCGGAGGTCTTGAAGGCGGCGCGGCTGGTCCTGTCGCTCGGTCCGCTGACCCTCTCGCACCAGCTGGCACGGACCGTGCTGTACGAGCAGATCTTCCGCGCCCTCTCCATTGCGGCCGGAATGAGCTATCATCGCGAGCCCATCTGAGGGGCGAATCACTTTCGCGGCTTCTTGGGAAAGGAGACAGCGTGGCCAAGATACAGAAGGTCAAGCCCGCCGCGGCAACGCCGATCGAGGGATACGAGGCCCTGCGCGAGCGCCTGCAGCAGCAGAAGCAGGAGATCGTCAACATGTACAAGCAGGACGTGCGCGCCGGGCAGGAGTCCGCGGACGACGGGACCGAGGACATCGTGGACCGCGCCAACAACTCCTACAACCGGGAGCTGATGTTCTCCCTCTCGGACGGCGAGCGCCAGCTGGTGCTCCAGATCGACGCCGCCCTGCGGCGGATGGACGAGGGGGCTTACGGGCGCTGCGCCAACTGCGGCCAGACGATCGCCATCCAGCGGCTCCAGGCGGTTCCCTGGGCGCGTTTCTGCATCGACTGCCAGGAGATGGCCGAGAAGGGGCTCCTGGAGGCCGAGGCCTCCTAGAGCGGAGGCGACGATTTGGCAGGGCCCGAGATCGCGGCCTTCCTCTCCCGGCTGACCGCGGACGGTGGAGTGCCCACCGTCTGCCTGGTGACCGGCGACCTCGTCCTCGCCGGGCCGGCGGCCGAACGGATCGCCGAGGCGCTGGCGACGGCGATCGGCTGCCCGGTCGAGACCCACCGCCACCCGGCCTCGCTCACCCCGCTCCTTTCCGACCTCAAGACCTACTCGCTGTTCGCGCCGGGGAAGGTCGTCCTCGCTTTCGACACCGTCGTCCTCGCCGACCGCAGCGCGGCGGCGGAGCTGATCGACGAGGCCCACGAGGGGATTCCGGCGGCCGGCAATGCCGCCGGCAGCCTGGGATCGCGCGAGCGGCAGGCGGCGGTGCGCCTCCTCCAGGCGCTGCATCTCTTCGACGTCGATCCCTACGCCAGGAGCGCCGAGGAGGCCCTGGGCGAGCTGCCGGCCTGGGCCTTCGAGGGGGGACCCGGGCGGCGGGCCAAGCGCGGCAAGCGGCAGGTGGAGGACCTGAAGACCGGGCTCGTCCAGCTGCTCGAAGCGGCGCGGCGGGAGGGGCTCCAGGGGGTCGGCGGCTCCGACCTCTCAGAGCTGTCCACGGTGGTTCGCGACGGGCTCCCGGCCGGCCATGCCCTGGTGCTCGCCGAGCGCACGGCGCCGGCCGACCATCCGGTGGTCGCCCTCCTCGCCGAGCGCGGGGCGGTGCTTCACCTGGGCGGGGTCGAGGCGGCCCGGGGCGGCGCCTGGGAGGGGGTCGACCGGCTCGCCGCCGAGCTCGAACGGCAGACCGGCGTTTCGATCACCCGCGACGCCCTGGCCGAGCTGGCGCGCCGCACCCTGCGCCAGGAGGGGGACGGCCGCAAGGGGAGCTCGGGGGCCGCCGAGGCGGACTCGACGGCCCGCCTGGCCGGCGAGTACCGCAAGCTCGCCGGGCTGATCGGGGAGGAGGTGCCGGGAGGGAAGATCGACCGCAAGCTGGTCGAGCGGGCGGTCGAGGACCGCGGCGAGGAGGACGTCTGGCAGCTCCTCGACGCCGTCGCCCAGGGCCGGCCGAGCGAGGCGCTCGACCGGCTCCACCGCCTGACCGCGGCCGCCGAGGACCCGCTGGCGGCGCGGCTCTCCTTCTTCGCCCTCTTCGCCAACTTCTGCCGCCAGCTGACCGCTCTGCGCGGCATGATGCGCCTCTTCCGGGTGCCGGCGGGCGACGAGAATTACGGCCGTTTCAAGGACCGCCACGCTCCGGCCCTCCAGGGCGAGGTGCCGGCCGGCGGCAAGAACCCGCTCGCCGGCATCCACCCCTTCCGCCTCCACCGCGCCTACCTCGCCGCCTCCCGCCTCCCCGAGCCGCTCCTCGCCCGCCTCCCCGCCCTGGTGCTCGACACCGAGCTGCTCCTCAAAGGCGAGGGCACCGAGCCGGACGCCGCCCTCTCCCAGCTGGTGGCCCGGGTGGCGACCGCGGCGCGGCGGTAAGGCCCGTGCTACCATCTCGGCATGCCGCAGAGTGAGGTGACGTCGGCCCCCTGCCCCGAGTGCGGGGGGAGCGGCTGGTTGATCGCCGCGGACGGCGGGGCGGGCCGGGCTCGCCCCTGCGTCTGCCGCCAGCAGCAGATCCATGCGCGCAAGCTCGCCGCGGCCGCCATCCCCGAGCGCTACGCCCACTGCAAGATCGAGAAGTTCGTCACCGCGAGCCCGGACCCCAGAGAGCAGAACCAGCTCGTCCAGGCGCGCGCCATCGCCCTGGGCTACGTCGAGCAATTCCTGAAGGAGGGCGGGACGTTCAGCGACTCCGGCCTCCTCTTCATCGGCCCTCCGGGCGTCGGCAAGACCCACCTCGCCGTGGGGGTGCTCAAGGAGCTCATCCAACGCTACGGCGTGCACGGCCGCTTCGCCGAGTTCAGCTCGCTCCTGCACCAGATCCAGGCCACCTTCGATCCCTCCTCGTCGGAGTCCAAGCACGAGGTGCTCGACCCGCTGACCGAGGCGGACGTCCTGGTCTTGGACGAGCTGGGCTCCCAGCAGGCGACCCCCTGGGTGCGCGACATCCTCTATCTGATCATCAACCAGCGCTACCTGCGCCGCCTGCCGACGATCTTCACCACCAACTACCTGCTGGCGGCGCCCAACGATCCCGCTGCGATCCGCTCGCGGCCCAAACCGGAGAACCTCGACCGCGGCCGCGATCCCGAGGCCGCGGCGCCGGTCGACACCATGAAGCTGCTGTCGTCCCGCATCCCGGGATCTCTGGTCTCCCGCCTCTACGAGATGGCGCAGCCGGTCGAGCTCTCGGCCGTCGCCGACTTCCGGCGCGAGCACAAGCTGTACAAGGCCCGCGTCGCCACATGAGGCTCTCGGCGGTGGACTGCCTGCGCCGAGGTCTGGCCAGCCTGTGGGCCAACCGGGAGCTGGTGCTCATCCAGTGGCTCCAGGGCTTCGCCTTCACCCTCCTCCTGGCGATCGGCTTCGGCCTGCCCTTCGTCGTCCTCGGCTACGACCTGTCGACCACCGACGTTCTCGCCGACCCCGGCCGGACGCTCCCCGACCTCCTGCCGCGCGCCCAGGGCCGCCTGCCCGGCCTGCTCGCGGCCCTCCTGGGCACGCTCGTCCTCTGGCTCCTTGCCGGTCTCCTTCACTGCTACGTGCAGGCCGGGACCTACGGCGTGCTGCTCGCCGGCGACCGCCAGGCCCTGCCCGGAGCCCCCCGCTCCACCCGCCTCTTCCGCACCTTCAGCTGGCGGAACTTCTTCGGCTGGGCGGGGCGCTATGGGGCGCGCTTCTTCGGTTTTGCCAACCTGATCGGCCTGTTCTTCCTCGGCTGGGGCCTCCTCCTCCTGCTCTGGATGGCGGCGACCCTCGCCGGGGCGGCGCGTTGGGGGGAGAGCGGCGCCTTCGGGATCGGCTGCGGCGGCGCCCTGCCGCTCGCCTTCCTCCTCCTCGTCCTCAGCCTCTGGTACGGGGTCGCCCAGGCCGACCTGGCGCGGGAGGGCTCCGGAGTCCGCGCCGCCTGCCGGATCGGCCTCGAGGTGCTCGGCGCCCGCCTGGGCGCCGTCGTCCTCGTCTTCGTCCTCTTCCTCTGCGCCTTCCTCGCCGCCCTGGGCCTCGTCGCCCTGGGGGCCGACCGGCTGCTCCCCGCGCAGCCGGCGCTGCGCGCCGCGGCGCAGATCGGGTTCACCCTCCTCGAATCCTTGACCCAGGGGCTGCTGCTCATCGCCCTGGGCGGCACCCTGGTGGCTCTCGTGCGCAGCGAGACGAGCCGGGGGGCCGGCAGCCCGATCCCCGCTTGAGAAAGCTTCGGCTCCTTCCGGCGTTCGTGCTCCTCCTCGCCTACGGCTGTGTCGGCTCAACCCGGCCGACGCCAACCCCGAAACCCAGGACCGCGCCGCATGCGGCCTCGCGGCCGAAACCGCGCCCCGCGCCGCCGGCCCCGGTCCCGGCCCCCCAGCCGGCGCCCGAGCCGCCTCCTCCAGCCGCGCCGCCGCCGGCCGCCCCGGAGCCGCCTCCCGGCTCGGCGGTGCCGGTGCGCATCCGGGTCGGCCTGGCGAGCGACCTCGCCGCGGTCACCCTCCCCTGCTGCTCGTCGGAGGCGACGGTCTCCTCGAACGACCAGGTGGTCGCCATGGTCTCCCCGGTGCGCATCGAGCCGGCGGCCGGCGCCTCCCAGGCCGGCTTCTTCCGCCTGCAGGTCGCCGCCCTGCGCGACGAGCACCAGGCCCAGGACCTCGCCCGCCGCCTGACCGACCAGACCAGCCAGCCGGCCGACGCCCACTTCGACGCCGGGACCGACCTCTACCGCATCCGCCTCGGCCGTTTCGCCCTGCGCGACGAGGCCGAGGCCGAGGTCAAGCGCCTGGGCACCCTGGGGATCACCGGCGCCTGGGTGGTCTCGGAGGGAGCCAAGGTCTCGGCCCCCGCCCTCCGCCTCACCCAGGGGATGCCGGGGACATCGAGCTCCGTCCTCCCCGGGCGCTGGCTGGCGGTCGACTCCGCCGGGGGTTCGGTCGCCGCCGAGGGGCACCGCTACCGCGGTCGCATCCTCGTCTTCCTGAACGACCGCGGCACTCTCAACCTGATCAACGACCTCCCCCTGGAGGAGTACCTGCGCGGGGTGGTCCCCTCGGAGATGGGACCCGAGCAGTACAGCCAGGTGGAGGCGCTCAAGGCCCAGGCGGTCGCCGCCCGCACCTACGCGCTCAAGAACCTGGGCGAGTTCAATCGCGAGGGCTACGACATCTGCGCCACTCCGCGCTGCCAGGTCTACGGCGGCATGGGGGTCGAGCACCCGTTGACCGACCGCGCCGTCGCCGAGACCGCCGGCCAGGTGCTGCTCTACCAGGGGGAGCTCGTCGACGCCCTCTACAGCTCGACCTGCGGCGGGCACACCGAGGACGGCAAGCTGATGTTCCCCCTGAAGCTGGAGCCCTACCTGAAGGGGGTCCCCTGCGTCGAGGCGGGGACGGCGGACCTGGACGGCGACCTGCCGCGCGGTGTCGCCTTCCCCGAGGGGCTCACCCGCCGGCTCCTGCCGCCGCCCGCCGGCGCCCCCACCCCCGCGGCGCTCGCGGCGCGGCTCGCCCAGCTGGCGAGCCTCGCCGGCCTCGCCGCCCCCGGCACCTCCCTCCACTCGCTCGACCGCCGCGAGGTGCAGCGCTTCGTCGCCTCCGCCTTCGACCTGGCGCTCGACGCCCGCCTGCTCCTGGCCCCCGAGGACGTCGCCTACCTGGTCCAGGAGCCGCCGCCGGGGTGGAGCGAAGAGGATCGCCGCCGCGCCGCCTACCTGCTGCGCAGCGGCCTGGTCACCGGCGCCCCCGACCGGCCCCTCGCCTACGACGAGACCGAGCGCATGCTCCTGGCTTTCGCCGAGATGCTCCAGGTGGTGCGCCGCGAGGAGGCCGCCTTCCTCTCGCTGGATGGAAGCAGTGCCAGCGGTATTGGCGGCGGGGAGAGCCGAGGCCGCCTGACCGTCCATTCGGGGAAGGACGAGAAGACCTACACCCTGCCCGGCGACCTCGCGACCTTCCGGTAGTTCGGCAGCGAGACCCGGAGCGGCACCCTCGCCCTGGTCCCCGGCGACCGGATGACCCTCTTCTGGCAGGGGGACCACCTGCTCGCCGCCGTGCAGGAGGTCGATCCCGAGGGGGCGGCCTACGACCGGACCAGCCACTGGAGCTCCTGGACCCGCTTTCGCAGCGATTCGCAGATCGCGAGCCAGGTGCAGACCCGGCTCCCCGGTCTCGGCTATCACGGCTTCGAGATCCTCACCCGCGGGGTCTCGGGGAGGGTGGGGAAGATCCGCATCGACGGCGACCGCGAATCGGTCGAGGTCGAGGGCCTGGCCGTGCGCTGGACCCTGGACGTCCCGGACACCCTGTTCACCGCCAAGCGCCTGACCCCGCCGAACAAGGAGCCGGGCTGGCTGTTCACCGGCCGGGGCTGGGGGCACGGGGTGGGCATGTGCCAGGTGGGCGCCTACGGCATGGCCCAGCGCGGCCATACCTACAAGGACATCCTTCTCCATTACTACACGGGGGTCGAGGTGGGCCAGGTGAAGATCAACGCACAGGGGGTGGCGGTCCCCGCCCGGTGAACATGAGCCGACCGCCTTTGGACCGACCGCTCGCCGGCTACATCGACCATACCCTCCTGCGCCCGGAGGCGACCGGCGCCCAGGTCCGGCAGGTGATCGAGGAGGCGGCCGAGCACGGCTTCGCCTCGGTCTGCATCCCGCCGGTTCACGTGCCGCTGGCCGCCGACCTGCTTGCCGGCACCCCGGTGCGGGTGGGGACGGTGATCGCCTTCCCCCTGGGCTACAGCCACCCCGAAGTGCGGCGGGCGGAATCGCTCCAGGCGATCGGCGACGGCGCCCAGGAGCTCGACACGGTGCTCAACCTCTCCTGGCTGAAGGGCGGGGAGGACGACCGGGTGCGCGACGATCTCTCGGCCTGGGTCGAGGCGGCGCGAACGGCGCGGGAGGGGTTGATCCTGAAGGTGATCGTCGAAACCGCTCTTCTCACCGACCGGGAGAAGGAGCGGGCGGCCCGCTTGGCCGTAGAATGCGGCGCCGACTTCGTGAAGACCTCGACCGGCTTCGCGAAATCAGGCGCCACGATCGCCGACGTGCGGCTCCTGGCGACCGCCGTGGCCGGCCGCATCGCCGTCAAGGCCTCGGGCGGCATCCGCGACCTGGAAACGGCGTTCGCCATGATCGCCGCCGGGGCGACACGGCTGGGAACGTCTTCCGGGGTCGCCCTCGTCCGCGACTACAACCCTGACCAAGGACCCTCATGATCCATCAACTGATCGACCTCTTCCTGCACCTGGACCAGCACCTGACCCAGGCCGTCAATACGCTCGGCTCCTGGTTCTACGGCGTCCTCTTCCTCGTCATCTTCTGCGAGACCGGGCTCGTCGTGACCCCTTTCCTGCCCGGCGACTCGCTGCTCTTCGCGGTCGGCGCCCTGGCCGCGGCCGAGGGCTCGACCCTGTCGATGCCTCTCCTCGCCGTCCTCCTCCTCGTCGCCGCCATCTCTGGCGATGCGGTCAACTACGCCATCGGCCACGCGGTGGGACCCCGGATCTTCAAGCGCGAGGACACCTGGTGGCTGCATCGCAAGCATCTGCTGCGGGCCCAGACGTTCTACGAGCGCTACGGCGGCAAGGCCATCTTCCTTTCCCGCTTCGTGCCCATAGTCCGCACCTTCGCCCCCTTCGTCGCCGGCATCGGCCGCATGCCCTACCGGCGCTTCGCGGTCTGGAACGTCCTCGGCGGGCTGGTCTGGGTCGAGACCTTCCTCTTCGCCGGCTACTTCTTCGGCAACCAGCCGGTGATCAAGCGCAACTTCCACTACGTCATCGTGGCGATCATCGTCATCTCGCTCGTGCCGATCGTGGTCGAGGCCCTGCGGGCCAGGCGGCAGGCGGCGCCGGCGGCTCCCGAGACAAATGGGTCAGCGTAAGCAGATACAGCCCAGCTCCCGGGACAATGGGCCAGCGTAAGCAGATACGGCCCAGCTCCCGGGACAATCGAGGAGCCGCCGCTCACCTGGGATGACGGCCCTCCCTGGGAGCTCTGGCTCGCGGTCCGCGAGGACGCCGACGGCGCCTGCGAGGTGGTGCCGGAGCGGCGCCGCGGCCTGGCTCTCCCTGCTGGATCGGCCGGAGCCCTTGCGGGTGCCCGCGGTGGAGCGGGAGGATCTCCTGGAGGCCCTCTTCGCCGCGCCGGTCCTCCCCCGGCTCGACCTCCCCCCGTCGCTCTCCTGCACCGAGGTGACCCTGGCCCCGCAGCCACGCCTGCGCCTGCTCCCCCCCGCCTCCGCAAACGGGTGGCGATTGGCCGCTCGCCCGGGTCGACTACCTCTAACGGCGGGCAGGAGGTGAGCGCCGGCGCCCGGGGGCGTGGGGTGTACGAGAAGGCCGAGCGCCGCTTCCTCCTCCGCGATCGAGCGGCGGAGGAGGGGGCCTTCGCGGCGCTGGGGTTCCGCCCCGGCGCGAACGAACCCTCCGGCGAGCCCACCCTGCGGATCTCGCCCAAACGCGTCCCGCAGGCGGTGCGCACGCTGCTCGACCAGGGCTGGTGGGTCGAGGCGAAGGGGACGCTTTATCGGTCGCCGGGCAGCTTCGCGGTGCACGTCGCCTCCGGGGTGGACTGGTTCGAGCTCCACAGCGAGGTGGAATTCGCCGGCGAGACGATCGGCCTGCCGCGGCTCCTCGCCGCTCTGCGGCGCGGCGACGGCTTCGTGCCCTTGAGCGACGGCAGCCTGGGCCTGCTCCCCGAGGAGTGGCTGAAGCGCTGGGCGCCGCTCGCCGGGCTCGGCACGACCGACGGCGACCACCTACGGTTCTCGGCTCCAGGCGCTGCTGCTCGACGCCTGGCTCGCCGACGACATGGGGCTGGGCAAGACGGTGCAGGTCCTGGCCCTCCTCGAAGCGCGGCGAGAGGAGCGCGCCGCAGGGAGCCTGCCGCCGTCGCTGGTGGTGGTTCCCCGCTCCCTGGTGTTCAACTGGCTGGCCGAGGCGACGCAGTTCACCCCCGCCCTGAAGATCCTCGACTACACCGGCGCCGGCCGTGCCGCGGAGACCGCATCGTTCGCCGACCACGACGTGGTGCTCATCACCTACGGCACCCTGCGCCGCGACATTGCCACCTTGCGAGAGCGCGAGCTCGATTACGTGATCCTGGACGAGGCGCAGGCGATCAAGACCGCCAGCAGCCAGACCGCCCAGGCGGCCCGCCTGCTCCGCGGCCGCCATCGTCTGGCGCTCTCCGGCACCCCGGTCGAGAACCACCTGGACGAGCTCTGGAGCCTCCTTGAATTCCTGAACCCAGGATTCACCGGCTCGGAGGCCTTCCGCAAGCGCGCCGGCGATCTCCGCGCGCCGGGCGCCGCGTCCGCGGAGCTGGCCCGCGCGCTGCGCCCGCTGATCCTCCGCCGCACCAAGCAGCAGGTGGCGCCGGAGCTGCCCGCCCGGGTCGAGCAGACCCTCGTCTGCGAGCTTTCCGCCCGGCAGCGCCGGCTCTACGACGAGCTGCGCGACTACTACCGCGCGGTGCTCGAAAAGCGCATCGGCGCCCAGGGGCTGGGCCGCACCAAGCTTCTGGTGATCGAAGCGCTCCTGCGCCTGCGCCAGGCCGCCTGCCATCCGGCGCTGGTGGACCGCGGGCGGCAGGGCGAGCCGTGCGCCAAGCTCGACCTCCTGCTCCCCCAGCTCCAGGAGGTGCTCAGCGAAGGGCACAAGGTGCTGGTCTTCTCCCAGTTCACCAGCTTCCTCGCCCTGCTCCGCCGCCGGCTCGAGGCCGAGGGCCTCTCCTACCTCTACCTCGACGGCAAGACCCGCAATCGCCAGGAGCTGGTGGAGGCCTTCCAGTCGGAGGGGGGATGTCCACTCTTCCTGATCAGCCTGAGGGCCGGCGGGCTGGGCTTGAACCTCACCGCCGCCGGCTACGTCTACCTCTTAGACCCCTGGTGGAACCCCGCCGTCGAGGCCCAGGCCGTCGACCGCGCGCACCGCATCGGTCAGACGCGGACCGTCTTCGCGTACCGGCTGGTCGCCCGCGACACCGTGGAGGAGAAGATCCTCGAGCTCCAGGCCGGAAAACGCGCCCTGGCCGATGCCATCATCCAGGCGGACGAGAGCTTGATGGCGAGCCTCTCCCGGGAGGATCTGGAGCTGTTGTTGTCGTGAGGTGGGGTGGTTGTAATGGCGACGGTGAAGGCAGCAGCGAAGACCGGGAGGCGGCAAGCCACGACTGCACCTGCGAAGCCTGCAGCCAAGGTCGTGCGCAAAGCCAGGAAGCCGGCGGTCGCCAAGCACATCGCTCCTCCCTACAGCGCCGACGAGATCAGGAAAGTGCTCGGCATCACCGAGAGGGACATCCAGGAAGCTCGCCGGTTGCTCCGGGAGACGGACGAAGAGCTTCGGAGAGAGCACAAGCCCGCAGCAGCGAAGCTCTCGGACTGAGCCTCTGACTTGTCGCCCGCCGCCTCGGCAGGACCCACCGGTGTTGCTCCCGATCCGCGACGCGTGTTCCTCATAGGTATCCCGGGCGGATATGATGACTGCATGGCGACCGTGAAGGCAGCAGCGAAGACCGAGAGGCGGCAGGCCGACGTCGACCTTCGCGCCCAAGTGTTGCTCTCGGTTCAGCGAGCATTGCTCGGCTGCATCACCGCTGACATGCGGCTTATCTCCGTTGAGTGGTCGCCGTTTCGCATTCACCTTCACGTGTACGTTGACGGCGTCGATGGTATTACACGCGAGGGCGCATATGAGGACTTTGCTGCAGTGGCAGTCCGTCAGATCGTGGCAGACTTTCCGGAGCCCTACCCGGTCGGACCGCAGGTCTCGTGCACGTTTCATCGCTGCGATGCCCCCCAGAAGCCAGACTTCGATGGTGAGGTGGTTTATGCGAGGCGCGAGCCATGAGAGCGGTCCTCTGCACGCGCTACGGCCCACCGGAGGTGCTTCGACTCGCGGAGGTCGAGCGACCCACCCCGCGCCGGAACCAGATCTGCATTCGGATCTTCGCGACGGCCGTGACGGTGAGCGACTGCGTCATCCGTGGCCTGAGGGCGCCCCGCCGGTATCGGCTCCTGTTGCGGTTGCTGGCGGGCTGGAACGCGCCGCGCCGATCCATCCTCGGGATGGTGCTCGCCGGAGACGTCGAGTCCGTCGGCCGGAACGTCACGTCCTTCAAGGAAGGCGACCCGGTCTTCGGCATGAGCCGCTGGGTGGTTGGCGCCTATGCGGAGGCGGTCTGCTGGCCGGTGAGCACCCTCCTGGCGCCCCGGCCGCAGAATCTCAGCTACGAGGAGGCCGCGGCCCTTCCGTATGGGGGCCTGCTGGCGGTGCATTGCCTGCGCAAGGCCAAGATCCAGCCCGGCCAACGCGTGCTGGTCTATGGCGCTTCCGGCGCCATCGGCACCGCGGCGGTCCAGCTGGCCAGGCACCTCGGGGCCGGAGTGACCGGCGTGTGCAGCACGACGAATCTGAAGCTGGTCGAGTCGCTCGGCGCCGAGGCGGTTCTCGACTACACGCGAGAGGACTTCACCCGCCGGGGAGAGCGCTACGACCTCATCTTCGACGCGGTGGGAAAGCGCAAGAGCGCGAGTGCGATGCGGGATGCCGGACGCGCCCTGACGACGGGCGGTGCCTGCATCTCGATCGATGACGACTTCCCGAGGCTAACCCGCCAGGACCTCGATCTGCTGAAGCGGCTGGCCGAGTCGGGAGCGCTGAAGCCTGTCATCGATCGCCGCTATCGGCTGGAGGAGATCGTCGAGGCCCACAGGTACGTGGAGTTGGGACACAAGAAGGGTAACGTGATTGTGACCGTCGGGCCGCGCTCCTGAGAGTTTGATGGCGAGCCTCTCCCGGCAGGATCTGGAGCTGCTGTCGTCGTGAGGCGGGGAGGCGGGGAGCGGACGTCTTGCCAGCCAGGCCACCGCGGGCTACTCTATCCTCATGATCCAGCGGACATTTAGTGCGGTTCTCCACAAGGAAGAGGATTTGTACGTCGCCGATTGCCTGGAGGTGGGGACGGTCAGCCAAGGGCCTTCGATCGAGGAGGCTCTCGTCAACCTGAAGGACGCGACCGAGCTCTATCTCGAAGAGTTCCCGCTCCCCGCAGGAGAGAGGCCGCTCTTGACCACCTTCGAGGTCGCCTTTGACTCGGCTGCCTAGGATCTCGGGAGAGCAAGCCGTCCGTGCGTTGGAAAGGATGGTCGATGCGGGACCTTGCCCGCCAGATCGATAGCGCTCTCTTTGAGCGGGTCGTGCTCCATCCGCCAAAAGTCTCGACAGCGTTGAGAGAATTGCACCCCGGCGCGGAAGCCGTCTTTCGCGACGCCTACCTCGTCGAGTTCCTCGATCTGCCCGACGGTCATGAGGAGGCCGATCTACACAAGAGCCTTCTGGCCAACCTGCGCCAGTTCCTGGCCGAGCTGGGGCGCGACCTCTGTTTCGTCGGGAGCGAGGTGCTGCGGCTGGTCTCAAGTAGCAGGAGAGCTCCCATGCGATATGCCGTCGTCGTCGAAAAAGCAAGAGCCAACTTCAGCGCGTATGTCCCCGATCTTCCAGGCTGTGTTGCCGCCGCCGAGACAGAGCAGGAGGTCTTGGATTTGATCCGGGAAGCCATCGATTTTCACCTCGAGGGGATGCGAGAGGCTGGAGAAGAGATCCCGGAGCCGACATCTGTTACCGCGTAGAGGTCTGAAGACGCTGCGCGTCTCGACTTCGATCAGTAGTAGGCTACCCCTGCCCCGTTTGTTGCGACTCCTTGTCAGGCGGCGACTCCCGCGAGGACTCTGTTTGCACACCGGCGAGGATGATTCTCTTGTTCCCAAAGCCTGCGACCAGCTCGAACTGTCCACCGAGCGCGGCCACATAGCGCTGAAGCGTCGAGACCTGACAGTCGGCGAAACTCTCGCGGTTCTCCAGGCGAGAGATGTCGGCCTGGTCCATTTTGGCGGCCTCCGCGACCTCCGCCTGGGTCTTCCCGGCCGCCTCGCGCAGGGTTCGCAGTGTGAGGTGGACCCCCTGCCGCGCTCGCACTCCGCGGCCTAGAACACGGACCGGTTCTGCTTCGCGCTCGAATCTCCGTTTGGTTGCCTGGCTCATTGTGGACCTCCGAGTTGGGCATCGCCTTCGCTCTGGCGCAGAGTAATGGACACCGGATCTTCGTCTTCGAGGAGAAACACCACTCCCATGCCGCCCTGAGCAATATGAACGGCTTTGACTCCTTCGTCCATGGTGGGGTGGGCACCCCGAGAGACCTGGCCCTCGCCTACGGATATCGCCAAATGCCTCCTGGAGCGCGGGCGCGGCTCCAGAGCAGATGTCCCGAGGATGCCAATCGCTGCGCCTCTTTGGTTGAGCAGGGGTTTGTTATTATTAACCAGCATGACGCCCGTTTGGTTTGAAATTCAAGACACGCTTGATGTATTGTCCGCGGGACTGTCCAGGCGCACTATACTCCTCCCAAACATGGGGTGGACAGGCGGAATACCACCACTCGACTCCACTCGGGAACCGTACATAGATCGTCTCGGCCTTAGGGTCGTATGCTTCGGCCACAACACGCTTCGATCCACTGACGGGAATCCACTCAATCATTGCCCAGCCTCATAAATACCTCGCCATGCCGCCAACGCCGGTCCAACGTCTGGCACCGAGGGCTCTTTCCGCCAAGAATCCAGCGATGGATCCTCTGCTAACGGCATTGGGTCTGGCTTGTCCAGTAGTACGCGAGAGGGTAGAACCACGGCTTCACCGCTGACAATTGCCTCACCCGTACGCAGCGAGGGTAGAACAGTTGCAAGACCGGCCACACTATCGGGCAGCGCTGCCCTGATGGCGCCTTGATCTTCCGCGTTCGATAGCCGAAGAGCTATAAGAGTTCCGCACTGAGCTAGGGCAGTTTTGGGCAGTTCGGTCGGGCGCTGAGTCACCAGCAGAAGCCCAATCCCATATTTGCGCCCCTCCCGTGCAATTCGATTTGCCGAATCGCGCGTCAGCGCGCTTGCGCTATCTCCAAGGTACCGGTGAGCTTCCTCCAACACGACAAAAACTGGGCTTGGACGCCCTATCCCTGGTCCACCCTGCTCTCCGCGTAGCGAGACCTCGAAGAGTAGATTGAGGACCACGCCGATGGCGAGATCGGCAGCGACTGACGGAACTCCGCTGAAGTCAAGGACCGAAACGGGATGCTCGCCGCCGATCCATTCCTGCATAACTCCAACGAGTGGATCGCGACCATGTGGTTCCCCCGCAGGTTCCTGGAAGAAACGTAGCCTGGGATCGAGTAGACCGAGTCGGAGAAGGTCCGGTGTTGTCCCATAGACGCCATAGGTCGGCGCTTGGTGCGGTGGTTGACCCCCTGGGCTGTAGGCCTCGAACTGCGCTGACCGCAGGGTGGCCGAGTCGCCTGGATCTATTCGGCAGGCTGTGCTCGGGTCACTCTTATTTTTCCGAGTCTCGTGGTTTTCCGTATCAAGCTGGTGCCAGATCTGCCTTATGTCGAAGGGTACCGGTGTATCAGCCGTTACAGCTGTCGGGTCGAGGGCAAGCCAATCAGCAGCTTCAGTAAACTTCCGACGCGCTGTAGCAACGAGTTCGGTAAAGCGATTGGAAAACGTGGCGCTACCTGGAGCCCCAGTGAAGATGCGAATGATTTCCGCGGCCGGCAGTGCCCAATAGGGAACACGCAGTTCGCGATCCCCCTTAGCGAGGACGCTTCGCACCGATGCGCTATTGCCCAGAGCCCGCGAGTACTCGCCATGCGGATCGATGACGACAATATTTGCGGCTCTCCATCCTCCTCGGATGAAGCTCTGCAGCAGCGAAGCCACTGCGCTTGTTTTTCCAGCTCCCGTGGAACCTACGACTGCGGCGTGTCTGACTACGAGGCGCGAGGCATCCAAGCAAGCGGGTACTTCCTCTGCGGCGGCTAAGCACCCTAAGCGTAAGTGTTGGTCGTCCGGCTGTGGGAATACTGACGCCAGTTGATCGGGCGTCGCGAAATGCACCGGATCATCAAGGCCTGGATACGAACCCACGCCACGCTGAAACCGGCCAGTGCCCCGATCGATCTCGCCCAATAACTGGACCTGCAGCCAGCGCTCGTCGTGCTGTACCATCTCGGCTGGTGCAAGTGGACCGGCCAGTTCGGCAATGCCTACGAGGCTTACGGTGGCAATGAGATCGACGAGGCCTTGAGGAATGCGCACGAGTGAGCCTATTTGGCCGACAGGCTGCAAGCGCCCCCTGTAAATCGGCGCTACGCCGGCGAGATCGGGATCGAGAGCCACCGTAATAGTGGATCCAAGGACATGGCGTACCCTCCCGACGCAGGTTGGATCGCGCTCAGCCATCACTGTCGGGATCCGAGCGCCCCATCGCTCTTCGTGTCAATTTTTTCGAGCAGTTCGCGTACTACTGCGTCGCCCTCAGGTTCACGCGCCATGCTCCGGGAAAGATAGATAGCCAGGTTGCGGAAATCGCTGAGTGCAAAACGGTCGTTCTCCCAGAGATGCTGCGGCAGTCCCTCGGGAGGCTTCCAATCTGCTCGCACGCCACCGAGGATCGCCTCTTTACTGCCGATTACCTGCAGATTGGGCGTAGTGGTAGCACGTTTGGCGAGAATATCAGGGATCTCTGAGTAGCAGAACGCTATAAACTCTGAGCGCTCGCGTCGGGCAGCCGCGTCAAAGAGTAGTTCGTTGAGATGGGCATCGGAGAACGAATAACCGACAAATGATCATAAGGGTCTCAGGTTGGTGCAGCGAACGTCTCAAGCGATCCTGCAAGACCACGAACGGCACTCTGCGCGACTCCTCATATTTTGTGTCGGAAGGATAGATGGCGGCCGCGAGCCCCTCTGTCACTGGTTGGCCCAGCCGCACAATCTGTTGGTCCTCTGACCAAGCCCAATTCACCGACCCATGAAGCTTCCATAGCCGCACGAAGAAGGCTGGTACACTCTGACCTTCCAAGCCAAGTGCGCCCTCTACTAACTCGGTATGGAAACGCGCCCGCAAGGTGCCTATGAACCCATCGAAGTACGGCACTCGCAGATGTTCAAGGGCGGTCTCTAATAGCAGATCGTAGTTTAAGGTAAACAATTCAACTGGGAGGCGGTAGTCAGCTCGTGCCGCCCAGGCGGCCAATCGGTAGAACGGCGTGAGGTCTGCGCTTTTGATATCTAGTTCCTTGACTATCGCTTGGCAGACGACGCTGTCCAAGTCTGCGGCTTGGGTCGCCGTCAGATCATCGAGTACTTGGTCGTCACTTAGCAGGGCTTTCATTCGACGGAGTCGGCTCAGCGCCTGCTCTAGGTTCCGACCTTCCAGCTGGCGGGCTAGTGCCAGTTTATCGGAGCCACCGAGCACTTTCTCCTGTAGCTGCGCGACATCGGGCAGACCGCACGCGTGCGAGGCTCCGGCGCCGAGGAACACGCAGAGATGGCGTGACCGAGTTGCCACTTTTGCGCTAAGGCCAGTTGCGAATTTCAGCGGATCGTGTTTAGGCATAATAGAGATGGCATGCTGTTACACATCCTGGCAGAATCTTACAAAAAGCATAATGCGCGACTCGCGCGGTGTCAACGAAATGGCTCAATTGCAATAAGAGTTCGCCTCTTTGGGGTGGACACCCGGTGGGGAGGGCAATGTCAGCTCCCGGAGCGCAGATGTCTCGCTATCGCGAGCTGTGGGGTGCGAACTCTGGGCAGGCCGCCTCAGAGGCAGGAACGATCCCGAACCAGGAACCCTTCGCGTTGGGCCGCGATTACCAGCCGTTCGTCGAGGCAGACGAACTCGAGCGTCGAGGGCCTTCCCTCCGATGCGAGGAAGGCGGCGCCGAGTTGGAGTGAATCGGCGGCGCGGAGAGGATGGACGCGGAGGAGGCGCCGGGCGGTCTCTAGGACCGCATCCACCGGCTCGATGCGATGCCACTGCCGGGCGAGGGCATCGAGTCGTCCGAGAGCCTCAGTCGCCGCCTGGGGGGAAAGCTTTTCCTCCCGTTCGAGACGGGCGACGGCCGAGGCGCACTCGACGGGCGTGCCCCACCAGGCAATAGCCCCCGGCTCTCCGAGATAGAGCTCCCGTAACGGAACCGTGGCTTCCTCCTCGACCAGCAATGGGACCAGAGCCGAGCTGTCCCAGAACTTCACCGTCCCTCCCGGCGCTCGGCGAGGAGGGCTCCCAAGACGCTCGCTCCGTCAGACGGTCGCGGCGGGTTCGCCGCCAGCGTCTGCGGGGAGAACGGAGCCAAGGCACGGCGCAGAAGACCCTGGCGTTCCAGCCGTGCGAGCCGCCCCTCGGGATCGTCCTCCTCTCCCAGCACAGACTCCAGGCGAGCTACCGGACGCCCCCGGTCGAGGATCAGGATCGTCTCGCCATGTTGCACCTGGTCCACCAGCGCACTGAGGTTGTTCTTGGTCTCGGTTAGAGTAGCTCTCTTCATTCGGCTAGAATAGCCATGTAGAACTTCCAGTGCAAGTAGGCACCTTGCACGCGGCCAGCTCGGGACCCCGACTCGTTTATCCCGGAAACTCGACTCGGTACCTCGGGATCACGACCGATTGTCCCGAGAACTCGACCCGGTTCCCCGAGGACTCGACCCGTTGCCTTGAGAACTCGACTCGTTTCCTCGAGATCACGACGGGCTGCCGCGAGATCACGACTCGTTGTTCCGAGGACTCGACCCGGTGCCGCGGGATCTCGACCATTGCCGCGGGAGCACGGGTGGATGCCTTGGGAGCTCGACCCGGTGCCTCGGGACCTCGAACCGTTTCCCCGAGAATTCGACCCGTTACCTCTGGAACCCGACTCGTTGTCCCGGGAACCCGACCCGGTGCCGCGAGATCTGAGCCGTTACCTCGGGATCACGAGTCGTTTCCTCGGGAGCTCGACCCGGTGCCGCAGCACAACGAAGCGATATCTGTGGACATCAATCCGTGGAAGAGGGAGAAGGGCAAGAAAAAAGGGGGCGTGGTGGGCACGCCCCCTTACCGTGCTGTGGCGACACGGTTACGAATGGCTGGCGGGATCGGACGCGACCTTCGGGGCGGCGGAAGGCGCGGGTGTAGCGGATTGCACTTCGATAGCCGGCGGCGGCGGCGGGGTCGGGGTCTTTGCGCTCTGGGAGTGGCCGCGGAACGGCAGCAGGTCGAACTCAGAGAGCTTCGGCGACGCCGGGCCGTAGTGCTGCCGGAGGGCCTGGCGCAGCAGGGTCGCCAGCCGCTGGCCCTCGCTGAGCATCTGCTTGACCTGCTGGGACGCGGTCTCCTTGACGGCACGGCCGGCGGCCTGCTGCTTCTTGAGGTCCACGAGCTGGGTGAGGATCGCGGCGAGTTGGGCGCGCGGGATCTCCAGCTGGGGGAGGTCGGCGGCATTGGCGGCGAGCGGCATCAGAAGGCGCTGCCAGTC
>DASQPA010000243.1:0-5031 GCA_035644215.1 Thermoanaerobaculia bacterium
TGGGGTAATCCAGGACAGAAGTAGGGGCAACCGGGGACAGAAGCAGGGCCATCCAGGACCGAAGCAGGGCAAACGGGGACAGAAGTCGGGCCATCCGGGACCGAAGCAGGGGGATCGAGGACGAAAGCAGGGAGCTGGAAGCCAGGGACACGGCTCGCGGCTGCCGGGACGCTATCTTAGAGCCCGCGCAGGGCAGGCACAGGGGCTCGGCCCCTACCTGCCCTGCTGCTACCTTCATCTCTTACCTTTGCGACCGCAAGGGGTGTTCGTAGAGACGGCCAGCCGCTACCCCAGACATTGCCGTGACCTCGAACACCAGGCCGTCTCCAACGCCGCCGGGACCCAAGCGTTCCCAGCCTGCGGAGACGCCCTGGCGGCGGTGGTTCCGGGGGATTTTGTGGTAGCGGCTGGGCGCCTCTACGAAGACACCGCGCCGGTACGTTAGGGCCTATACTGCCCTGCCTTCCACGCCTCGCACCCGGCTTCCGAACAGATACGTCGCCGCCCCCATGCGCCCCTCCCCTACACAATCTCCCTCCAAGAGGGTCTCTCGCTTCGGAGTGCCTGGAGCGCCGCCGAGACCTATACTCTCATAAAGAGCCTATGCGCCCTTCCCCACGGCCGGTCGTGTTGTTCGCGTTCGCCAACAACCGGCTGGACCCCGCGCTCTATCTGCGCAAGCTCCCCGAAGAGCAGCGCCGGGTGCGCGAGGCCCTGACCGCCGCGGAACAGGCCGGCCTCTGTGAGATCGTCGAGCGCGCCAACGCCACGGCCACCGAGGTGTTGGATGTGTTTCTGGACGCGCGCTACCGGGACCGGGTGGCGATCTTTCACTTCGGTGGCCACGCCGGGAGCGGTGCGCTGTTGTTCGAGTCGCGGGAAGGGGCGCCACGGCTCGCCCATGCCGGAGGCCTCGCGCGGTTCCTCGGCGAGCAGCGGGGGCTGGCTCTGGTCTTCTTGAACGGCTGCTCCACCCAGGGGCAGGTCCAGGGCCTCCTCGCCGCCGGGGTCCCGGTGGTGATCGCCACGTCCCAGGCCATCCTGGACTCGGTGGCCACGGAGCTCTCGGCCCGCTTCTACCAGGCTCTCGCCTCCGGCGCTCCGCTGCGCACCGCGTTCGAGGACGCGACGGCGGCGGTGCAGGCCCTGACGGGCGATCTGCCGGAGGGGACGTATGCCAACCTTCATCCTGCTCCCGTCGTCCCCCTGGTCCCGGACCGGTGGCCGTGGGATCTCCACGTCGCACCCGGCGCCGAGGAGGAAACCCGGCGCTGGAGCCTGCCGCGCGTAGTCCGGGACCCGCTCTTCGGCCTCCCCCCGCTGCCGGCGATGGACCTGCCGCTCTCGCCGTTCAAGCACCTTGCCCCGTTCACCCGCGAGGACGCGCCGGTCTTCTTCGGGCGGGGTCGCGAGATCCGCGAGCTCTATGAGGAGGTGACCCGGCCGGAGGGCGCGCCCCTCGTGCTCCTCTTCGGCGCCACCGGGGCGGGCAAGTCGTCGCTCCTCGCCGCGGGCCTTCTACCGCGCCTCGAAGCCTCCCACGAGGTGCTCTACCTGCGCCGCGACCGGGCTTTCGGTCTCGCCGGCACGCTGGCTCGCGCGTTGGGCAGCGAGGATGCCAGCGCCGCCTGGCGCCGGAACGAGGCGGCGGGCAAGCCCCTCGCCGTCATCCTGGATCAGGCGGAGGAGGCGTGGACGCGCCCTCTCGCCGGCGGTGGGGAGGTCGAGGGCTTCGCCGCCGTGCTGCGGACGCTCTTCGCCGTCCGCGAGACCCGCCCCCGGGGGCGCCTCGTCCTCGGCTTTCGCAAGGAATGGCTGGCCGAGGTGCTGCAGCTCCTGGATGCCGAGAAGCTCCCGCGCACCCGGGTCGAGGTCTCTCACCTCGACCGCGAGGGCATCGAGGAAGCCGTCCTCGGGCCGGCGTCGAGCGACCGCTTGCGGCGGCACTACGGCCTGGAGGTCGACCCCGAGCTGCCGGCGCGGATCGCCGGCGACCTCGCCGGGCAAGGCGCCGCCACCATCGCACCGATCCTCCAGATCCTGCTGACCCAGATGTGGATGCAGGTCCAGGCCGGGCCCGCCTCCCTCCGCTTCACGCTCGACCTCTACGAGGGCATGAAGCGCCGCGGCCTCCTGCTCGACGACTTCCTCGAAGAGCAGCTCCGTGGGCTCCGCGAGCAGTGGCCCGAGGCCGTGGGCTCCGGTCTGGTCCTCGATCTCCTCTTCTTCCATACCACTCCCCTGGGCACCGCCGAGAGCCGTTCGGCGGCCGAGGTGGCGGAGCGCTATGGGCATCGTCCGGAGATTCCTGAGCTGGTGGGGCACTGTAAGGACCGTTACCTCCTCGCCGGGGGCGGGGAGGACGGGGCCGCGGAGGATCGCTCGATCACCCGCCTGGCCCACGACACTCTGGCCCCGCTGGTGCGCCGGCGTTTCGAGTCCTCGGACCTACCCGGTCCGCGGGCGCTGCGCATCCTGCTGCGAGCCGAGGAGTGGACGGGAGGCCGGAGCGGGGAGACTCTGGGCGAGCTCGACCTGGCCCGCGTGGAGGAGGGCAAGGCGGGGATGCGGGCGCGCACGCACGACGAGGAGCGGCTGGTCGAGGCGAGCCGCCTCCAGGTGGAACTCCGGAGGCTCCAGCGGCGGAGCCTTCAGCTCGCGGCCGTCGCCGCGGTCGCGTTGATCGTCGGGGCGGCGTTGTTGTTCCTGTGGCAACGGCAACAGGCACGCGCGTCGGAGGAGCGTGCGCGCGACCGAGCGTACGCGGCCGCTGGCACAAACCTCCTGGTGGACCATCCGACCGAGGCCTTGCTGGTGGCCCTGGAGGTCCGGCAGCCCGACTCCACACCCACTGCCAACGACCTGCTCGAGAAGGCCCTGTCAAACCCGGTGCAGACCTCTACTCTGACGGGGCACACGGCTGGGGTCAGGACGGCCTCCTTCAGCACGGACGGCACCCGGGTGGTGACCGCGTCCGATGACAAGACGGCGCGGATCTGGAACGCCGCCACCGGCCAACCGATCGCCACCCTGACCGGGCACACGGCTGGGGTCGGCTTCGCCTCTTTCAGCCCGGACGGCACCCGAGTGGTGACAGCGTCCTGGGACCAGACGGCGCGGATCTGGAACGCCACCACCGGCCAACTGATCGCCACCCTGACCGGGCACACGAATGAGGTCTTTGCCGCCTCCTTCAGTCCGGACGGTACCCGGGTGGTAACCGCGTCCAAGGATAATACTGCGCGGATCTGGGACGCCGGAACCGACCAACCGCTCGCCACCTTGACAGGGCACACGGCTGCGGTCTGGGCCGCCTCTTTCAGCCCAGACGGCACTCGTGTGGTGACAGCGTCCTGGGACAAGACGGCGCGAATCTGGAACGCCGCCACCGGCCAACTGATCGCCACCCTGATCGGGCACACGAATGCGGTCACAGCCGCCTCCTTCAGCCCGGACGGCACCCGAGTGGTGACCGCGTCCTATGACAAGACGGCGCGAATCTGGAACGCCGCCACCGGCCAATCGATTGCCACCCTGACCGGGCACACGAATGCGGTCACGGCCACCTCCTTCAGCCCAGACGGCACCCGAGTGGTGAGCGCGTCCGATGACAAGACGGCGCGTATCTGGAATGCTGCCACCGGCCAACCGCTCGCCACCCTGACCGGGCACACGTCTGCGGTCACGGCCGCCTACTTCAGCCCAGACGATACCCGGGTGGTGACCGCGTCCTGGGACCAGACGGCGCGTATCTGGAACGCCGCCACCGGCCAACCGATCGCGATCCTGACGGGGCACACGGATGCGGTCTGGGCCGCCTCTATAAGCCCGGACGGCACCCGGATGGTGACCGCGTCCTTGGACAAGACGGCGCGGATCTGGAGCGCCGCCACCGGCCAGCTGATCGCCACCCTGACGGGACATACGGCTGCGGTCTTTGCCGCCTCCTTCAACCCGGACGGCACCCGGGTGGTGACCGCGTCCTTGGACAAAACGGCGCGGATCTGGAACATCGCCACCGGCCAACCGATCGCCACCCTGACGGGGCACACGTCTGCGGTCGGTACCGCCTCCTTCAGCCCGGACGGCACCCGGGTGGTGACCGCGTCCTTGGACAAGACGGCGCGTATCTGGAACGCCGCCACCGGCCAACCGATCGCCACCCTGACAGGGCACACGGATGCGGTCACCGCCGCCTCCTTCAGCCTGGACGGCACCCGGGTGGTGACCGCGTCCTTGGATAAGACGGCACGGATCTGGAACGCTGCCACCGGCCAACCGATCGCCACCCTGACGGGGCACACGAACGCGGTCGGGGCCGCTTCCTTCAGCCCGGACGGCACCCGGGTGGTGACCGCGTCCTTGGACAAGACGGCGCGTATCTGGAACGCCGCCACCAGCCAACCGATCACCACCCTTACGGGACATACAGCTTGGGTCTTTGCCGCCTCCTTCAGCCCGGACGGCACTCGGGTGGTCACCGCATCTGCGGACAAGACGGCGCGGATCTGGCCCGTCGCCACGGAGTACGTGCAAGGTCTGATCCGGGCACGAACTCTCCTCTGCCTTCCCGCTCCATTTCGCCAACAGACTCTGGGCGAGACACCCCAAGAAGCCGAGAATCAAGAGAAGGCTTGCCAGGCCTGCGTGCCGAAATTCTTCACCCGGCTGAAGGGTGTCCCGGTCGGCGATGCGCAAGCCCGCATCGCGGCGTGGAGAGCGTATCGGGGATGCTTGGACCGCGCGCGGTGAGGGTCTGTCGTCGTAAGGCTCGGCCCCGGTCGCGAGAGTCTTGCGGGATCTGCTATGCTTTCTGCCAGTCCTTGCGATTCGCCTTCTCGGAGCCTCGCCATGGAGACATGCCTCGCGCTCGCCCTCTTCGTTCTCTCGATCGCCGGCCCGGCCGTGGGAACGGCGTCCCGGTCCGCTGTCGGCCGAGTGGTGGATATGGGCGGGCGCCCGATCGCGGGCGCCACGGTCCATCTCCTTCCCGCCGGTGTCGCCGGCACCAGTGATACCGACGACAACGCC
>DASQPA010000244.1:0-8146 GCA_035644215.1 Thermoanaerobaculia bacterium
TTGATGCCCGCCTCGGCCCCCAGCTCGCGGGCACGGGCGAGCTTCTCGTCGCTCCCCGAGGTGACGATCACCCGCGCTCCCAAGAGCCGCGCCAGCTGGAGGGCGAAGATCGACACCCCGCCCGTCCCCTGCACCAGGACGGTGTCGCCCGCCGTCACCCGGCCCTGGGACACCAGGGCGTCCCAGGCGGTGACCGCGGCACAGGGGAGAGTCGCGGCCTCCTCGTCCGACAGGTGCTCCGGCACCCGCACCACCCCCTCCTCGGAGAGGACCATCTGCTCGGCCAGGGTACCGTCGAGCGGTCCGCCGAGGGTCGAGCGCAGCCGCTCGCGGCTCGGCTCCCCGGCGATCCAGCGCTGGGCGAAGATACCGGACGCCCGATCCCCTACCGCGACCCGGGTCACCCCCTCCCCGACCGCCACCACCTCGCCCACCCCGTCCGAACCGGGGATGAGAGGGAGCTTCTGCTTGCGGTTGTAGCTCCCCTGCGCGGTCAAGACGTCGCGGAAGTTGACCGAGGCGGCGCGCATCCGGAGGAGCACCTGGCCGGGACCGGGCCGCGGGTCCGGCCGCTCGGCGAGCCCGACGTTCTCCAGGCCGAAGGCGTTGGCGATCTCGATGACGCGCATGGGCTTCTAGGACTTTCCTTCCGCCGCCAGGGCCGCGGTCATCTTGGCGACCAGGTCGCGGGCCGTCCCGGCGTCGAGCTTGCCGGCCGACCAGCCGATGCCCAGGCCCTCGCTGCCGAACTTGGGGATGATGTGGAAATGGACGTGCATCACCACCTGGTGCGCCGCCGAGCCGTTGTTCTGCAGCACGTTGTAGTCGGTCGCCCCGGTCGCCCGCAGGACCGCCCGGCAGAGCCGCGGCAGGGCCCGCCCCAGGGCGGCGGCCGAGTCGTCCGACAGCTGGTGGAGCTGCGCCTTGCGCTCCCTGGGGATGAGGAGGGTGTGCCCCTCGCTCAAGGGGCCGATGTCCAGGAAGGCGAACACCTGCTCGTCCTCGTAGACTTTGTACGACGGGATCTCGCCCGACAGGATCTTGTCGAAAATGGTGGGGGTAGGGTCGCTCATGGAGCGCTATTCTAGCCGCAGTGGCCCGGTGATACTCTGCCCGCCGGACCCCAGACGAACCCGGAGCACGACATGGAGCACGAGGAGCACCAGGAACCCGACCCCAAGGCGAGCTGGAACGAGGCCGACAGCCAGAACTTCATCGACCACGGCCGCTTCTTCGTCCCCGAGCGGGAGGAGCAGATCGACACCCTCTGCTCGCTCATCCCGCCCCCGCGGCCGGCCGGGGAGCCCACCCACCTGGTCGAGCTCTGCTGCGGCGAGGGGCTGCTCTCGGGCGCTCTCCTCGAACGCTTCCCCACCGCCACGGTCCACGCCTACGACGGCTCACCCGCCATGCTGGAGACCGCGGCGGCGCACCTCGCGAGCTACGGCGAGCGCTTCGACGCCCAGCTCTTCAACCTCGCCGACCGCGCCTGGCGGCGTTTCCCCTGGCCGGTCCACGCCGTGCTCTCCTCGCTCGCCATCCACCACCTGGACGGGGCGGCGAAGGCCGAGCTCTACGCCGACCTCGCCCATGCCATCGCTCCCGGCGGGGTCCTCCTCCTCGCCGATCTCGTGCTGCCGGTCCACCCCCAGGGGCACGCCCTGGCCGCCCGCCGCTGGGACGAGATCGTGCGCCGGCGCTGCGAGGAGCGGGCCGGGGACCTGGCGCCACTGCAGATCTTCCGTACCGAACGCTGGAACTACTATGCCGATCCCGATCCCGGGGACCAGCCCTCTCCCCTCTTCGATCAGCTGAAGTGGATGCAGGCCGCGGGCTTCGACCGGGTCGACGTCTTCTGGATGAAGGCCGGCCACGCCATCTTCGGCGGCATCAAAGAGGGGGGATGACCGTGAAGGTCGTCGCCGTCGCCGCCGTCGTCGCCGCGGTGGCCGGCCTCCTGCTCGCCGCCGCCCTCCTCGGGGCTGCCGCAACGAACGCGACGGCTGCGGTCCATCCCAACGTCATCCTCATCCTGACCGACGACCTGGACGTCAACCTCCACAGCCTGGGCTTCATGCCGCATCTGAAGGCGGCGATGTCCGAGCAGGGCACGACCTTCTCCAACTACTTCGTGCCGGTCTCGCTCTGCTGCCCGTCGCGAGCCACCATCCTCCTCGGCCAGTACTCCCACAACCATCACATTTTCAGCAACTTTCTCCCCGACGGCGGCTTCCAGCTGTTCCAGCAGCTCGACCTCGACAAGGCGACGATCGCCACCGCCCTCCAGGCCGCCGGCTACCGCACGGTGCTGATGGGGAAATACCTGAACGGATATCCCCACACCGAATCGGCGACCTACGTCCCGCCGGGGTGGAGCGAGTGGTACGTCCCGGCGAACAACAACGCCTACGGCGGATTCAATTATCAATTGAACGAGAACGGCCGGCTGGTCGACTACGGCGGCGCGCCCGAGGCCTACATGACCGACGTGCTGGCGGCCAAGGCGGCGGACGTCATTCGGCGGGCGAAGGGGAGCGGCCAGCCGTACTTCCTCTACCTCGCGACCTACGCGCCGCACGCGCCGGCGACCCCGGCGCCGCGCCACCAGAACCTTTTCCCGGACCTCCAGGCGCCGCGCCCGCCCTCCTTCAACGAATCCGCCGCCACCCTGCGCGACAAACCGCAGCAGTTCCGCGACGTGCCGCCGCTCGCGGCGAGCGACGTGGCCAAGATCGACGCCCTCTACCGCCGGCGCATCCAGTCGCTCCAGGCGGTCGACGAGCTGGTGGCGCGGGTCCTCTGGGCGCTCCAGATCAACGGCGAGCTCGATCAGACCTATGTCCTCTTTACCTCCGACAACGGTTTCCACATGGGCGAGCACCGCTTCCGGCCGGGCAAGTACACCGCCTATGAAGAGGACGTCCACGTGCCGCTCGTCGTGCGGGGGCCGGGGATCGCCGCCGGCCGGGTGCGCGACGACCTGGCGATGAGCGTCGATCTGGCCCCCACTTTTGCCGATCTGGCCGGCGCCACCCTGGGGATCCGGACGGACGGACGCTCGCTGGTGCCCCTCCTGACCGGCGGCGGGCCGGCCCCCGCGGACTGGCGGCAGGTGGCCCTCCTGGAGCAGCGCCCGTTTCCCCAGCAGGCTCCCGCCACGGGCACCACCGGTCACGCCGGGGTGCTCGAGCCGCCCGACCCCGGAGACGCGCCGGGGCTGGGAGGCTTCCCCCCGGTGACCTTCCGCGGCCTGCGCACGAAGAGTGCCAAGTATGTCGAGTACGCGACCGGCGAACGCGAGTACTACGACCTGGCGGCCGATCCCTACGAGATCCACAACCGGATCAAGGCGGTCGACCGCGGCTGGCTGGCGCAGCTCGCGGCGGTCCTCGCGCGGCTCCACGACTGCGCCGGGAAGAGCTGCCGCGCCGCCGAGTCCACCCCGCTCACCCCGCCCCGGTAAACCGCGGCCGCGCCGGGCTCGCGAGCGCTTTCTCCCATTAAGAAATTTCCTCTTGACATGGCGGAGAACTCCGCTATCGTTAAGGACGTGGACACGAACGTGGCGCCCGACCAACCTCCGAGTACTCCCGACAGCGCGGCTTCCTTCGGTGATTGCCGCTCGCTGTCGGGCATCGCTGCCTCCGTCTACCCCGCCGCAACCTTTCTCACCTCCGCCGCAGCCCTCCGCCTCACCTCCGTTCTGCGGCATAGCCCTCCCGGGTTAGCGAACTAACCGATCATGATCCCGTGGCCCTCCGGGGCTCTTCCGCCGGTTGTCCTACCGGATCGGTCGTCGGGTATCGATACATCCTCCCGAAGAGACGCAAGGAGATTGCAGATGAAACGAGAGGCACTGGCCTCCCTCGACGAGTCCGTGACCTTGCGCCGCGAGGACGTGTGCAGCGTTCTCGGGGTGCCGTACGACGCCGCGCAGTGGAACGACTGGCGCTGGCAGATGCGCCATCGCCTCACCCGGCTCGAACAGTTCGAGCGCCTGCTCGACCTCACCGAGTCGGAGCGGCGCGGTCTCCTGCTGGCGAGCGAGAAGTTCTCGGTCGCCGTGACCCCGCAGTTCGCGATGCTCTTCGATCCCACCGACCCGGGCTGCCCGATCCGCCGGCAGGTGGTGCCGGTGGCCGACGAGCTCGTCGTCGCCCCCGAGGACATGGCCGATCCGTGCGGCGAGGACCGCGCCACCGTCGTCGAGGGGCTGGTCCATCGCTATCCCGACCGCGTCCTCTTCCTCGTGCTCGACACCTGCGCCGCCTACTGCCGCTATTGCACGCGGAGTCGCCTGGTCAGCCAGGGCGAGCTCGAACCGCTCGGCCGCCGGGTCGAGGAGGCGCTCTCCTACCTGCGCGAGCACACCGAGGTGCGCGACGTGCTGCTCTCGGGCGGCGATCCGCTCCTCATGTCGGACCATAGCCTCGACCAGATCCTCGGGCGGATCGCGGCCATTCCCCACATCGAGTTCCTGCGCATCGGCACGCGCATTCCGGCTTTCCTGCCGCAGCGCATCACCCCCGAGCTGGTCGCCGTCCTAAGGAAGCACCGGGTCTGGCTCTCCGTCCACTTCTGCCATCCCAAGGAGCTCACCCCCGAGGTGGCGGAGGCCTGCGACCTCTTGGCCGACGGCGGTATCCCCCTCGGCTGCCAGACCGTGCTCCTGCGCGGCGTCAACGACTCGGCCGAGGTCCTGCGCGACCTCATGCACGGGCTCTTGAAGCTGCGCATCCGCCCCTACTATCTCTACCAGTGCGATCCGGTCGTCGGCACCGGCCACCTGCGCACCTCCGTCGGCGAAGGGATCCATCTGATGGCCGCGCTGCGCGGCTACACCACCGGCTACGCGGTGCCCACCTACGTCGTCGACGCCCCCGGCGGCGGCGGCAAGATCCCCATCCAGGCCGAGACCCTCGTCGGCCACGAGGACGGCATCTGGAAGGTCCGCAACTGGGAAGGGAAAATCTACAGCTACGTCGACCCGGCCGAGACCGGACGGTCATGAAGAGCCTGCGGATCGCCCTCACCTACGACCGCAAGGAAGACTACCTGGCCGCCGGCTTCACCCCCGAGGCGGTGATGGAGTTCGACAGCGAGGAGACGATCGCGGCGATCGAACTTTCGCTGCTCGGGCTCGGCCACCAGGTCCTCCGGGTGGGGCGCGGCACCGACCTCGCGCGGCGGCTCGGCGCTGGGGAGCGCTGGGACCTCGTGTTCAACCTCGCCGAGGGGGTGAGCGGGCGCTCGCGCGAGGCGCAGGTGCCGGCGGTCTGCGAGCTGTTCGGGCAACCGTACACTTTTTCCGATCCGCTGACCTGCGCCGTGACCCTCGACAAGCCGCTCGCCAAGCGGCTGGTGCGCGATCACGGCCTGCCCACCGCGGAGTTCGCGATCGTCGAGGACCTCGCCGACGTGGAAAAGCTTTCCATCGCAGGCCCCTTGTTCGTCAAGCCGGCGGCCGAGGGGAGCTCCAAGGGGATCACCGGCCGCTCGAAGGTCGAGACCCGGGCCGAGCTCCTGGCGGTCTGCGCCGAGCTCCTCGGCGCCTTCCACCAGCCGCTCCTCGTCGAGTCGTTCCTGCCCGGCCGCGAGCTCACGGTGGGGATCGTCGGCAACGGCGACGCGGCCGGGGTCTTAGGGGTGATGGAGATCTCGTTCGTCGACGGCGACGAGCGCTACGCCTACACCGCCGCCAACAAGGGCGAGTGGGAGACCCGGGTCGCCTACCAGCTGTTGAATGGCGAGCCGATGGCGGAGCGGGCGCGGCAGATCGCGCTCGCCGCCTACCGGGCGCTCTCTTGTCGGGACGCGGCACGGATCGACCTGCGCTGCGACGCTGCCGGCGAGCCGTGCTTCCTGGAGGCGAATCCGCTGCCGGGCCTCCATCCGCGGATCGGCGACCTGCCGATCCTGTCGCGCCTCGCCGGGATTTCGCACCCCGAGCTGCTGGGCCGGATCGTGGCGGCCGCGGGCGAGCGTTGGGGGTTGTGAGCGCCGGCCGCCCTGCCGTCACCCACCGGCCAGAGCGGGTGGTCATCGCCCACAACCCGGTCGCCCCGGGCGACGATCTGGCGACCTCCGACGTCCTCGCCCAGGTGGAGCTGGTCGCCGCCGGTCTCCGGGAGCTGGGCATCCCCTTCTCCGCGGTCGCCGTTGCCGGCGGTCGTCCCTGGGAGGTGCTGCCCCCCGCGGCGAACGGCGGCCAGGGGCTCGTCGTCTTCAACCTCGTCGAGTCTCCCACCGGGGCGTCCTGGGTCCACACCGCCAACGCCGCCGCCCTGGAGTCTCTCGGGCTCCCCTTCACCGGCTCCTCCGCCGCGGCCTTCCAGCTCACCACCGACAAGCTCGCCACCCGCGCCCTCCTCGCCGCCCTGGGATTGCCGATCGCACCCGGCGGAAGGCTCGATCCCGCGGCGCCCGAGGTGCTCGACCGGGTGCCGCCGCCGTGGATCCTGAAGCCCGCCTGGGAGGACGCCTCGCTTGGGCTCGAAGACGATCCGGTCGTCACCACCCGCGAGGCGGCGCTGGCCCGCGCCGCCGCCCTCCTCTGGCGTTTCCCCGGCCAGCCGGTGCTCGCCGAGGCCTACCTGCCCGGGAGGGAGATCAACGTCTCCCTCCTCCCCCGGGCGGGAGGAGATCTGGAAGTGCTGCCGGTCGCCGAGATGGTCTTCGTCGACTTCCCCCCCGACCAGCCGCGCGTCCTGGGCTACGACGCCAAGTGGCACACCGACTCCTTCGCCTACACCCACACGGTCCGCCGCTTCCTCGACCCGACCGAGGACGGCGCATTGATCGAAAGGTCGGCCGAGCTGGCGCGGGCGGCCTGCCGGGCCTGCGGCGTCGCCGGCTACGCGCGGGTCGACCTGCGGCTCGACGCCGGCGGAGAGCCCTGCATCCTGGAGGTCAACGCCAGCCCCTGCATTGCCGCCGATTCCGGATTCATGGCGGCCGCCGGGGAGGCCGGCTTCACCGCGGCCCAGGTCGTCGAGCGCATTCTTGCTACTACCCTTCGGCCGGTGGCGAGGGCCGAGGGCGCCGCGCCAAGCCCCCTCTCCTCGCCTTCTCCAGACGTCCTCCTCCGCGACGACCTCCGTCCCTCGGACCGCCCGGCCCTCGAAGCGCTGATCGTCGCCACCGGTTTCTTCAACGCCGACGAGCGGGAGGTGGCGATGGAGCTGATCGACGACCGGCTGAGCCTGGGGACGGCGAGCCATTACCGCTTCCTGGTCGGCGAGGTCGGCGGCGAGGTCGCGGGCTACGCCTGCTGGGGACCGATCGCCGGCACCCTGGCCGCGGCCGACCTCTACTGGATCGCCATCGACCCCCGCTTCCAGCGCCAGCACGTGGGCGCCGCCCTCCTGGCCGCCGGCGAGCAGCGGATGGCGGCGGAGGGGCGGACCCGGATCTACGTCGAGACCTCGACCCGCGCCCAGTACGACCCCACCCGCCGCTTCTACGCCGCCCGCGGCTACCACCTGGCCGCCGAGCTCGCCGACTTCTACGCCCCGGGAGATGGGAAGGCGATGTTCCTGAAAGTGCTCTAAACCATTCCCGCCGAGCTGTGTCTTACTCTCCGAACCCCGTCCCTTCGGAGAATCCTGCCATGCGCCTGCTCTCTCGCTCCGCCGCAGTCCTCGCGATCGCCGTCCTCTCGTTCCTCCTCCCCCCGGCGGCCGCCCGGGCGGCCGTCACCGCCGCGCACGGGGATACCTACGTGACCGCCGCCACCCCCGGCCAGAACTTCGCGACCGCGCCGACCCTCAACGTCAATCCGCAGTCGATCACCCTCCTCAAGTTCGACCTGACGGCCCTTCCCACGGGGACCACGCCGACCCAGATCGCCAAGGCGACCCTGTTGCTCTGGGTCAACCCGTCCTCGCCGAACCCGAACGGCAGCCTGGCCGTGGTCCCCGTGGCGAAGGACTGGAACGGACCGGCCGTGACGTACGCCAACCGGCCCACCACCCTGGCCTCGCCCAAGACCACCCAGGCCCTCCGGCCGGGGGCCTCCAGCTACTATCTCGAAGTCGACGTGACCGAGCAGGTCAAGAAGTGGATCACCTCGCCGGCCACCAACTTCGGCCTCGCCGTCACCGCCGCCACGCCGGCGGTCGACGTGGCTCTCGACAGCAAGGAGAAC
>DASQPA010000245.1:0-21450 GCA_035644215.1 Thermoanaerobaculia bacterium
GAGGGGAACGACGGGAAGGTCGGACCGCCGACGCGGAAAATCATCGGCAGCATGTACGACCCGGCGTCGATGCCCAGGCGCTTGACGTTCATCTGCCGGTTGGACTCGAAGAGCAGCGGCAGTACCGAGGAGTGGGCGATCAGGTCGGGGTGGAGCGGGTAGTCCCGCAGGCCCGCCTTGACCTTGTGGACGAGGCCGGCACCCTCCTCCGGGCGCAGATAGCGGTGCACGTTCCACTTGTGGAACCAGGCCTGGCGCTCGGAGTGGATGACGCCGACCACCAGCGACAGGACGTGGGCCAGGCCGAAGGTCGAGAAGCCGCCCTGCCGGTGGCTGCCGACGTAGGGGTTGGCGGGGTCGCTGCGCATGCCGAGGGCGCCGGCCTGGAGGATCACGGCGGTGTACGCCGTGTGGATGAAGTCGCCGTCGGCGTTTCTGCCCATGCCGCGGGCGTCGTGGAGATAGCGCGGCGTCGGGTCGAGGTCGGAGGGCGGCGCCGCCGGGAAGACGGCGAAGCCGTTCTGCGCGTCCACCCACTCCGGGAAGTAGGTGATGTAATCCTGGTTCGGGATCTGGTGGAGGACGCGCCCGTTGACGAAGGTGCCGTTGTAGAAGTAGGTCTGGAGCAGGAACTGGGAGACGATCGGGCCGTCGGTGACGCCGCCGTAGGCCAGGCGGAAGAGGATCTGCGGGGTCACCTGCCCGGTCACCGGGTCGCGCGGCCCGGTGTAGCCGGGGAAGGCAGAGAGGTCGGCGCACGCCTGGGCGACGAGCGGATGGCCGTCGTACTCGGTGAATGGAATGTCGCGCAGCAGGGCCATCCAGTACAGCTCGGCCATCTGCGCCGCCCACTCCCGCGAGGCGATGGCCGGCGGCGGCGGCATGGTGATCGCCTCGGAATCGGAGCCGTAGACGTTGAAGGCCAAGCCGCCCAGCGGGTTGACGTAGCCGAGGCGGCCCCCCTTGGGGATCAGCTCGGTGGCGGCGAGATCGTTGTTGGCGATGGCGGCCACCAGCTGGTTGTAGATGTCGACGTCGACCTCGCCGAGCGCGTTGTGCGGCAGGGTCCGGGTGTGATTGCCGATCTTCGTGGGGTAGAGCTCCTCGTCGCCGTTCGTCGGGTGGTGCGGGATGCCGAACGCCTTGGCGTCGAGCGCCGCCTGGTGGCGGATCTGGTAGGCGCTGTTGCGGCGCTGGATCGGGTCCTCGGGCGCCTCCACGGCGGCCTCGGCGGTCCCCTCCCCCGCCGCCAGCCCGGCCAGGCCGCCGCCGCCGACCACCGCGCCGACCGCCAGCCCCATGCCCCCCAGGAACTGACGCCGATCGAGCGCCGATGCCGCTGGTACGGCCGGCGTCTCCTCTGCCGCGGGCGCCGGACGACCGCTGTCCTCTCGGGATTGACTCATGACCCAGACCTCCTTTACGAAACGGACCGCAGCGCGGGTGTCGGACACGGCCGACCGACGCCACCTCGCGGTCCCGGGTTGGCGGGATCGGAGAGCGTAGCTTCAATTTCTACTGTGCGTTAAGCGGATATAACTGCTACTGCGGTGAGCGCGCACTCTCTCCCGGCCCGCCGGGTTGCGGTCGGGACGCGGGAGGAGAGGGCTGCCGGAAGAGGCCGAGCCTTTACGCCATCACCTGCTTGAACGCCGCCAGGAAGCGCTCCATCTGCTCCCCCGTGCCGACCGTCACCCGCAGGTGGTTGGGGAGGGCGGGGAAGAGCCGGCCGACGTCGACCTTCTTCTCGCGCAGGGCGGCGCGCACCGGCGGGACCTCGCGGCGCAGGTCGATCATGAGGAAATTGGCCGCCGACGGGATGGTGCGCAGGCCCATCGCCTCGACCGTCGAGACGACGTGGGCGCGGACCTCGTGGTTCAGCCGCCGGCTGCGCGCCAGGTGGGCAGGGTCGCCGAGGCTCGCCCGCGCCGCCACCAGGGCCATGACGCTCAGGCTGTCGAAGGCCTGGTGCAGCTGGAGCCGCTCGATCGTCTCCTTCTGCGCCACGGCGTAGCCGCAGCGCAGGCCGGCCATGCCGTGGATCTTCGAGAAGGTGCGCGCCACGACGAGGTTCGGGTAGCGGGCGACGAGGGGCACGACGGTCTCGTAGTCGGGGCTGTCGACGTAATGGAAATAGGCCTCGTCGACCAGTACCATCGTCGTCGCCGGGAGGGCGGCGAGGAAGGCGCGGACCTCCGCCTTGGGGGTGAGGCTCGCCGTCGGGTTGTTGGGGTTGCAGACGTAGATCAGCCCGGTCTCCGGAACCGCCGCCATGCGCGCCAGGTCGTGGCGGTAGTCGGCGGTGAGCGGCACCTTGACCGACTCCCCCCCCGCCGCCTGGGCGTAGCGCAGGATCGACTCGAAGGTGGGATCGGCGACCACCGCCTTCCGCCCGGGCCCGGTCGCGGCCGCCGCCGCGAGCTTCAGGATCTCGCTCGAGCCGGCGCCGAGGACGACCTGGTCGACGCCCACCCCGTGGGCCTTCGCAAGCTCGGCGCGCAAGGCCTCGACCTCCTCGTCCGGGTAGCGGCAGGCGCGGTCGAAGGAGCCCTGGATGGCCGCGAAGGCGGCGGGCGAGGGGCCGTAGGGGTTCTCGTTGGCGGAGATCCGCACCAGCTCCTCGGCCGGAGCCGGGGCCGGAACCGCGTGCAGGGCCGCCCGCACCGGCCGGGCGCCCTTGGCTTCCAAGGCCTCGGAGACCGCTGGAGCGAGGGCGGCGGTGGCAAGACCGGTTCCGAGAAAACGTGCGAAGCTGCGACGGGACAGACCGCGCGACAAGCTTTCCATGGCAGGCCCTCCTTTCGACGTTGGGAGACCATCCTGCCTGAAGTCGGGGCCGAGGGCAACCCGGGGCGGGGGCGGGCGGCCCGCCAACGCCCCCTTCACGCCGCCAGAAGGTCGACGATCGCCTGCGGATCCGAAATCGCCAGAAGATTGGAGAGTTGATGCAATCGTTGGAGATCGTCGTCGCGATAGACGTTCTGCCGGTCATCGAACAGCGTCACGCGCTGCTCCGCCCTCTCGGGGACGTCGAGGTCGAACCAGCGCCGGAAAATCTCGTTGGCCTGGACGTGAGCCTGGGACGCATTTCCCGAAGCCAGGGTCAGCACGGCGGATCGCGCCGCTCTGCCCTCGACGACGAAGTCTACGCGTACGGGCTTCCCGTACCGGCCGGGAAGCTCGACGCTCGACTGGTACCCCAGCTCGGCGTCCGTCAGGATCTCCTCGACCTCCTCGGAGAAGACCGTCTGCAAGGCGGAACGCCGGGTAAAGGTGAGGTCGGCGACCCGCAGGCAGGCCTGCGATAGTCGGACCACCCCCTGGGGCAGCTCTTCCAGGGAAGCAAGGGGATATTCAAGCGCTCCCCCTTCCTGCCTGACCCCATAGAGGCGGATCGCGTCTTCCAGGAAGGCCTGGCGTTTTTTCGAGATCCAGGGTTTGACCTGGACGTCGAGAAGCCAGGCAATCGTCTGGCCGAGGTCGCTCAGCTTCAATCCGTCGAAAAGGCCCTTCGACTCGACCAGGAACACTTCGATCGAGGACCCATCCGGGTAGAGAAAGCCGGTCTCGATCCGCAGGTGTCCCTTGGGGAGGCGGTCGATACCCGTGATGAGACGATGGCGCTCCATCAATCGCTGAACTTCCGCCTCACCCACCATCGGCACCTCCCGCGTCGGCATCCGGCGCAAAGAACGCACCCTCATGCTGGATGGATGCCGTCGCGCAGAAAGCGGAGAACAGCGACGGCACGTCCTGCCCCGAAAGGTCCGGCCGCTCGATGATCCCCTCCGACAGGTTTCGCCGCGGGCAGTCCTCGTTCTGCAGGGCGTGCTTGTGGCTCCTGCCGAGAGGTCGATGCGGTGGACCATCCACGTCGAGCCGGCAAATGGGACCCGTACCGGGAACATGAACGTTGAACGTGCTCGAGCCAACCTCCGGGTTGTATTTGATCGTCAGGCGGAGGTCGATACCGTGCTCGTTCTGGATATGGATGTCCTCCGCGATCAACAGAGGCCGCATCGCACGGCTCGCGACGAATCGGATGTCCTCCGCGATCCGCTTGCCGGGTAGATCCCGCAGCGCCTCGAACGTCTTTCGATCCAAGCCCATGATGGAGAGGAGTATAGACGAAGCCGATCCGCTACCATGGGGGCCGATCCTGCCCTCTATGGGGCCGGGCCCGATCCCCCATCATGCACCTCGCCGACCTCGTCGCCACCTCCCGCCGCGTCGCCGAGACCCGCTCCAGGGCGGCGAAGATCGCCGCCCTGGCCGCTCTCCTGCGGCGCCTGGTCCCCGCCGAGATCGACATCGCCGTGGCCTTCCTCTCCGGCCACCTGCGGCAGGGGCGGATCGGGCTCGGACCCGCGGCGATCCAGAGCGCCCGGCCGGGGACGCCGGCGATCTCCGCGGAATCCGCCTCCCTCACCCTGGAGGAGGTCGACGCCGCCTTCGCCGAGATCGCCGGGACGACCGGCTCCGGCTCGACGGCGACCCGGGTGGGCCGCCTCGGGGCGCTCCTCGCCCGCGCCACCGCCCCTGAGCAGGACTTCCTCGTCCGCCTGCTCTTCGGCGAGTTGCGCCAGGGGGCGCTCGCCGGCCTGATGGCCGAGGCGCTCGCCGCCGCGGCGGAGGTGCCGGCCGACGAGGTGCGGCGGGCGCTCATGCTGGCCGGCGAGCTGCCGGCGGTGGCCCGGGCCGTCCCGGCCTCGCCCGCTTCCACCTGCAGCTCTTCCGTCCCCTCCAACCGATGCTCGCCTCGCCGGCCGGGGACGTCTCCGAGGCCCTGGAGCGGCTGGGCGAGGCGGCCTTCGAGCTCAAGCTCGACGGCGCCCGGGTCCAGGTGCACAAGGGGGGAGACGAGGTACGGGTCTACTCGCGGCGCGGCAACGAGGTCACCGCCGCGGTGCCGGAGCTGATCGAGGCGGTCCAGGCCCTGCCGGCCCGCCAGCTCCTCCTCGACGGCGAGGTCATCGCCCTGCGGCCGGACGCCTCTCCCCATCCCTTTCAGGTGACCATGCGCCGCTTCGGCAGGAAGCTCGACGTGGAGCGCCTGCGAGGGGAGCTGCCGCTCACCCCGTTTTTCTTCGACCTCCTCCACCTGGACGGCGCCGACCTCCTCGACCGGCCCGCCGGCGAGCGCTTCGCAACCCTCGCCGCGGCGACCCCGGGGCTCACCGTACCCCGCCTCACCACCGCCTCGGCCGAAGAGGCGGACGAGTTCTTCGCCGCCGCCCTCGCCCGCGGCCATGAGGGGATCATGGCCAAGGCGGTCGACGCCCCCTACGAGGCGGGCCGGCGCGGCTTCTCCTGGCTGAAGATCAAGCCCGCCCACACCCTGGACCTCGTGGTCCTCGCCGCGGAGTGGGGGCACGGCCGGCGCAGCGGCTGGCTCTCGAACCTCCACCTGGGCGCCCGCGATCCCGAGAACGGCGGCTTCGTGATGCTGGGGAAGACCTTCAAGGGGCTGACCGACGCCACCCTCGCCTGGCAGACGGAGAAGTTCCAGCAGATCGCCCTCGGGGACGGCACCGACGGCTGGACGGTCTACCTGAAACCCGAGTTGGTGGTCGAGGTCGCCTTCAGCGACGTCCAGGAGAGCCCGCACTACCCCGCCGGCATGGCCCTCCGCTTCGCCCGGGTCAGGCGCTACCGCGAGGACAAGACCGCCGCCCAAGCCGATACCGTCGACACGGTGCGGGCGATCTTCGCGGCGGGACGGAGCGGCGCGCCTTAGAACGCCATCTCAACGCGGATCAGGCTGACCAGGGCATTCGCCACCCGCGGGTCGGTATTCGGATGGAAGACAACCTGCAGGTCGGCTTGGAGGTTGAGCCAGGAAGCCATAGGGGAACGGTACGCCAACTCGAGCGTCACTTCGGATCGGTCGACGGTTTGCCCCGTCTGCCGCCGCTGTTCGAGAAACGGACTGCCATTATGGGCCGCTGCGATGCCGAATCCGATCTCGTCCTGCTTGCGGCCCGGGATCGCGCCGGCGAGGTCGACCCCGCCACCCGTGTACAGGCCGAAACGGTTCACCCGAGAGTCGCCGAGGCCGACCTGGCCGAAGGCTCGCAGCTGGCGCCCCAACGCGTCCTTGTACACGATCGTGTCGCCGATCACATACGCGCCTGAGCTTCCCTGGTGGGTCCGAGGCGTGCCGTTCCCTCGCGTCCGGACGAGGTCGTCGAAGCGCGCCGTGTAGTGCCACAGGCCGACCGCCAGCTTGGCCTCATACGGCGGCAATTGCGCTTCTCTGCCGAGGAGAAACCGGTGCGGCAGCCGCGGCGGCCCTGCCGGGGCTGGGCGAGAGAGGAAAGCCGCCTCGCTGAGGATGAGCAGGCCGTCTCCCTTCGCGAAGGCGTCCCGCCCGGTCGGGCGCTCGACAGGAACGCCGTCGAGCACGGCGCCGCGGAGCACGACGCCCCTCCAGGGCTTGACCTCGAAGCGCGCGCCGACCGCCGTGTTCGGGAAGACGGACGGGCCGCCCCTGCCGCTCTGCGAGAGCTCCGGGCCGATGCCGAAGGACGAGTTGAGGAAGAGATCCGCGGCGTGGAGGTGGTAGAACTCGCTGTTCACGTCGTAGAGCCCGATCAGGGCCGAAAACCGGTTACCGAAAAGGTTCTGCTGGATCCACGCCTCTTCGAGCCTCCATCCCGGCGCGGCTTCAATGCTGCTCACGCCCTGGGCGTCCCCGGCAAAGCCGCTGGGTCGGCCCCCATGGATCGCGAGGCCATCGAGAAAAACCGTGGCGCCGCGCCAGTTGACGAGGCGTTCCATGTCGAGCGTGAGCAGAAGGTTCAGGTTGCCGAGATACGTCGCGCCTCGTCGCGCCCCCCCTGACAGGTCCGCGAAGCCTTCGGCGTCGTAGACGAGAGCGGGACGGACGCCATGCTCCACGAGCGTCGGGTAGACCGGTTGCACCGCGCTCGTGGGATCGCCGGCTCCCTGACCTCGGGCGCCGGCTGCGCCTGACAGTAACGCGGCGACGCCCAGCGCGGCAGCCACCACCTGGAGCTTCAAGAGCGCCGCCCTGCCAGCTCCAAGGACACGAGCCGGGCCAGCAGGGTGGCCGGGAACAACTGGCCGATGACGGCCTCCAAGGTGGCGAGGCTGCGGGCGATCGGGTGCAGCGGCACGATGTCGCCGTACCCGGTGGTGGTGAGCGTCACGAAGCTGAAGTAAAGCAGGGGCCCGCGGTAGAAGACCGCATGGACGTTCAGGCCGACCGGCACGTTGGCGAAGGCTTCCGGCACCACCGCGTTCAGCAGCCCGTAGAAGTGTGCAAACAGGAGCCCGAGGATGAGGTAGAGCGAGACGGCGCCCTGGACGCGGTGCCAGGTCACGCGCCCGGGCCCGAACGCCGCGCGGCCGATGACCCCGCCCAGAGCCGCCAGGGCCACGGCCGCCGAGCCCCGCGCCAGGATGGCGCTCAAGACCGTCGGGCGGTCGACGATCGCTGTCGCCAGGCCCACCGCCGTGGCGGCCAGGATCAACGCCACCGCGGCACGGCGGCCGGAGACTACCAGCACGGAGAGCACGCCCAGCAGCGCCCAGCTCACGCCGGCGGCGAGCTGCCCGACCACGCCCAGCCCGACGAGCGGGGTCACTACGAAGATCAACAGCAACAGGCAGGCGAGCAGCGCCGTGAGGCTCGGCTCGCGCGCGCGTTCCTGCCAGGGCACGGGGCTGTCGACGGCGGGGGGCATGACGTCCGAGGGTCATTTTACGCCAGAGGGCCTTCTTCGCGGCGGGACGCAGCGGCGCGGCCGGAGCCGCCGCGACCTTCCCCCACTTTGCGGCGGCTGGGGAGAATTCGCGGCAAAGTCCCGGGAGTCGCCGCGAAGTCCGCGGAGATTGCGGCAGCTCCCGGGAGTTTGCGGCAGCGGAGCGCGATCTGCCGCAAAGTCGCCGAACTTCGCGCTCTCCTGCACCGCGGCGAACCTCCGCGGGCCTATTCGCGGCGATTTTCCAGGAATTTGCGGCAACTCGCGCGACTTCGCGGCATCTCGACCCGAGCTGCCGCAAACTTACCTCATTTTGCGGCAGATCCCTGGGCTTGATCGCGAACCCTCTCCATGTCGCGACAAATAAGCCGGATTTGCGTCGAAACTCCGAAGATCTGCCGCAAACCTCCGCGATACGCCTCGCGTGAGCTTATTTTGCCGCAAACTTCGGTCCCTCTGGAGCGTTGCCGCTCGACATCGGCCCGCCTCCTGGTCTATCGTCGCGAATTCCAGGCGAAGTGATCGAAATCGCGGAATTTTGCCGCAAACTTTCGGGGACACCGAACGAGAGAGGGGAATCCATGGGCACACAGCTCTCCATCGATCAGATGTTGGCCGAGTTGGAACGGCAGGTCGCCTACCACCAGGAGCGTGGCGAGCACCACGGCCAACAGGAGGCCCTCCACCGCGAGAGGAGGGTCTTCCACGCCGCCGAGTTGCAAACCGCCGCGGAGCGGCTGGAGGCGTTCCGGGCCGCCGCGGCCTCGGCCGGAGAGCTGGTGGATCGCCACCGGGCAGCGACCGCTCCCCCGCCACCCCCGAAGGAGCCGATCCGGGCCGGCAAGCGGCGCCCCGTCGGCCGCCTGGTCGCCGGGGCGATCGCGAGCTTCTCCTCGGAAGACACCTTCGACGCGGCGGACGTGGCCCGGGTGGTCCATCAGTACCACGGTGCCAACCTACGCAAGCGCTTCGACGCCCGGGCCGCCTCAGTAGCCCTCCGCCGGCTCACCGCCACCGGCCGCCTCCACCTGGTCCAGAAGGGCACACCCCACCACCTGGCCCGCTACTCGCGGACGCGGCCGGCGGCGCCGGCAGGGCTGTAGGGAGATACGATCACCAACGACGACTTGTAACCCCACCGAGGGAGGTTCCCGATGCGACATCCTCTACTGCCCGTTCTGCTCCTGCTCGCCGCCGCCACCGCTTTCGCCCAGTCTCCCCCGGCGGCTCCCGCTGCCGCGCCGGCCCCGATGGCCCCGGCAACCGAAGAGGTCGGCGTGCTGAAGACCAACCTGGGAACCATGGTCTTCCGGTTCTACGAGTCGGACGCGCCGCAGACGACCGCCGCGATCAAGAAGCTCGTGCGCGCCGGCTTCTACGACGGCAAGACCTTCTACCGGGTGGTCAAGGGGCACGTCATCCAGGCCGGCGACGTGGACGGGGCGGCCGGCCCCAAGGTCAAGGCCGAATTCAACCAGCACCCCTTCGTCGCCGGAACGGTCGGCCTCGCCCGCGACGCCGACCCCGACAGCGGCACGACGGAGATCTTCATCTGCCACGTGCCGCGCTCTCACCTCGACGGCAAGTACACCGCCTTCGGGCAGCTCATCGCCGGGCAGGACGTGCTGGAGAAGATCGCCAACGTCGACGTGGAGGAGCACTTCGAGAACGGGGTGGCCTTCCACAAGCCGAAGCAGCCGGTGGTCATCGAGAAGGCGACGATCGAAACCAGGGTCGTGGACGGGAAGACCGCGCCATAGAGGCCATCGGTCCGCCCCGAGGCCGAGGGCGTCAACCCAGGCTTGGAGCGACCGGGAGATGTAGGTCGAGCATTTCGGCAAAGACCGCGACCATCACTTGATGATCGCCTCGCATCGATAACGCCGACGCCGTGGCGTAGGAGCGCCCCTCCGGCCTGGGCTTGAGCCTCACAAAAGGCGGCAGGCCGTAGCGGAGAGCGCACCAGTTCGCCCAGATCCGAGCGGTCCGGCCGTTGCCATTCGCAAAGGGATGGATGCGGACCCATTCGCCATGGGCATAGGCGCAGAGTGTGAGCACAGATCGAAGCTGTGCCGCATCGGCTGGTCTGGCGCCCGACAGAATCGCCGGATCCAACGAAGCGACAGCACTCTGCATGGCGGTTTCGAAGCTGGCCAGCTCCTCCGGAACGCGCTTCGATTCGACTCCCCGTTGCAGGCCGATCCTTACTTCATAGCCATAGAGCTCGGGAAATCGGGTATCGCTGTCCCGTATCTCCCCTGCATAGTAGGGAACGGGCAGCCTCACCCCTTCATAGATTCGGCGGTGCCACTCCTGCGCCATTCGCACAGACGGCGGCTGCCGGAGGCTGGCCTGCCGGGCGATCTGACCAAGAACATGGGTGAGATTTTGAACGAGGACGGCCGCGTCGCGCGGGTCATCCTCGTTCCACGCGATGGCCAAAGAGGGCTCCTATGCCATACGCGTCTGGAGATTCCACCAGGCGGGCCTGGAGAGGGTCCTCGACCTCCACCTCGCTGCGCGCGAAGTCTCGGATGTCCCGGTCGAGGTCCACAGAGCCCATGGAGTTCAACCTCTCCAAGGTATGAGCGAGCCTGGCTTCGAGGCCGGAACCCACCACCGTAAGCTCCCGCTCGATGGCAGCTTCGGCGAGCGCATCCGGGGAGACTCCAAGCGCTTCCGCGGTACGCTCCAGGTTACGGAGCGTCTCCTCATTCCGAAAACGAAGCGTAAGGGCACCTCCACTCATAGACCCAGTTTACACCTTCCCGGACCCCTACTCCCGCCCCTTCCCGGCCGGCGCCCGCCCGAGATCCCCCGGCATCTCCGCCACGGCGTAGGCCAGAGCCGCCCAGGCGGCGACGTTCTGGTCGATCTCCTTGGGGTCGATCTTGTCGACCGTGTCGTTCGCGGTGTGGTGCCAGTCGAAGTAGAGGGTGGCGTCCTGGTCGAGGTCGAGGAGCGGGACCCCGGCCGCTCCCAGGGGGCCGACGTCCGAGCCGCCGCGAGCCTCGTTGTCGCCCGGCGCCACTCCGAGGGGGGCGACGAGCTGGGCGAGCTCGGCGATCTGGGGGAGGTGGTCGGGGAGCACGCCTGAGCTCAGGCGGTAGACCCGGCCAGCACCGAGATCGGACTCGGCGGCCATCACGTGCTTCGTCAGCTCCGCGGCGTGCGCCTGGGCATAGGCGCGCCCCCCGGAGGTGCCGAACTCCTCGTTGGCGAAGAGGACCACCCGGATCGTCCGCCGGGGCCTTGGCATCTTGGTGCCGCCGATACCGCCGGCGCCGATCCGCCGCGCCGCCTCGGTCATGATGGCGACCCCGGCGCCGTCGTCGATGCCCCCGGTCCCCAGGTCCCAGGAGTCGAGGTGCGCCCCGAGGAGCACGATCTCGTCCGGCCGCTCGCGGCCGCGGATGTCGCCGATGACGTTGGCCGACTCTTCGTCGGGCAGCATGCGGGCGGTCGAACGCAGGCGAAAACGGACCGGCTTACCGCTCGCGAGAGCCGCCGCCAGGAGGTCGGCGTCGGCAGACGCCAGGGCCGCGGCCGGGATCTTCGCCACCCCCTCTTCGTAGCGCATCGCCCCGGTATGGGGGAAACGGTCGTGGCCGGTGCCGATCGAGCGGATGAGGACCGCGACCGCCCCCCGCCGGGCCGCCCGGGAAGCTCCGGCGCCGCGCACCGGCACGGCGTCGCGGTAGCCGGCGATGTCTTTCGTCCGCTCCATTTTGACGTCATAGAAGACGATCTTGCCCTGGACCCGCGCCGGGTCGAGCTGCTCCAGGACGGCGAGGGACGGCACCCCCACCACCTCGGCCTCAATGCCACCGGCGCCAGCGGCATCCGGTGTGCCGACGCTGCCGCCCAGAGCGGCGAGGATCACCGGCTGCGGCCAGGGGGAGACGATCTCGCCCGCAATCGTCCCGCGGTCCCAGTGCGGCACCGTCACCTTTTCGGCGTGGACGTTCTCGAAACCGAGACCGCGGAGGGTCCGCAGGCCCCACTCGACGCCCGCCCGGTCGCCGGGCGAGCCGGCCGAGCGCGGCCCCACCTCGAAGGTGAGCGAACGCGCGATTTCCAACGCCCGGGTGCCGGCGAGGGCGTCGTCGCGCAACGCCGCCGCCCGCTCGCGGATCGCGTCGGGGAGGAGAGAAGAGGATGAGGGGGAGGGGGAGGGCGCGGCGGCGCCCGCAGCCATCCCCACCCCGGAAACCAGGGTGAGGACGGCCAGGACCGAGAGGCGACGGACGCCCAAGCGGTTTTCCACGGTCAGGCGGCGGTCGCCACCGGCAGGCGCCGCATCTGGCGCAGGGTTACCCGCCACTCCGCGAGGGCCTCCTCGAAGGAGCGGTAGATCATGCCGCGCACGGTTTCGATCGGCAGGTCCTCCTGCCCGGGAGCCGGCGTCGGCACCCGGCCACCCCGCCGCTCGATCGCCAGCAGGTCGTGGATCGACTTCTCGAGCGCCTCGTAGGCCTCGTGGAGCCGGCGATGGCCCTGCTCCATGAAGCCCTCGCCCGCCCGCTCGACCCGCTCCTTGGCGCGATCGTACTGCACCCGCACCTTGGCCTTGAGGATCGCCACGTCCGAGGCGCGCCGCAGGTCGCGGGCGAGGCCCAGCCGCGCCATCGCCCAGATCAGCCACTTGGCGGGGTCGAAGTGCCAGCTCCGGATGCCGTTGCGGTAGTCGAAGGGGAAGCTGTGGTGGTAGTTGTGATAGCCCTCGCCGAAGGCGAGGACCGCCATGATCGGGCTGTCGCGCGCGCTGTGCTCGCGGCTGTAGGGCTGGCGGCCGATCATGTGGCAGAGGCTGTTGATGAAGAAGGTCGCGTGGTGGCTGACGACGATGCGCAGGACGCCGCCGATCAGCAGGCAGCCGACCACCCGGCCGGTCAGGAGCCCCACGCCGAGCGGGATGCCGAGGGCCACGGCGAGCCCCACCGGGACGTACCAGCGGTCCTGCCAGCGGACCAGCGGATCCTCGGAGAGGTCGCGCACCACCGTCGGGCTCGGCGGGTCGCCCTGGAAGAAGATCCAGCCGATGTGCGACCAGAAGAAGCCCTTGGTGGCGTTGTAGGGATCGCGCTCGGAGTCGACGTGCGAGTGGTGGACCCGGTGGTCCGCCGCCCAGCGCAGCACCGTGTTCTCCAGGGCCGCCGCGCCGAAGACCAGGAAGAAGAGGCGCACCGGCCAGGACGCCTGGTAGGTCTTGTGGGCGAAGAGACGGTGGTAGCCGGCGGTGACCGACATCCCGACCGCGAGCCAGAGCAACAGGAAGGTCAGGGTCTCCGGCCAGCCCAGCCCGTAGCGCCACAGGTACCAGGGGGTGCCGACGGCGGCGACGAGCAGGGTGCCCAACAGGAAGGTGGTGTTCGTCCAGGAAATGGAAGGACGGACGGCGACAGCGTCAGAGGATGGGTTCAAGATCGACTCCTGTGAGACAAAGAGACCCGGTAGCCGGCTCCGGGGCGGCCGCGCACCACCCCTTCGAAAGCCGGGCGAGGATACCAGTATGACGGTCCTGTCGGTTCCGGATCGGTCCTATCTTTGGAGAAGCATATCCCAAGACGACGATATTCCCGCCATTTCCCGGTATCCTCGGGGGAAGCCGGGGGCGGCCGGGAAGCCTGGACCCGCCTGCCGCGGTTTACATGCCGCCCGATTTCGCCGATTTCGCTGATCTCGCCGCCCGCCAAGCTCACCGCCATCGCCTCATGACGCCCCCCTCCCGCCTCATCCTCCCCGCTCCCGGACCCGAGCCGCGCGAGACCCGCTGGGGCCGCCTGCGCCGGAAGAGCCGCACCAAGGCCCTGCGGCTCATCGACCGCTCGATTCTCGCCCTCTACCGCTCGGCCTCCTGGCTCGACCGCCACGCCCCGATCGAGCGGCGCTATTTCCGGGTGGCGATCTTCGGCTCCTCGCGCATCCAGCCGGAGGACGAGACCTACTCCCGGGTCAAGGAGCTCGCCCGGCGGCTGTCCTACCTGGGCTGCGACATCGTCACCGGCGGCGGCCCGGGGCTCATGCGGGCGGCGAACGAGGGGGCGCACGAGGGCGCCTACCGCTACAAGACCCGTTCTTTCGGCCTCACCATCCTCCTCCCCCTGGAGGAGCAGCCCAACCCGTTCCTCGACGAGGTGGCCCAGCACCCCACCTTCTTCTCGCGCCTCCACCAGTTCATCCGCCTCGCCCACGCCTACGTGGTGGTGGATGGCGGGATCGGCACGACGCTCGAGGCCATGATGGTCTGGCAGCTCCTCCAGGTGCGGTTGATCCGCGACCGGCCGCTCATCTTCGTCGGGCCGATGTGGCGCGACCTGCGGGCCTGGGTGGAGGGCGAGGTGGTGGCGCGCGGCCTCGCCTCCCCGGGCGACCTCGACGCCGCGCATTGGGTCGACCACCTGGACGACGCCCTGGCCCTGGTCGAGGCGGCCCACCAGGACTTCCTCCACCGCCATGAGGTGATCCTGCCGCCTGTCGTCGAGGAGAAGGAGGCGAAGGAATGAACCGGCACGCTCCTTGCTGGCAGGGGGACGGAGGCCGGTTGCGGGGGTTTTTGACGACAGAAAGGCGCGTTGACCGCGCCGTTTGGGCTTGAGCGCGCCAGTCGGCGCGGGCTTTAGGGGGAGAGGCATGAGGGGGACGATGACGATGCTTTTGTGGATGCAGGCCGCGCCCGGGGAGGGGCGGGGCCTCTTCGACTTCTTCTCGCAGGCCGGGCCGGTCGCCAAGCTGATCCTCGGGCTCCTCGCCCTCTTCTCGCTCCTCTCCTGGGCGGTGGTGATCGGCAAGCTGGTCCAGCTCTCCCGCGCCGACGGCCAGAGCGCCCGCTTCCTCGAAGCCTTCCACCGGAGCAGCCGCTTCAGCGAGGTCAACGCCCAGGCCGGCAAGCTCCACGCCTCTCCCCTGGTCGGCATCTTCCAGGCCGGCTATGCCGAGATCGACGGCCAGATCAAGCATGCGCGCGAAATGTCGGAACGGCCAGAGCGTGGGGACCGGCCGGAGCGCGCCGAGCGGCGGGTCGAGCGGATGCCGGCGGGCACCGTCGACTATCGCATCACCTCGCTCCCCGCCCTGGAGCGCAGCCTCGCCCGCGCCGTCTCTCTGGAGGTCCAGGGGATCGCCCGCTGGACGACGCTCCTCGCGACCACCGCCGCGGCCGCCCCCTTCATCGGGCTCTTCGGCACCGTCTGGGGGATCATGGTGGCCTTCCGCGACATCGGCGCTTCCGGCTCGACCTCGATCGTCGCCGTCGCCCCGGGCATCGCCGAGGCGCTGATCAACACCGCGGCGGGGCTCGGCGCGGCGATCCCCGCCCTCGTCGCCTACAACTACTTCGCCAACCGCATCCGGCGGCTGCGGGCGAGCATGGAAGACTTCGTGCTGGAGTTCCTCAACCTGGCGGAACGGAATTTCACGTAGACCTGGAGAGCCGATGGCGTTCCAACCCGGAAAAGACGACGACGGCGTGCTCGCCGACATCAACGTCACCCCCCTGGTCGACGTCATGCTCGTCCTCCTCATCATCTTCATGATCGCCGCCCCCATGCTGCACCAGGGGATCGAGGTGGCCCTGCCGCGTGCCCAGGCGAAGAACCTGCCGCTCAAGGTCGAGGACCCGATCGTCCTCTCGATCGACCGCGACGGCCAGGTCTACCTGCGCGAGACCCGCATCCCCAACGAGGACCTGGTCGACCGCCTGAAGGCCCAGCTCGCCGCCCGTCCCGAGGACACGGTTTTCCTCAAGGGCGACAGAGACGTCGCCTACGGCCGGGTGATCGACGTCCTCGACACCCTCCAGCGCGGCGGCATCCAGCACGTCGGCATGGTCACCGAGCGCCCGGCCAAGAAGGGGCGGGAGCGCTGACCGGGAACGCCTGCATGGACGCGGTCGATCAGGTCCTGGCCCAGCGCGCCCGCCGGCAGAGCGGCTCGCCGCAGTGGGCGAGCCTCGGCGCCGCCGCCCTGCTCCACGCCGGGATGGTCGTCGTCGCCCTCCTCCTCCCCCGGTTCGAAAAGCCGCCGGAGCCGCTCCAGTTCGTGCCGGTCACGGTGATGCCCGCCCAGGCCCTGGGGGTCGAGCGGCCGCTCGCCCGGCCGGCCCACCCCACCCCGGAGCCCGCTCCCGCGCCCGCCGCCCCCGAGCCGCCGGCGGCGAAACCTACGCCCCCCAAGGCCGCCAAACCGGCGCCCGAGGAGCGGGAGCCGCCGGTCGACGAGCGGCCCGCCCTCCCCGAGACGAAGCCGAAGCCGGAGCGCCCGGAGAAGCCGGGCAAGGGGGAGGAGAAGACGGGGAGGAAACCGCTGCCCCCCGCCCCCTCCCAGGGGCATGCCGGCCCGGGCGGCGTGGCGGCGGTGGGCAAGGGAGAGGAGCTCGGGAAGCGGGGCTCGGCCACCGGCAGCCCGCTGGGGACTTCGGGGCTCGGCTCGCAGATCGCCGGGGTCGAGGACCCCGACTTCCAGTACGGCTACTACCTGGACCGCCTCCTGCAGCTAATCGACGCCAACTGGACCCGCCCCAACATGGCGAGCGGGGTGCGGGCCGTCCTCCATTTCCGCATCCGCAAGGACGGCGGGATGGACGAGCTGCGGATCGAGGAGTCGTCCGGCTACAATTCCTTCGACCTGGCGGCCCTGCGGGCGGTGCAGAACGCGGCGCCGTTCCCGGCTTTGCCGGCGAGTTATCGTCACGACTCGTTGGGCGTCAGTTTGATCGTCCGGTAGGGAGGGCGGAAAGCAAGAACACGGACGAGCATGGACTGGACACGGACTGGCGGCATGAATAGCAAGAACTGAGAGGACTCATGAGAGCGAAACTCGCCCCCATCGTCACCATATTCGCGCCTGCCCTGACCCTGATTTCGCTCCTTGCCTGGAGCGCCCAGGTGCCGCCGGCTCCCCCCCCGCCCGTTGCGGCCGGCACCGAGGCGCCTCCGGCGCCCCCGGGGAGCGGTGCGGGGAGCGAGGTCACTTTGGAGCTCAAGCGCAACCAGCGCCCGCTCATCCGGCTCGCCTTTCCTGCCTTCCACGGCACCGCGACCCTCGCCCCCGCCGAGGCGGCCACCGCGGGGCGGGAGATCGAGGCGACGGTGCGCCAGGACCTCATCTTCTCCGGCTACTTCCAGATCCAGGGGCCGGGCGACTTCGCCGCCCTCCACGTGACCGGCGACCCGCAGCGCGACCTCGAGGCCTACCGCTCGGCCGGCAACGACGTCCTCCTCGCCGGGGAGGTGCGCACCGAGGAGGAGCGGATCGTCTTCGAGGGCCGGCTCTTCGACCTGAAGAGCGGCCAGTCGATCCTCGCCAAGCGCTACCGCGGCGGCGCCTCGGTGGCGCGGCGGGTCGGCCACACCTTTGCCGACGAGGTGATTCGCTACCTGACCGGCGGCAAGGGGATCGGCCTGTCGTCGATCGCCTTCACCTCCGACCGCACGGGCTTCAAAGAGATCTTCCTCATGGATTACGACGGGCTGAACCAGCGGCGGATCACCGGCCACCGGTCGACCTCGATGTCCCCGGCCTGGACGCCTTCGGGCGACGCCCTGGCCTACACCTCGTTCGTCAACGGCCCGCCCGGCCTCTACGTGGCGGAGCTTTCGAGCGGCCGGAAACACCCGCTCGTCACCTCGGGCTCGCTCAACATCAGCCCCTCGTTCTCGCCCGACGGGGCGCGGGTCGCCTTCGCCCGCTCGGTCGAGGGCAACGTCGAGATCTTCACCGCCGGAAAAGACGGCGCGGACCTGCGGCGGCTCACCCACAACGACGCCATCGACACCAACCCGGCCTGGAGCCCCAAGGGCGGGGTCATCGCCTTCACCTCCAGCCGCGGCGGCAGCCCGCACATCTACCTCATGGACGCCGAGGGGACGAACGTCCGCCGGCTGACCTTCGAGGGGGAGTACAACGACGGCGCCGCCTGGAGCCCGGAGGGCGACCTCCTGGCCTACGCCAGCCGGCGGAGCGGCCGCTTCCAGGTCGCGGTCACCAACATCGCAACCCAGGAGACCCGGGTCCTCACCTCGGGGCCGGGGGAGAACCAGTCCCCCACCTTCTCGCCGGACGGCCGGAAGATCGCCTTCACCTCCCGCCGCACCGGCACTCACCAGATCTTCGTCATGGATCTGGACGGCGGCAACGTCCACCAGCTGACCAGCGAGGGCAACAACGACATGGCCGACTGGTCGCGGGGGCAGCCGTGATCCTTGTAAAGCCCGCGCGTTTGCGCTTGGCGCTTTCGTCAACCTTCTGGTACATTCAGAACCAAGGGCCGTTCCTGGCCCCTGCTCGCGGACTGAGGAGAGAACGATGAATCGTAATAAGTGGCTGGTATGGGTCGTCGTACCGGTTCTGTCGGTTTTGCTGTTCGGTTGCCCGAAGAAGAAGCCGAACACCCCGCCCAAGGACCTCAACGTCGAGACGACCACCGTCGCCCCGCCGCCCCCCGCTCCACCCACCGAGGAGGTCAAGCCGGCCCCCCCTCCGACGACTCAGGACAAGACCGAGAACCCGCTCCTCTCCGAGGACCTGCAGGTGGTCAACGACGAGCTGCGGCGCCGCGGCTTCGCGGGCGACGTCTACTTCGCCTACGACGAGAGCAACCTCTCCGACGAGGCGCGCGAGAAGCTGGCCCGGAATGCCGACGTGCTGAAGGGGCAGCCGCAGTTCCAGATCACCATCGAGGGGCACTGTGACGAGCGCGGCACCAGCGAGTACAACCTCGCCCTGGGCGAGCGGCGGGCCAACGCCGTGCGCGACTACATCGGCTCGCTCGGGGTCGCCGCCAACCGGATGCGGACCATCTCCTACGGTAAGGAGCGGCCCGTCTGCACTCAGAACGAGGAGAGCTGCTGGTCGCAGAACCGTCGCGCCCACATGGTCGTGACCGGCCGCTCGAACGTCGGCTGATGCGCCGCACCGGCACCGTTCCCATGCTTCTCCTCGCGGCGGCGGGCCTCGCCGCCGCGGGGTGTGTCTCCTCGCAGGACATTGAGGGCCTGCACAACCAGATCGCCGAGGTCCAGCGCCAGGTCGGAGAAGCGCAGAACCAGGCGTCGAGCAAGCAGGACGTCGGCAACCTGGAAGCGCAGATGGGCAAGCGGATGGAGACGCTGCTCAAGACCGAGGCCGACATGCAGGTCAAGCTGCAGAGCCTGTCGAGCCACATCGACGAGCTGCAGGCCAAGCTGGAGGACACCAACAACCGGCTGGCCCAGCTGTCGCAGCAGATCGCCGCCACCAACCAGGAGCTGAAGAGCTTCCGCAGCGCGCCCGCAGCGCCCGCCGGCATCGAGCCGCCGGCCGACGGCGCGGTGGTCGGCCCACCGCCGGCGCCTCCGGCCCCCGCCGCCCGACCCGCTCCCACCGTCGACCCCAAGGTCCTGTACGACAACTCCTACAACGACTACCTGAAGGGCAACTACGACCTGGCGATGCGGGAGTTCCAGGAGTACGTCGACGAGTTCCCGGACACCGACCTGACCGACAACGCCACCTACTGGATCGGCGAGTGCTACTACCGGCAGCGCAAGTTCCGCCAGGCCATCACCCAGTTCGACCAGGTCTTGAACCGCTATCCGCGGAGCGACAAGACGGCGAGCGCCCTCTTGAAGAAGGGGTACGCCTTCCTGGAGCTGGGCGAGCGCTCGCAGGGGATCACCCTGCTGCGCCAGGTGGTCCGCCAGCACGGGACGAGCGACGAGGCCAACCTCGCCCGCCAGCGCCTGCGCGAGCTCGGGGGTTGACCCGGACCTGGCAGGGATGGTATAAATTTCCGCCTTCGCACCTTCGGTGCGATTTTCTTTTTGCCCACGGAGCCCGTAGAACCAGCTAGAGAACCAGGAATATGGCCAATACCAAATCCGCAGAGAAGAGGCACCGGCAGAACGTCAAGGAGCGGGAGCGCAACCGGGGGCATCGTTCGCGCCTGCGCACCGCCATCAAGCGCCTGCGCGCCGCCATGGCGAGCGGCGATAGCGGCAAGGTCCAGGAGATCCTGCCGGCCACTCTGGGCATCATCGACGCCACGGCCCAGAAGAAGATCATCCACCCCAACACCGCCTCGCGCTACAAGTCCCGCCTGACCAGGGCGGCCGCCGCGGCCGGCAAGTAGGGCTCTCCCCCCAGTCCCTCATCCTCCCCTTCCGCCCGCACCGCCGGGAGAGGGGAGAGGTGTGTTTCGGGGACGGGGTATCATTCCGCCCGGCGGGGATCGTTCCCGCCGCTCAAGAGCCCGCTCCCCCATGCTGCGACTGACCGACCTCCGGCTTCCCCTCGATCATGCGGAGGAGGCGCTGCGCGCCGCCGTCCTCGAAACCTTGGGCATCGAGCCGCGAGACCTGGTCGGCTTTTCGATCTTTCGCCGCAGCTTCGATGCCCGCAAACGGGGCGCGATCGCGCTCGTCTACCATCTGGACGTCGAGACCCCCCGGGAGGCCGAGATCCTGCGGCGGCTCCGGGGCCATCCGCATGTCGGTCCCACCCCCGACACCACCTATCGCTTCCCGGCCCGGGCGCCGCGCGATCTCGCCCTGCGGCCCCTCGTCGTCGGCCTGGGTCCCACGGGCCTCTTCGCCGGCCTGCTCCTCGCCGAGATGGGCTTCCGGCCGCTGATCCTCGAACGCGGCAAGGAGGTCCGCGAGCGCACGGTCGACACCTTCGGTCTCTGGCGCCAGGGGGTTCTCGACCCGGAATCGAACGTCCAGTTCGGCGAAGGCGGCGCCGGCACCTTTTCCGACGGCAAGCTCTACAGCCAGATCCGCGACCCGGGCCACCTCGGTCGCAAGGTGCTGACCGAATTCGTCGAGGCCGGCGCGCCGCCCGAGATCCTCTATGTCCACCGGCCGCACATCGGCACCTTCCGGCTGGTGAAGGTGGTCGAGTCCCTGCGGGCGAAGATCCAAGCGCTGGGCGGCGAGATCCGCTTCCAGGCCCGGGTCGACGATCTGCTCCTCGCAGGGGGAAAGGTGCGCGGGGTCCAGCTCGCCGGCGGGGAGCGCCTGGCCGCCGAGCCGGTGATCCTCGCCGTCGGCCACAGCGCCCGGGACACTTTCGAGATGCTCTTCCGCCGCGGGGTCGCGCTCGAAGCCAAGCCCTTTTCCATCGGCTTCCGCATCGAGCACCCCCAATCGCTCATCGACCGCTGCCGCTTCGGGGCGCAGGCCGGGCACCCGCTCCTCGGCGCCGCCGACTACAAGCTGGTCCACCACTGCCGGAACGGGCGGTCGGTCTACAGCTTCTGCATGTGTCCGGGCGGCACGGTGGTGGCGGCGGCCTCGGAGCCCGGGCGGGTGGTCACCAACGGCATGAGCCAGTACTCCCGGAGCGAGAGGAACGCCAACAGCGGGATCGTCGTCGGCATCACGCCGGAGGACTATCCCGGCGGCCCTCTGGCGGGGATCGCCTTCCAACGCCGCTGGGAGGAGCGCGCCTTCGAGCTCGGCGGCGGCACCTACGAGGCTCCCGGCCAGCTCGTCGGCGACTTCCTCGCCGGCCGGCCGTCCACGGCCTTCGGCGCGGTCCTGCCGTCCTATCGCCCCGGCGTACGGTTGGGGGATCTGCGCTCCAGCCTGCCCGACTACGCGATCGAGGCGATCCGCGAGGCGCTCCCGGTCTTCGACCGGAAGATCCCAGGGTTCGCGATGCACGACGCCCTCTTGACCGGCGTCGAGACGCGGACCTCCTCCCCTCTGCGCATCCCGCGGGGCAACGACTTCCAGAGCCTCCA
>DASQPA010000246.1:0-6019 GCA_035644215.1 Thermoanaerobaculia bacterium
ACGAGGGCTGCGTGGCGCCGGCGGTGAGGCTTTGACCTGGCTCTCGGCCCTCTCTGTCTTCGTTCGTTGCAACAGAGATCTATTCCTGGGCGACTCATCTTGGCCCGAAGCCCCGTTTGGAGTAGCGTCGCGCCATGCGAACCCGAGTTTCTCTCCCCGCCACCGCGCTCCTCCTCGTCCTCTTCACCCTCTCGGCCGCCGCGCAGGCCCCTGCCCCCGCGGCTCCGGCTCCAACTCCGACCCCGCCGACCCCGACCGCCCAGCCGTGGCCGAATGTGCTGCTGGTCACCGCCCATCCGGACGACGACGCCCTCTTCGGCGGCGCGGTCTACAAGATCACCCACCAGCTGGGCGGCCGAGTCGACCTCTTCCTGGTCACCAACGGCGAGGGGGGATTCCACTACTCGACCCTCTCCGAGTCGATCTACGGCCTCAAGCTGTCGGACGAGAAGATCGGGCGGGAGTACCTGCCGGGCATCCGCAAGCGCGAGCTCCTGGCCGGCGGCAAGATCGTCGGCATCCGCAACTACTTCTTCATGGACCAGCAGGACAAGGAGTTCACCCAGGACGTCGACGCGGTGCTCAAGGGGAATCTCTGGAACCTCGACCTCGTGCGCTCGCGCCTCGCCGCGGTCCTCGCGCAGAACCACTACGACTACGTCTTCGTCATGCTCCCCGTCCCCACCACCCACGCCCACCACGCGGCGGCGGCGCTCCTCGCGCTCCAGGTGATCTCGTCGCTCCCCGCCGGGGAGCGGCCGGTGGTCCTCGGCGGGGGCGGCTACAAGAAGACGAGCGAGCAGCGCACGGCCTTCACGGTCCGCGAGGGCTATCCGGTGAGCCGGATCAAGGAAGGGGTGCCCCCCTTCGAGTTCGACCGCACCCAGAAGTTCGGCTACAAAGATCAGCTCGACTACAACATCATCGTCAACTGGCAGATCGCTGAGCACAAGTCGCAAGGCGTCATGCAGCTCGGCATGAACCGCCTGGACGTCGAGCAGTACTGGTATTTCGACCTGAACGGCGACCGCGGCCTCGCCGCCGCGCGGGCGCTTTTCGAGAAGTTGAAGACGGCGCCCAATCCGTCCTGACGAGGGGGCGTTCGGGAGACGCGATGGCGGACGGACCGATTCGCAGAGTCCCCGCTGGCCTGCCAACGGCCCGCCCGTTGGCCGCGCATATCCAGGCCGCGCTCGCGGCGGCGCAGAGGAAGGCCGCTCCACCGCCGGCTCGATCGGCACCGCACGTCGAGGCGGCCGTGCAAGCTGGGCGCGGGGGTGGGTTTCAGGCCCGATCGAACCCCCATCTGGCGACTCCCGCCCAACCGGCGCCCCACGTCCGAGCCGCGATGACGCCGCCCGTCCAAGCCGCTCCGCGCCGCCCCCCTCCTCTTTCCCCGCCCGCCGTGAGTCGCCTGCAACCCGGTAGCGCTCAGGCCAAGGAGAGATCCCGGCCGACATCCACACCGGCACAGGGAAGGCGCGCAGAGACCATCCAACGGTCGAGCGCTAGTGCAGACAAGGAAAAGACGGTCGCCACTGAAAGGAAGAAAAAGGAAGCCGCCAAGGAAGAGGAAGCCTTCGATGCAGAGAGAAAACTGTCGGTCGCCCCTGCAATGAAGAAAAAAGAGGCGGACGCCACAGCAGAGAAGAAATCCGGTCTTACCTCTGACCTGATATCTCTCGCCGAGATTGTCCGCAGCAACTTCAAGGATGCTCCGGTCTCCAGCGCGGAGGAAAAAACGGCCATGCTTCGGGGCATCTGGAAAAAGATCGACCCTACCCTTGTGAAGAAGCAACTGAGCCAAGAGGAAGCTCGCGAGGTTGATCTCTTCATAGAGAAGATAGGAACAATCCAGTCCACCAAGTCCACCGACAAGTCCACCGAGGAGGGCGAGAACATAGAAGGTCTGAAGCGGGTCGAGCTGCTCAAAGTCGAGACGCAGGAGAAAAAGAGCACCGCCAAGACATACACATTTTTTATGAAGCAGAAAAGCCGCCCGATCACGCATCGGATTTCTGTTAACTGCGAGGTAGCATCCATCCCTGACTTGTTGACCGACCTGGCCCTGGTGATCCGGAGCGTCCCTGAGATCGTGCGCTTCAAGGTTGCCGGGTCGAGCGTCGCCATGACCAAAGCGGACGTGTTCAACATCTATCTCAGCTGTACGACCGATCTCAAGGCGCGGGAGGTTGCAGAGGTCCTGGCGAAGCTCTGGAAGGGCCAGCTCTTGCAGGGCGAGAGGCGCCTGCAGGTAGCTGTCGCCGAGGGCATCTCCTTCGCCCAGGAGCCGGTTAGGACAGGGGCGTTCAAGCCATCTTTCGGACAGAAGCGTGCGTTGGCCTTGATGATCGCGCTTCTCCATTTCAGGGAGAAGAAGTTTGACAACTTCCTCGACGCCGTCGCGGACGCCTTTCGCGGCACCGGCCTCGATCCCTCTCAGCCTCATTGCAACCTCGCGGAAGGCGGCAAATATACTGATCTTGAGAAAGAACTGTACACATACTTCTGACAGACTGCACGTAGGCTCAGCGCGGACCGGGAGCGCTCTTCCGGCGGCTCCGCTCGTCGGTCCATAGGATGTCGACGAGGAGGGCGCAGCCGCCGCCGGCCGCGGCCAGGAAGAGCAGCATGGCGAGGCCGGGGTAGCCGAAGATCCGGAAGGAGGTCTCGATCCGCATCAGCATCGCCGCGCCGATGATCAGAGCGGCGAGGATGACCCCGCTGGCGATCCGGTTGGCGACCTTCTGGAAGCCTTCCATCAGCTTGCCCTCGTCGATCGAGTCGACCTGGAGCCGCAGGTCGTTGTCGGCGATCCGCCCGAGGATGCGGTTGATCCGGTTGGGCAGCTGCTCGACCAGCTCCTTGGCCTCCATGGCGGCGGCGAGGACGTGGCCCGGCGAGACGCTCTTCCACATCCGCTGGCGCAGGAGCTCCGTGGACTGCTGCCGCACCGTGGCGTTGGGGTCGAAAGTCGGGTCCAGGGTGCGGGCGACCTGGTCGAGGTTCAAGAGGGCCTTGCCGAGGAGAGCCATCTCCTGGGGCAGCTGGACCCCGGCCTCGCTGGCGGCGCGGGAGATCTCGAGGACGATCTGACCGACCTCGATCTGCTCGACCGTGGCGCCCTGGTAGCGCATCACCAGGGTCGAGATCCGGTGCGTGAAGGTGCCCTCGTCGTAGCCCGGAGTGGCGTGGCCGATCTGGAGCCCGAGCTCCGCCACCCGCTCCCCCTGGCCCTCGGCGACGGCGAGCAGGAGCTTGAGCAGCCCCTCCTGGAGCCGCGGCGGAATGCGCCCGACCATGCCGAGGTCGAGCAGGGCGAGGCGGTGGTCGTCGGTCAGGAAGACGTTTCCCGGATGCGGGTCGGCATGGAACAGGTCGTCGACGAGGAACTGCTGCAGGTAGGCCGAGAACAGCTCCCGGGCGAGCGCCGCGCCGTCGATCTCCAGCTTGGTCAGCGGCGAGAGGGCGGTCACCTTGCGGCCACGGATCAAGTCCATGGTGAGCACCCGCGAAGTGGTGTAGTCGGCGACCGGCGCCGGCACGACGAGGCGCTCGAAGCGGACGAGATTCTTGCCGATGTCGACCAGGTTCTGGGCCTCCCGGCGATAGTCGAGCTCGGCGATCAGGCTGGCGCGGAACTCCTCCAGCAGGCGCCCGAACTCGTAGCGCGCCCCCATGTCGGTGTGGCGGTCGAAGAGGTCGGCCAGGGCCCCCAGCGCCTCCAGATCCTCGAGGATCTGCTCCCCCACTCCCGGCCGCTGCACCTTGACCGCGACCGGCCGCCCGTCGCGCAGGGCGGCCCGGTGCACCTGGGCGAGCGAGGCGGCGGCGAGCGGGGTCTCCTCGAACTCGGCGAAGGCCTTGGAGAGCCGCACCCCGAGCTCGGTCGAGACGATGCGCTCGACCTCGACGAAGGGGAAGGGGGCGATTCTGTCCTGGAGCCGGGCGAGGGCCTTGACGTAGGGCAGGGGCAGGAGATCGGTGCGCGAGGAGAGCAGCTGGCCGAGCTTGATGAAGGTGGGGCCGAGCGCCTCCAGGTCCGCGGCCAGCCGCTCGGCCTCCGCAGTCGCGGACTCCGGCTCGCCGGCCTCGCCGATCGCCGCCGGCAGCTCCCCCTCCAGGCCGGCGTCCTTCCAGAGGTCGGACCGGAAGTAGCGCAGCAGGCGACCGATCTCTCTGTACCGCTTCAGGTGGTGGGGCGCCAGGGCGGCGGGGAGGACCATGCGGGGCGGACGCTGCAAGGAACGTACCGCGCAGCACCGTTGCGCGGAAGCGAGGCGCGTGTTAACTTATGAGTAATCTTCAGAAAGCCGGGAGAGCCAATGGCGGATGGACCGATTCGCAGAGCCCCCGCTGGCATGCCAACGGCCCGCCCGTTGGCCGCGCACGTCCAGGCCGCGCTCGCGGCGGCGCAGAGGAAGGCCGCTCCGGCGCCGGCTCGATCGGCGCCTCACGTCGAGGCGGCGCTCCAAGCCGGGCGCGGGGTGTTCCAGGCCCGATCGAACCCCCACCCGGCGACTCCCGCCCCACCGGCGCCCCACGTCCGAGCCGCGCTGATGCCGCCCGTCCAAGCGGCTCCGGACCGCCGCCTCCCTCTCCCTTCCCCGCCTTCCACGTCGCTGCAGAGAGGGCGCGCAGAGACCCTCCAACGGTCGAGCGCTAGTTCTAGTGCCGTGAAAGAGACGGTCGCCCCGGTACTGAAGGAAGTGGCGGTCACCACCGCCGAGAAGAAAGTGGCGGTCGCCACGGCAAAGAAGAAGAGCCGGCCCAGTAAGGCCAAAAGGAAAAAAACGAAGGAAAAGCAGGAGGCGGCCGAGAGCAAGCAAGCGGATCAGGACCGCAAGAAGGCAGAGGACGCGGAAAGAGAGGAGTTCGGCTTCTTCTTTCCGAATGCACAGACGGGTGGCGTTCAGGCGCAAGGTGTGCTCACCCTGACGGGCGAGGCCAAGCCCTACGACTCCGGTCTCCAGAAGAATGGAGCTGAACAAGGTTCGTTCTATTATGCCTGGTACGCCACCTTTGACTGGGCCAAAAGAGATGCCGAGGTCAAGGTGCTCTCGGCTCTTACCTCTCAGCTTGGGGATAAATACAAGAATGGAAAGATTCAGACCGCAGGTGTGCTGAAGCTCCGCTCCACCCAGGGCCCCTGCACCAGTTGCCAGGCCGTGATCGCCCAGTTCAAAACGGATCACCCCAATGTCACGATCAGGATCTCTTACGGCGGCGATACAGCGCAGGTCCCGAACCGCGACCATGCAAACGCCTACAACGGCTACGCGGATGCCACGAAGACCGCCCTGGGTAGGTGGCTCAAAGTGCTGTGAGGAAGAGCTGCGTGGCCGGCAGACCGGCTCACGTGGCTTTCAAGGAACATTTCTTGCACCTGCCTCCCGGCGGACGCACCCTCCTTGGGGCGCGCCGCAGGAAGGAGGCATCGTGAGCCCAGACGACACGAGCGACGGCGAGGGGCAGGAGAGGGAGGCCGGCGTCTCCGACGACCTCGCTCTGGAACCGACCGAGAGCGGCCACGCCGAGGGCCTGAGCCGCCGCGTTTTCATCGGCATGTCCCTGGGGGCGCTGCCGGTCGTGAGCGTCGCCGCCGCGGCGGTCAAGTCCACGGTGCCCAAGGCGCCGGCCGGACACCCCGCCACCCCGCATCCGGGAGGCGCCACGATCCCGGTCTCGCTCAACGTCAACGGCCAGGTGCGCCAGCTTCGGCTCGACCCCCGGGCCAGCCTGCTCGACACCCTGCGCGAGGACCTGGCGCTCACCGGCACCAAAAAGGGCTGCGATCACGGCCAGTGCGGCGCCTGCACGGTGCTCGTCGACGATCGCCGGGTGCTCTCCTGCCTGACGCTCGCGGCCATGGCCGCGGGGCATCGGGTGACGACCGTCGAGGGGCTGGCGCAGGGCGACCAGCTCCACCCGGTCCAGGCGGCGTTCCTGAAGCACGACGCCTTCCAGTGCGGCTACTGCACGCCGGGGCAGATCGTCTCGGCCGTGGGCCTCTTGAAGG
>DASQPA010000247.1:0-8422 GCA_035644215.1 Thermoanaerobaculia bacterium
CGGCGCCTCGACCCTCCTCGAATGGGATGCCCGCATCCCCCCCTTCCCGGTGCTCCACGCGGAGGTCCTGAAAGCCAAGCGCTACCTGGGCGAGACCCTCCCCGAGCCCGGCCCGGTGGGCCGCCTCCCGGCGCCCCCGCCGGTGACCCCGCCGGCTGCTCATCTCTCCGCGGTGCCCCACCCCCTGCACCACGTCCTGCCGGAGGTGGCGTGAGGCCTGGCCGGCCGTCCCATCCCCCCGTCCCGCCGGAAGGCCCGCAGCTCGACGTCGTCCAGCAGTGGTTCCAGGCCGTCATCATCCATCCGGAGGGGGTTCCGGGGGGGCTCGGCTCGGAGGAGGCCCAGCGCCGCCTGCCGATCGGCCCCGGCGAGCTGGCGACGGTGATCGCGCCGTCGCGCAACCTCACTGCCGAGGAGCGGCTGGGGATCTACGCCCACGCCTACTACGCCCGCCTCCTGGAAGTCCTGGCCGACCGCTTCCCGGTGCTCGCGCAGGCGCTCGGCGAGGAGGTCTTCGCCGGCTACGCCTTCGAGTACCTGCAGCGCTACCCGTCGCGCAGCTATACCCTCGACCGGCTGGGGGAGGACTTTCCCCGCTTCCTCGCCGAGACGCGGCCCGACCGCGATGCCGTCGATCTCGCCAATGTCGCCGATCTGGCCGACCCGACCGCCGAGACCCCGGAGGCGGCGGCCTGGCCCGACTTCCTGATCGACCTCGCCCGCCTCGAATGGGCGATCGCCCGGGTCTTCGACGGCCCCGGGGCCGAGGGGCAGCCGCTGCTCGCGCCGGAGGCCCTGGCGGCCCTGGGGCCGGAGCGCTTCGCCGCCGCCCGCCTCCCGCCGGTCCCCTGCCTGCGCCTCCTCGCCTTCCGCTACCCGGTGAACGCCTACTACACCGCCGTCCGGCAGGCGGCGCTGGCGGGAGATACCGCGGAGGTGCCGCTCCCGGATCCCGCCCCCGAGCTCGTGGCCCTCTCCCGCACTGATTTCGTCGTCCGCCGCTACTCCTTGACTCCCACCCGATACGCCCTGCTCGCGGCGATCCTCGACGGCGCCCGGGTGGAGGAAGCCCTGGCCGCCGCGGCCGCCGCGAGCGACACCCCGGATGAGGCGCTGGCGGCGGAGGTGCAGGAGGCGTTCCGGTTCTTTGCGGCGCAGGGGTTCTTTCTGGGGATGGAGTAGCCCCTCACCCCCGGGTGTTATCCTTGCAAGGATGGCACTCGCACCGGCTTCGGCCTTCTCTCGCCGGCTCCTGATCGCGTCCGTCGTCTTTGGGCTTTTCGTCCTTTTCGACATCGCGCTCTTCGGCTGGCTCATCTTCCGCTCCCTGTCGGAGCGCGAGGTGGAGCGGGTGCTGCTCGAAACCCGCAACGAGGCCGAGACGATCGCCCGGCAGATCGAGCACCAGGCCGAGGGCAAGGGGAAGGACCTCTACACGGCGATTGCGGTCGAGCACGAGACCCAGACCTACATCGACTCGGTGATGCGCCAGCGCGACATCGTGCAGGAAGTCGAGATCCGGGACAAGAACAACCTCCTGGTCTACAAGGCCCGCACCCAGGCCTCGGTGCCGGTCCGCACGCCCGGCGGCGGCCCCACGGTCGGCACCCCCGAGCTGGCGCCACGGGTGGAGACCAAGAGCGTCAACCGGGAGTTCCAGTACCAGGTGCCGAGCATCCAGGTGCCGATCGGCGATTTCGGCACCCTGGTGGTGGGGATCAGCGGGCCGGAGCTCGCCCGCCGGGTCCAGCTGCTGCGGGTCGACCTGGTGCGGCGGGCGGCGGTGATCGGGGTCATCACCCTCCTCCTCTTGACCTCGGCCTACATCGCCGTCTGGCTCCTCTGGCGCCGCGCCGCCATCCTCGAAGCGAAGACCAAGGAGGCCGAGCGGCTGGCCTACATCGGCACCCTCGCCTCGGGCCTGGCGCACGAGATCCGCAACCCGTTGAACTCGCTCAACCTCAACATGCAGATGTTGGAGGAGGAGATCGCGCACACCGGCGGGGTGCGGACCGGCGGCCGGCTCCTCGCCATCACCCGTTCGGAGATCAGCCGGCTGGAGCACCTGGTGACCGACTTCCTCGCCTACGCCAAGCCGCGTCCCCTGGAGCTGGAGGACGTGCCGGCGGCGCGCCTCCTGGAGCGGGTCCAGGCGGTCCTCGCCGGCGAGATCCAGCGCCGGGGGGTCGAGGTCGAGCTTCAGGACCGGAGCGGCGGGGCGCGGCTACGGGTCGATCCCGCCCAGTTGAACCAGCTGCTCTTGAACCTCGCCCAGAACGCCCTGAACGCCACCGAGGAGAGCGGCCGTCCGCCGCTCCTCCGGCTCCTCGCCTACCGGCACGGCTCGGAGGTGGTCCTGGAGCTGGTCGACAACGGCATCGGCATCCCCGCCGAGGAACAGGGGCGGATTTTCGACCTCTTCTATTCGACGCGGAAAGGCGGCACGGGCCTCGGTCTCGCCATCGTCGAGCGCATCGCCAAGACCCACAACGGCCGGATCACAGTCAAGAGCAGCCCCGGGGTCGGCACCTCGGTCGCCGTGGCCTTCCCCGCCGTCGCCCCCGAGTCTCCCGCCCGCGAGAGAGCCCCCATCGAGTCGCCGGTGGGGACCTGAGGCGGGCGCTCCGCTCTTCCGGGACCATGGTACTCTGGATCTTCTCAAAGGGAGACCGGGATCCATGGACCAGGAGCTGAGGACCTATCTTGACGAGCGCTTCGGAACGCTCGACCGGAAGATCGACGATCGCTTCGAGACGCTCGATCGGAAGATCGACGATCTCGACCGGAGAGTCGAGGCACGCTTCGATAAGGTGGAGGGCGAGATCCGTCTGACCCAGGTCTCGGTCGAGGGCGTGCGCGGCGAAGTCCAGCTCCTCGCCGAAGGGATGATCGGCCTGGAAGAGAAGATGCAGGCTCTGAGTAAAGAGGTGACGCTCCGACTCGACCAGGGCGAGGCAGCCCTCATCTCGTATTACAGATCCCTCGATCGCCAATACGACGACCACAACCACCGGATTCGCTTCCTGGAGGAGCGGGCGCAGCGGGAGGGCCAGGCTCCGCTCGACTACATCCGCGAGCGGTACGGCAAGCCGAAGACTGCTACCTGACGACCGGAATCGCTACAAGGTCAGCAGGCCGGCCCCTCAGCCGCCGTGCTTGAAGTACTGCACGTCGCGCTCGTGCTGCTTGGCCGCTTCGAGAGTCTTGAAGGTCCCCAGGTTGCGCCGTTTCCCAGTCTTCGGGTCCTGCTTGCGCGAGTACAGCCGGTACTCGCCACTCTTGAGCTTGCGGATCATGACAGACTCCTCGGGCGCGCATCTGGCGGTCTCCACTGTGGGACACGCCTTCGCGCCCGTCCGGAAAGTGGTTCAGGATCGATGCCATGGCACCTCTCTTGCTCACTCCTGCTGACGGGCGGCGCAAGAGCTTCAGGGCTTCGCGCGCCCAGCAACTCAAGAAGGGAGCTGTCATGCTTTCACGAACCGTTACTCTGCCCCAGATCGGCATGATCGCAGGAACCCGCGCGGCCCTGGGGGCCGGCGTCGCCCTCCTGCTGGGCGATCGCCTCGGCCGCAAACCGCGGCGTACGGTCGGCTGGACTCTTGTCGCCGTAGGCGCCCTGACCACCTTCCCGCTGGTCAGAGGGGTGCTGCGCCACAAGCCTGAGCCCGCGCCGGCAGTCTGATCGGTAGCCCGGGCACGGGGTCAGCGCAACCTGGCGAGCACCTGCTGCGGGGTGAGGATCTGCCGGCTCGCCGGCCCCCGGGCCGGTGTCTTCTGCCACAGCGCCAGGAAGATCTCTCGTCCCGCGGCAAAGGGCAACCTGGCGGCCTTCCTTTCCAGCTCCTCCAGCCAGCGAGCCGGGTCGTCCGGCGCCGTCCATTTGACTTCGCCGACGAGGAGCGCTGCCTGGTCCTCGCTCTCGGCTACGAGGTCGATCTCCAGCGGCTGGTGGTCCAGGCCGGGGCCCCACCAGCGACCGGCGGGTCCCCAGGTCCGGCCGAAAAGGTCGAGCCACGGTACGCTCGCCCGCGCGAGCTCCTCCCAAACCTCGCCGGCATGGTGGGGAAAACGGGCTGCCACGTCTCTCTCCACGGCGGCGATGTGCCGGGCTTCCAACCGTGAGCGATCGGGTTGGACGAAGCGAAACCAAAAGCGCAGGAAGGGGTCCGCAATTCGGTAAAGGGTGCGCTTGCTGGTCCGCGCGGAAGTGCCGAAAGGAGTCTCCCGCAGCACGAGATCCATCTCGATCAGGCGTTCCAATGGCCGCGACAGGGAGGTGACCGGCTTGCCCATGCGGGCCGCGATCTCGGAGATCCGGTGGCAGCCCTGGCCGATCAGCCCGAGGATCGACGCCGCCTGGGCCGTGTCGCGGAAGTCATCCAGGAGCAGCCGCGTGGGCTCATCGTAGAGGACCCCGAGCGGGCTCAAGACCAGGGACCGGATGGCCGTTTGAAGGTCCGGATGATCGCCCGCCAGCTCCCAGTACCGTGGGACGCCGCCCCACACGGCGTAGGACTCCACCGCCTGGGCCGGATCGCTCGCGGGGAGGACGTCCTGGATCCAACCGGCCCGGAGAGGGGCGATCCTGAGGATCTCCCGCGCCCGGCCAAAGAGCGGCGCCGTGCGATCCAGCGCCAGGCCCTGCATCATGCGTTGCGAGGAGCCCGCGAGAAGCAGGTGGAGTCGCCGCTCGGGGAAGCTATCGATGTATCTCTGCAGGACGCTGGGCAGCTCGCGGGCCACGGCGGCCAGAGCCGGAAACTCGTCCAGGACCAGCGCGGTCCCGGGAGCGGCCTCGTTCCAGAAGCGGGCGCAGAGCGCATCCCACTCCGGGTAGGTCACCCGGTCGAATCCGGGCAGGAGGCGCGCAATCTCCGCAGCCAGGCTCGCTCGCTGAAGCGGGGCCTCCCGCTCGTCCCCCACGTAGTAGATGGACCGCTCCTGCGGCAGGACCTCACGCAGGAGCCGCGACTTGCCACAGCGCCGGCGGCCATAGAGCACCGCCAGGGAGCCCTCCCGGCTCTCCAGCAGCCGCGCCAAGCGCGCGGTCTCCTCGTCGCGGTCAAGAAAAGGTAGCTTCATCAGAACTATGCAGCAGGAACATTATGTACCAGCTGCATAATGTCTGCAACCCGTCTTCACGGGACTCGCTGGCCAGTTCTACGCGCTTGCCTGCGTCTCCTGCGGATCTGCTGCGGCGATGCCAGGCCACCTGTGCCGGGACATATACTCTCCCCCCATGGAACGCCGGGCCAAGATCGTCGCCACCTTAGGGCCGGCGTCGTCGGAGGAGAGCGTCTTGGCCGAGCTGGTCGAGGCGGGGGTCGACCTCATCCGCCTGAACCTCTCCCATGGGACCCACGCCGAGCACGCGGAGCGGATCGCGCGGGTGCGGCGGGTCGAGGCTCGCCTCGGCCGGCACCTGCCGGTGATCGTCGACCTCATGGGACCGCGCTACCGGCTGGGCCAGGTGCCCGGCGGCCGGCGGACCCTCACGGCCGGCGAGGCGATCACCCTGGGTCCGGCGGCGGCCGGGAGCACCGGGGTCGATCTCCCGGTCGACGATCCCGAGTTCCTCCGCCACCTGATCCCCGGCGAGCGGATGCTCATCGACAGCGGCCTGGTCGAGCTCCGGGTCGAGGCCAAGCAGGGATCGCGGATCCGCGCCCGGGTGGTCAACCCCGGCGAGGTCTCGACCCGCAAGGGGATCAACCTCCCGGACACCCACCTCCCCTTCACCATCTCCGACAAGGACAGAGACGACATCGCCTTCGCCGTAAGGGAAGGGGCGGATTTTCTCGCCGCCTCCTACGTCGGCGAGGCGGCGCACGTCCGCGCCGTCCGCGACGTCCTGCGCCAGATCGCCTGCCCCCCGGGCGCCGGCCCGGCCAACCGGCTGCTGCCGATCATCGCCAAGCTCGAACGGGCGACCGCCGTCGAGCACCTGGAGGAGATCGTCGCCGTCTCCGACGGGGTCATGGTGGCGCGCGGCGATCTGGGGGTCGAGGTGCCGCTCTCCACGGTGCCCGTGCTGCAGAAGAAGATCGTCGCCGCCGGGAGGCGGGCCGGCAAGCCGGTCATCGTCGCCACCCAGATGCTCGAATCGATGATCGAGCAGCCGCGGCCCACCCGCGCCGAGGCGACCGACGTGGCCAACGCGGTTTTCGACGGCGCCGACGCCCTCATGCTCTCGGGCGAGACCGCGGTCGGCCGGCATGCGGTGGCGGTGGTCGCCACCATGGCGCAGATCATCCTGGAGGCCGAGAGCTACGACCGCCAGCACCACGCCGGCCGCCACACCCTCCTGCGCCCGCTGGCCGACGCCCAGGCGCGGCACGCCTTCGAGCTGGCGCTCGGGGTGGACGGCCAGGACGCCCTCCACGACCGGCCGGGGATCGATCTCTCCCCGGACGTCCCCGACGTCGTCTCGGCCGCCGCGGTCTACGCCGCCGGGGAGCTCGAGGTGGACCGCATCGTGGCCTGGACCCAGAGCGGCTTCACCGCCCGCCTGGCCGCCCGCTACCGGCCGTCCGTCCCCCTGGTCGCCCTGACTCCCAACGAAGAGGTGGCCCGCCAGCTGCAACTCGTCTGGGGGGTGCGGCCGCTGGTGGCGCCGGGCGAGGTGGAGCACCTGGACGGCGTCATGCAGGCGGTCGACCGCCAGTTGCAGGCGGCAGGGCTCGCGGAACCGGGGGCGCGGATCATCGTGCTCATGGGCCACCCCATCCGCGAGCGGCCGCTCACCAACCTGATGCGGGTCCACCGGGTGCGCTCGGTGGAGGAGTGGGAGAGGACCCGGCCCCGGTCGACGGAATGATCCCCTTACGAGACCTCAATCCGAGCCGCACCCGGCCGGGGGTGACGATCCTCCTGATCGCCGCCAACGCCGTCCTCTTCCTCTACGAGCTGTCGCTCGGCCCCAACATCCAGCCGTTCATCCTGCAGGCCGCCTTCGTACCCGCCCGGTATCTTGGCGGTCTCGGGAGCGTGGGGGGCGGCAGCCTGCCCGCCGGCTTCGCCTCCGCCCTCCTCTCCATGTTCCTCCATGGCGGCTGGACCCATTTTCTGGGCAACATGCTCTTCCTCTGGATCTTCGGCGACAACGTCGAGGACCACCTGGGGCACCTGCGTTTCCTCTTCTTCTATCTCGCCTCGGGATTCGCCGCCACGGCGGCCCAGGCGTTCATGGACCCCGCCTCGACGGTCCCCATGATCGGCGCCTCGGGGGCCATCTCGGGAGTGCTCGGGGCCTACCTCTTCCTCTATCCGCGGGCGCGCATCGTCTCGCTCGTCTTCCTGGGCATCTTCGTCCAGATCATGCAGGTGCCGGCGATCGTCTTTTTGCCCATCTGGTTCCTCATCCAGTTCTTCTCCGGGCTCGCCTCGCTCGGGGTGCCCACGGCGCACTCGGGCGGGGTCGCCTTCTTCGCCCACATCGGCGGCTTCGTCGCCGGCTCGCTCCTCCTCTTCATCCTGGGCCGCCGCAAACCCCCGCCGCCCGCCGCCCTGCCCTGGTGAGCTTTTTCCGGCGACGATACGTCCGGGCCGCCCTTCTCCTCGCGGCCCTCCTCGCTTTCGACGCCTTCGTCGTCGAGCCGCACCTGCTGCTCTTCGAGGACCGGGCGCGGATCGCGATCGACGCCTCTCCCCTGCGCGTCGTCCACCTCTCGGACCTCCACATCGCACGTGAGGAGCCGCTCCTGCGCCGCCTGTTGCGGAGCGTCGCCCAGGCCCATCCCGACGTCATCCTCCTCTCCGGCGACCTGGTCCGCGACGTGCCCGACCTCGAACCCTTCGCCCGCCACACCGCGGCCGCCACCGCCTTCCTCGCCCAGCTGCGCGCCATCGCTCCGGTCTACGCCGTCCAGGGGCACAGCGAGTACCAGGGGCTGATCGTCGCCGCCCTCCGGGAGGCCGGGATCGACTGGCTGTCGAACCAGGGAGTGCGGCTGGGGGGAGAGCGGCCGGTCCTCCTCCTCGGCCTGAACCAGCAGGTGGGGGAGGACGCCTACGTCCCCCACTGGCACCCGCCGTTCCGCATGGTCCGGCAGCACGGCCTTTGGCGGCTCTCCGGTGAGCGGACCCTACCCTACAAAGACTTCTACCTGCACTACGACCCCGCGCCCCGAGACCTCGCCGACGAAGGCGGCCCGCTCGCCTGGAGCGGCTACGAGATGGTGTGCGACAGCTGGATCTCGAACCCGAACGTGGGCGCCGGCATCGCCGTCCACAGCCGCTACGTCCTGGGGGAGGACCGGATGCTCCGCCTGCGCCGGGTGAAGTCCGAGGCCGGCCGGCCGGGGAGCTTCTGGCTGATCGCCCAGGGGACGACCTTCGAGGGCCACCCCGACACCGGGGTCGATCCGCAGCCCGGCCGCTGGTACCGGCTGCGGATGCGGACGGAGGTCGAGCCCGGGAA
>DASQPA010000248.1:0-19856 GCA_035644215.1 Thermoanaerobaculia bacterium
CCGCGCCCAAGGCGCCCAAGGCGATCATCGCCCCGCATGCCGGCTACGTCTACTCCGGACCGATCGCGGGGAGCGCCTTCGCCGCTCTTGCTCCGAATGCCGCGACGATCCGCCGGGTGGTCCTCCTCGGACCGGCCCACCGGGTGCCGGTCCGCGGCCTCGCCCTTCCCGAGGCGAAGGGCTTCGCCACCCCCCTGGGCGTGCTGCCCATCGACCCCGAGATGGCCCGCGCGGTGTCGCGGCTCCCCCAGGTGCGGCTGCAGCCGGAGGCCCATGCCGCCGAGCACTCGCTGGAGGTGGAGATCCCCTTCCTCCAGATCCTCCTGGGCGAGGTCAAGCTCCTCCCTCTGGTGGTGGGGGAGGCGAGTGGCGAGGAGGTGGCGGAGGTTCTGGAGCAGGTCTGGGGGGAGGAGGAGACGGTGGTCGTGATCAGCTCCGACCTCTCGCACTACCTCCCCTACGACACGGCGCGGCGGATCGACCGGGAGACCGCGGACGCGATCCTGCGCCTCGAAGGGCCGATCGATCCGCAGCGGGCCTGCGGCGCCTTTCCGATCAACGGCCTCCTCCTCGCGGCGCGGCGGCGGGGGCTCGTCCCCAGCCTCCTCGATCTGCGCAATTCGGGCGACACGGCGGGCGATCGCCGGCAGGTGGTGGGCTACGGAGCCTTCGCATTTCATGCCTCCTGACCGCGGTCGGGTCCTCCTCGCCATCGCCCGCGAGAGCCTCGCCGAGGCTTTGGGAGCAGGCCGGGCGGTGCCGCATCCGGAGCCCTGGCTCGCCGAGCCCGGCGCCTGTTTCGTCACCCTGACTCTGAACGGAAACCTGCGCGGCTGCGTGGGGAGCCTCTACGCCTATCAGCCGCTCGGCGAGGACGTGCGCGCCAACGCCCGGGCCGCGGCCTTCCGCGACAACCGCTTCCCGCCGCTCACCCGGGAGGAGCTGCCGCGCATCGCCGTCGAGGTCTCGCTGCTCTCCCCTCCGGTGCCGCTGCCGGTCCGCGACGAGGCCGAGGCCCGGGCCCGGCTCCGCCCCGGCCGGGACGGCGTCATCCTCGACTACCGGGGGGCGCGCGGCACCTTCCTCCCCCAGGTGTGGGAGCAGCTGCCCGACCCGGAGAGCTTCCTCGCCCAGCTGAAACACAAGGCGGGCCTCGCGCCGACCTTCTGGTCGCCGGAGATCCAGCTGTGGACCTACGAGGTGACGAAATGGGAGGAAGAGCCATCGTGACACGGAGCCTTCGCCGTCTTCTGGGAGGCCTCGGCCTCCTGGCGCTCCTCGCCCTGCTCTGGCCGGCAGCCCCAGTCGAAGCCCGTTCCCATCACTCCGCGCACGCCGCGGCCGGCGACGCGACCTTCCACGACGAGGCCGAGCGGCGCGAGGTCCGCCGGACGCTCGACCTCATCCACGCCGGCGGCCCCTTCCACCACCACCAGGATGGCGTGGTCTTCGGCAACCGCGAGGGGCGCCTGCCTGCCCGGCCGCGCGGCTACTACCACGAGTACACGGTCGAGACCCCCGGCGCTTCCGACCGCGGCGCCCGGCGGATCATCCGCGGCAACGGCGGGGAGCTCTACTACACCCGCGACCACTACCGGACCTTCCAGAAGCTCGACCCCGAGGCCCTGCGATGACCGAAGAGGACCTGAAGACTCCCTCCTTCTGCTCGATCCACTTCGTCTCTCCCGAGGCGGCGGCCCCCCTGCGCGCCGCCGCTCCCGGCCGGGTGGCCGCCGCCATCGACGGCGGCCAGATCGAGGAGGACCGCCAGCTCTTCGCCTTCCTCGCCGAGGCGCTGGGCTTCCCCGACTACTTCGGCCACAACTGGGACGCCCTCGACGAATGCCTGCGCGACCTCTCCTGGGTGCCGGGCACCGGGTACGTCCTTTTCATCGACCACGCCACCCGCTTCTGGGAGCGCGGCCACCGCACCGCCGGGACCCTGGTCGAGACCTGGCTCGCCGCCGCCGCCGACTGGAACCGCGAGGGCATCCCCTTCCATCTCGTCTTCGTCTGGTAGGAAACCCCGGCGGGGGAATCTCCGTACACCCCCTTGACGACAGTTGTAGTCACGGTTATCCTGACTACAGTTGTCGTTAAGGAGCGGGGTACGGATGAAAGCGAAGACCATCGGCGACCAGGAGCTGGCGCTCCTCCAGTACGTGACGGGGCAGGGGGAGGCGACCGTCGGCCAGGCGGCCGAGGGGTTCGGCGCGCCGCGCGGCCTGGCGCGCTCGACCGTCCTCACCATGATGGAGCGCCTGCGCGCCAAGGGGTATCTCTCACGGCGGCCGGTCGACGGCGTCTTCCACTACGCCGCGCGCGCCACCTCCGGCGAGCTGCTCCACGGGGTCGTCCATGACTTCGTGGAGCGGACCCTGGGCGGTTCGCTCTCCCCCTTCGTCGCCTATCTGACCGAGGCCGCGGAGGTCTCGGATACGGAGCTTGCCGAGCTCGAAAAACTGGTGGAGAAGCTCCACTCGCAGAGGAAGGAGCCGGTATGAACGCTCTCCTCGCGATGGCCGAGTGGGCCGGACAGATGGCGGTGGTGCTCGGTCGCGCCTCGCTTTCGGGAGGGCTCCTGATCCTCGCCGTCTGGGGTCTCTGCCGGCTCGTCCCGCGCCTGCCGGCGGCTCTCCGCACCTGGCTCTGGTGGATCGCCTGCCTGCGGCTCCTCGTCGGCTTGATCGGCCTGACCCCCGTGCGTCTCCCGCTGCTGCCGGCGGGGCCGGCGGCGGTCACTGCGGTGTCGGCGGCAGTCCCTGGGGGAGCCGCCCCCCTCCTGACCCAATCCGTCCAACCCGCCCCCGCCCAGGGGGGAGGGACCCCCCTCCCGGCGCCCTTCCGGTCCTTCGGGCTCGCCGCCGCCTCGGCGGTGGGCACCCTCTGGCTCCTCGCCGTCGCCGTCCAGCTGGCGTTTGCCGCCCGGCAGCTCCGGCGGCTCCGGCGGGTCCTCCGCTCCTCCGCGGCGGTGACCACCGGCTGGATCGCGGCGCTCTGGACCGAGCTCTGCCGCCGGGTGGGGATCTCCGGCGCCCCGGTCCTCGCCGCGGCGGAGGTCGCGACCCCGCAGGCGGCCGGGCTCTGGCGGCCGCGGGTGCTCCTGCCCCGGCCGCAGCTCGACCGGCTCTCGGCGCCCGAGCTCTCGATGGTCCTCTGCCACGAGCTGGTCCACCTGCGCCGCCGCGACCTCTGGCTGGGCTGGGTGCCGGCCCTGGCCGAGCGGCTCTTCTTCTTCCACCCGTTAGCGGCCCTCGCCGCCCGGGAGTACGCCCTCGCCCGCGAGGCGGCCTGCGACGCGGAGGTGCTCGCCGTGCTCGGCGCGGCGCCGCAGGCTTATGGCCGCATGCTCCTGAAGCTGGGAGTCGGGCCGCGGGCGACCGCTCTTACCGCCGCCACCGCGGCACCCTCGCGCCATCATCTCAAGAGGAGATTGCAGATGCTGAGTCACGCTGCCGAGAAACGTCCCTCCGTGGCCTGGTGGGTCCTCCTGGTCCTCCTCGCCGTCGTCGGCCTGATCCCCTTCCGCCTCGTGGCGGCCCAGGCGGCCTCCCAGCCCCTGCGCGCCGCCGCCGGCCCGCCTCCCTCGCCACCCACGCCGCCGATATCGCCGATATCGCCGACATCGCCGCGCGCTCCCGCCGCGCCGCATCCGCCCAAGCCGCTGCATCCCCACAAGGGTCCCGACGACGGCGAGTTCGTCCTCCTCTCGGCCGACGGTTCGTCGACGATGATGGGCTCTACGGAAGACGTCTCCCACGCCCGCCAGTTCCTGCAGCCGGGCGAGACGGAGCTCCTCTGGTTCCGCCGGGGCGGCAAGGAGTATGTCGTCCACGACCCGCAGACCCTGCGGGCGGCCCGCGCCCTGTTCGCTCCCCAGGCCGAGCTGGGAGCGCGCCAGGCGGAGCTCGGCTCGCGCCAGGCCGAGCTCGGCAGCCAGCAGGCGGCCCTGGGAGCGGAGCAGGCGAAGCTCGGCGCGCAGCAGTCGAAGCTGGGAGCCGAGCAGGCCCGGATGGCTGGGGAGGAGGCGCGCTCGGGCAAGGGCACCGGGCACGAGCAGGACGCCCTCGGGAAGAAGCAGAACGAGCTCGGCAGGCAGCAGGACGGGCTGGGGAAGAAGCAGGACGCGCTCGGCAAACAGCAGGACGAATTGGGCAAGCAGCAGGGCGAGCTCGGCAAGCAGCAGGAGAAGCTCGCCCAGGAGGCGGAGACGAAGCTCCGCGGCCTGCTCGACGACGCCATCGCCAAGGGGCTGGCGCACGAAGTGGGCGCCTGAGCCTGCGGCCACTGGCGGGGCCGCTACCGCGCCAGGCGCTGGACCGTCGCCACCAGGTGGGCGGGGGAGACCGGCTTGGCGAGGTGGACCTGGTAGCCCGCGGCGAGCGAGCGGTCGCGGTCCTCGGCCCGGGCGTAGGCGGTGAGGGCGACCGCGGGCAGGGTGCCGTTCCGGCCGGGGAGGGCGCGGACCCGGCGGATCAGCTCGTAGCCGTCCGCCTCCGGCATGGCGATGTCCGAGAGGAGAGCGTCGGCGGGTTGCTCGGCGAGGGCGGCGAGGGCCTCCGCCGCCCCACGGCAGGCGCGGACCGCGGCGCCGTGGGCCGAGAGCACCTCGGCCAGCATCTCCAGGGTGTCGGGCTCGTCGTCCACGATCACCAGCGAGAGCCCGGAGAGGTCGGCCCGCGGGGCGGCGGCCGCCGCCCCGGTGACACGGCGCGGCGGGAGCCGTTCCGAGGCCTCCAACATCTCCGGCATCTCCGGCATGTCCGGCATCTCCGGCGCGAGCAGGGGGATCTCCACGACGAAGGCCGAGCCCCGGCCCGGTCCGGCGCTGTCGGCCACGACCGTTCCGCCGTGCAGCTCGACCAGGTGGCGGACGATGGCGAGCCCCAGCCCCAGCCCGCCATGCCGGCGGGTGGTCGAGCTGTCGGCCTGGCGGAAGCGCTCGAAGACGTGGGGCAGGAACTCGGGCGCGATGCCGATCCCGTCGTCCCGCACCCGGATCACGGCGTGGGTGGGCGTCCGTTCGAGCGCCATCTCCACTCTGCCGCCGGGGCCGGTGAACTTGATGGCGTTCGACAGCAGGTTCCAGAGGATCTGCTGCAGGCGGGCCGGGTCGCCCTGGACTAGCCCCACCGGCTCGTCGACCTGGACGGCGAGCGTCACCCCCTTGGTCTCCGCCGCCCGGCGCACGGCGTCGGCGGCGGCGGCGAGCACGGCGGTGAGCTCGAGCGGCCGGAGGTCCAGCCGGAGCTTGCCGGCGACGATCCGCGACACCTCCAGGAGGTCCTCGATGATCTGCGCCTGGAGCTGGGCGTTGCGCTCGATCACCGTCAGCCCGTGGGTCAGGGCGGCTTTGTCGTCGAGCTTGCCGCGCAGGATGAGCGGCCAGGCGAGGACGGCGGTCAGGGGGGTGCGCAGCTCGTGGGAGATGGTGGCCAGGAAGTCGTCCTTGGCCCGGCTCGCCGCCTCGGCCTCCGCGCGCGCCACCCGCTCGCGTTCGAGCAGGCCGGTGCGCTCCACCTCGGCCTGCCGATGGCGGTCGAGATCGGCCACCAGCCGCTCCTCCAGCCGGCGGTACTCGCGCCGCGCCCGCTCGCGGTAGAGGCGGAAGAGCTCGGCCAGGCGCGGTTCGCCGGCGAGCAGGCCGGGGAGGTGGTCCTGGGCGCGCTTGTCGAGCTCGTAGCTGAGCTCGGGATGGGCCTCGACCCAGACGTGGCTGGCCTTGACGTGGGCCAGGAGGGCGATCAGGTGGTTGTAGTCGCAGTCGCCCAGGAGGCGCCGCAGGGCCGCCCGGCAGCGCGCCGCGCGGTCGCGGTTCAGGAAGAAGTAGACGGCGATGCGCAGGATGGCGGCGGCGAGGACGGAGTCCGGGTCGGGGAAGGCGGCGAGGGGGGCGGCCTGCTCCCCGAGGAGGTCGAGCGCGCGCTCGACCTCGCCCTCCCCCGGCACCGGCGTCTCCAGGAGCGTCAGGATCTCGGCCGGCGCCACGCCCAGGGCGGCCAGGGCGCAGCTGTGGCAGACGAGGCTGTAGGGCACCGTGCAGTAGCGCGAGAGATAGGCGGAGAGCCGTTCCTTGAACCGCGCCGGCAGCGGGTTGTCGAGGTCGGCCGAGAGGGTCTGCTGCCAGAGCTGGCCGAGCAGCAGGGGACTCTCCTCCGCCGGCTGGAAGAACGGCGGGACGAAGCCCATGCGGCTCGCGATCGCGGCGGTGATCTCGGCGGTCGTCATACGGCTGTCCTCCGGAGATCGGAGACGGTGCCCGGCAGCATACCACCCCGGCGAGGCGGAGGGGCCGGCTTGTCCTCCGCCCGGTCCTTCTTTAGGATGGCAGGCCAAACGACCCCCAGGAGACCCGCATGTCCATTGCCCACCGTTTGCTCCCCGAGTTCACCCAGGAGATGGCCACCACCCGTCGCGTCCTCGACCGCATCCCCGAGGACCGCCTCAACTGGCAGCCCCACGCCAAGTCGATGACCCTGGGTCGCCTGGCGACCCATCTCGCCGAGATCCCCGGCTACGCCGCGCTCACGCTCACCCAGGAGGGCCTCGACCTCGCGGCGGCGCGGGCCGCCGGCGCTGCACCGAAGATCCTCGCCACCCGCCAGGAGATCCTCGACCTCTTCGACGCCAACGTGGCGACGGGCCGGGCTGCGATCGAGGCGACGGGCGACGACACCTTCGGCCAGGCCTGGACCATGCGGCGCGGCGAGCAGGTGATCTTCACCCTCCCCAGGGTCGGCGCCCTGAACAGCGTGGTCATCCACCACACCATCCACCACCGCGGCCAGTTGAGCGTCTACCTGCGGCTGAACGACGTGGCCGTCCCCTCGATCTACGGCCCCTCGGCCGACGAGCAGTAGCCGGTGCGGGGTCCGTTTGAACTGCGGACGGACCCGCGCCCGCTGTAACTTACCGCTCTCCGTGGCGTAAGAAGTCGAAGACGAAAGGACGGTCCCCCCATGACCTGGATGACCCGGATGGCTCGGCTTGCCCCGCTCGCCCTTCTGGCGGCGCTTCTCTTTCCCCTGGCGGTGAAGGCGGTCGAGCCGACCCCGCCGCCACCACCACCGGTGCCCCTGGCCGCCCAGGCGCCGGCGGCCGGCGGCGTCTTCGATCCGGTCAAGGCGACGGAGGCCTGGCTCGACACCCTCCCCGCCGACGCCCGGGCGCGCTCCGACGCCTATTTCGAGGGCGGCTACTGGCTGCAGCTGTGGGATTTTCTCTACGGCCTGGCCGTCGCCTGGCTGCTCCTCGGCACCGGCCTCTCCGTGCGCATGCGCAACTTCGCCGAACGCATCACCCGCTTCGGCTTCGTCCACGGCCTGCTCTACGGCCTGCAGTACGTCGTGGCGACGGCCGTCCTCGGACTGCCGCTCGCGATCTACGAGGGCTACTTCCGCGAGCACCAGTACAAGATGTCCAACCTCACCCTGGGCGGCTGGTTCGGCGAGGCGGGCAAGGGGCTGGTGCTCGACCTGATCTTCGGCAGCCTGGCGATCGCGGCCTTCTACTCTTTCCTCCGCGCCAAGCCGCGCACCTGGTGGATCTGGGGAACGGTGCTGTCGATCGTCCTGACGACCTTCGGCATCCTCGTCGCCCCGATCTGGATCGAGCCGGTGTTCAACACCATGACCGAGCTCAGGAACCCCGCCGTCCGCGGTCCCATCCTGTCGCTCGCCCGAGCCAACGGCATCCCCGCCAGCCACGTCTGGGTGCAGGACGCCTCGAAGCAGACCAAGCGGGTGAGCGCGCACGTCACCGGCTTCGGCAGCACCATGCGGGTCGAGCTCAACGACAACCTGCTCGCCCGCACCTCGCTCCCCGGGATCGAGGCGGTGATGGGACACGAGATGGGGCACTACGTGCTGAACCACATCTACAAGTCGATCGTCGACATGAGCGTCATTTTCTTCCTGGGCTTCACTTTCCTGCGCTGGGCCTACACCCGGGCCCTGGAGCGCTGGGGGCCGCGCTGGGGCCTCTCCGGCCTCGGCGACTACGCCGCCCTGCCGCTCTTCGTCGCCGTTTTCTCGCTCTACTTCTTCGTCCTCACGCCGGTCCTCAACACCATGACCCGGACCGCGGAGACCGAGGCCGACGTCTTTGGCATCAATGCCAGCCGTCAGCCGGACGGCATGTCCGAGGTGGCCCTGCAACTCGGCGAGTACCGGAAGCTCCACCCCGGCCCGATCGAGGAATTCGTCTTCTTCGATCACCCGAGCGGCTACAACCGCATCCTGATGGCGATGCGCTGGAAGGGCGAGCACCTGGGGGAGATGCCGCCTCAGACCTCCAGGTGATCGCCCGGTCGGGCGACGATGGCGTAGAGCGCCGGCATCAGGAAGACGCTGATCAGCAGGCGGGAGAAGAGACCGCCGACGATGACCAGGGCGAAGGGACGCTGGGAGTCGGAGCCGATTCCGGTCGAGAGGGCGGCGGGCAAGAGCCCGAACGCCGCCACCAGAGCGGTCATCATGATCGGTCGCAGCCTTAAGATGGCGGCTTCGCGGGTCGCCGGGGCGACCGCCATCCCGCCCGTCCGCAGCTCGTTGGCGTAGGAGATGAAGATGACCGCGGTCTGCACCGAGACCCCGAAGAGCGCCAGGAAGCCGATGCCGGACGAGACCGAGAACGGCGTGCCCGAGAGCCGCAGGGCGAGGAGGCCGCCGATCGGCGCCGAGAGGAGGACGGCAAGCACGGTGATGACGGGGAACTTGAAGTTGCTGTAGAGGAGGAAGAGAAGGAGGAAGATGAGGATGATCGTCAGCGGCAGGATGAGCCGCAGCTGCTGGCGCGAGGCGGTGAAATCCTCGTACTCGCCGCCCCAGACGGCGGTGTAGCCGGCGGGGAGCTTCACCTTGGCCTCGACCTGCCGTTTCGCGTCCTCGACCGCCCCCGCCAGGTCCCGGCCCTCGATCGAGTACTGGATGCCGATGAAGCGGGCGCTGTTCTCGCGGTAGATGAAGGACGCGCCGTTCTCGACCTGGATCGCCGCCACCTCCTTGAGCGGCACCTGCTGGCCGCCCGGGGTCGCGATGAGGAGGTTGCCGATCGCCTCCGGCGTCTGCCGGAACTGCGGCTCCAGGCGGACGACGAGGTCGAACGTCTTCTCTCCCTGCACCACCTGGGTCGCCGTGGCGCCGCCCACCGCCGCCTCGACCAGGCCGTTGACGTCGGCGACGTTCAAGCCATAGCGGGCGATCTTGCCGCGGTCGACGCTCACCGTGAGGCTGGGCTGGCCGAGCTGCTTGACGACGGTGATCTCGGCGATGCCGCGAACTCCCGAGAGCACCCGCTGGATCTCCTTGGCCTTGGCTTCGAGCACCGCCAAGTCGGAGCCGAAGAGCTTGACGGCGAGGGCGCTCTTCAACCCCGTCTCGGCTTCGTCGACGGCGTCCTCGGCGGGCTGCGTGTAGTTGAAGACGATCCCCGGGAAGGCCGCGAGCTTCTGGTCGATCGCCTTGACGAGCGCCGCCTTGGTGCGATACCGGCCGTGCCACTCCGCGTAGGGCTTCAAGCCGACGAAGAACTCGTCGTTGAAGAACCCGGTCGGATTGGTGCCGTCGTCCGGGCGGCCGAGCTCGGAAGCGACCTCCGTGACCTCGGGAAAAGACTTGAGGATCGCCCGCACCTGGGGTGAAATGCGGGCCGCCTCCTCGAACGAGATGGTGGCCGGCATGTTGGCGCGAATCCACAGAGCGCCCTCGTCCAGGTGCGGCATGAACTCGGAGCCGATCCCCGGGAGGAGGAGGAGCGAGGCGAGGAAGAGAAGCACCGAGACGAGAGTGGTGGCCCAAGGGTGGGCGAGGCAGACGTCGAGCACCTTGGCATAGGCCGACTTGATCGCCTCGAAGACGACGTTGCGCCGTTCGCGCACCCCCTTCCGGAGCACCCAGGCGCAGAGGACGGGGAGGAGCGTGAGGGTGAGGAGGAGCGAGCCTAAAAGCGCGAAGATGGTGGTGTCCGCCATCGGCCGGAACAGCTCCCCCGAGGGGCCGGAGAGCGCGTAGATGGGGAGGAACCCGGCCATGATCACCGCCACCGCGTAGAAGATCGGCCGGTCGACCTCGCCCGCCGCCTCCAGGATCACCTGCCGGATGGAGTACGCCTGCCCTCGCCGCAGGGCCAGCTGGCGGAAGATGTTCTCGACCATCACCACCGCCCCGTCGACCAGGATCCCGAAGTCGATGGCGCCGATCGAGAGCAGGTTCGCCGGGACGTGCTTCAGGTCGAGGCAGATGAAGGCGAAGAACAGGCAGAGCGGAATGGTGCACGCGACGATCAGGCCGGAGCGGAAGTCGTAGAGGAAGAAAATGAGGACGACGACGACGAAAAGCATGCCGCGCAGCAGGTTGTCCTCGACCGTGCGGGTGGTGAGCGCAATCAGGTCGCGGCGGTCGTAGTAGGGGCGGATCTTGACGTCCGGCGGCAGGACCGAGCGGTTGAGCTCCCGGGTCTTCTTCTCCAGGTGCTCCAGGACCACCTGGGCCTGCTCGCCGCGGCGCATCAGGATGACGCCCTCGACCGCCTCGTCCCGCTGGTTGAAACCGAACTGGCCGAGCCGCGGCGCCTCCCCGATGACCACCCGCCCGACGTCTTTGACCAGCACCGGAATCCCGTTGTGCACCGCGAGGACGACGTTGCCGATGTCCTCGGGGGTGTTCAACCGGCCGAGCCCGCGCACGTAGTAGAACTGGCCGCCCTGCGAGTAGAAGCCGCCGCCCGCGTTGCCGTTGTTGGCGCCTAAAGCGGCGACGACGACAGGGACCGAGAGGCCGGCGCCGGCGAGCTTCGCCGGGTCCATGAGCACCTGATACTGCTGGGTCTGGCCGCCGAATCCCGAGTCGTCGGCGACGCCGGGGACCGACTTGTACTGGCGCTCGACGATCCAGTCCTCGATCGTCTTCAATTCCATCGGCGAGCGGTCCGGGCTGTCCAGCACGTAGCGGTAGATCAGGCCGGAGGGCGAGAAGAGCGGCGAGACCGAAGGCGTGATGCCTTCCGGCAGCGCGACGTCCGGCAGCCGCTCGAACACCTGCTGGCGGGCGAAATAGCTGTCGGTGCCGTTGGCGAAGGTGACGCGGACGGACGACAGCCCGTAGAGCGAGATCGAGCGCACGACGGTCAAGCCGGGGAGGCCGTTCATCTCGACCTCCATGGGCACGGTGATCAGCCGCTCGACCTCTTCCGCCGCATGCCCCTGCCACTGGGTGACGATCTCGACCAGGGGCGGCGAGAGGTCCGGGTAGGCGTCGACCGGCAGCCGTTCGAAAGACCAGATCCCCGCGCCGATCAAGAGCACCGCCGCGAGCAGGATGAGAAAGCGCTGCCGGAGGGCGGTGGCGACGATCCGATGGATCATCGAGGCCGGCTCGGGGGTCGGCGGGGTCTCCTGCGGCTCCGCGGGGCTCATTGGTTCTCCGCCGACTGCAGGAAGAGGCCGCCGTCGGCGACGATCGTCTCGCCGGGAGTCAGGCCCGAGGTGATCTGCTGGCGGTCGCCCACCCGCGCGCCGATCTCGACGCGGCGGCGGCCGAAGGCGCCAGAGGCGTCCGCCACGAAGACGAACGGCAGGTTGTCGTCGTCCCGCAGCACCGCGGCGACCGGCACCAGGAGGCCGCTGCTCTGGTGGGTCGAATGAATGGCGATCCGCACATAGAGATCGCGCTTGAAGACTTCCCCGGGGTTCGGGGCGACGATGCGGACGGGGATCGCCCGGGTCGTCGGGTCGACGATGGCGGCGATGTAGTCCACCCGGCCGGCGACCGGCGCGCCGCCGGCCCCGGCGGTGATCTCGGCCCGGTCGCCGGGGGCGACGAACGGCAGATCGGATTCGAAGATGTTCCCCATCACCCAGACCGTTTTCAAATCCGCCACCGTGAAGCAGGGCGTCGTCCCCGCCTGGAGGAGCTGGCCGGGGGTGATCAGCCGCTCGACCACGGTGCCGGCCAGGGGCGAGCGGATGACGCCGCCGCCGGCGGCCACCGGCTTGTTGGCCATGATGTCCTCAAGGGTATTCTTGTCGACCCCCAGGGCGCGGAGCTGCTCCAGGGCGGCGTCGCGGTCGGCCTCGGCGGCGACCGCGTCGGTCTCCGCCTGCTCCATGTCCCGCCGCGCGATCGCCTCGTTCTTGAACAGCTCCTCGTCGAGGCTCGCCACCCGCCGGGCGTTCTTCGCCGTGGCAAAGGCCTTGCGGAGGGCGCTGACGTCGGTCGCGAAGTCGGGGGAGGCGACGGTCGCCAGGGCCTGGCCGCGGCCGACCCGCGCTCCCACCTGGACTTCCAGGCGCGCCACCGGCCCCGAGATCGGCGCCAGCACCTGGGTCGTCCGATTCTGATCGAAGGCGACCGTGCCGGTCGTCTCGACGGTCCGGCCGAACGCGGTGAGCCCCACCTGCTCCAGGCGCACCTTCTGGCGCTGCGCCGGGTCGAGGGTCAGCTCCCTGGGATGGTCCGCCGCGGCCGGTGCGGTGGCGGTTTTTTTGGCCGGGGTCTTCTCGGCGAGAGGGTCCGTTGCCGGCGGGTGCCCGCAGCCGGCCAGGGTCAGCGCCAGGAGCGTCATCGGCGCCAGCGCGGCGAGGGTGAACGCTCCCGGCAGGGTCCACCGGCTTCGATCGTGGTTCATGGCCTGGCTCCTGAGGGCGAGGGTGCGGCGGCGGACGGGACAGAGGGGAGTGGCGCTCCCACCGCGAGCTCCAGGGCGGCCTGGGCGTCGTTGGCGGCGCCCAGGGCATCCACATACTGCTTCTCGGCGTCCAAGAGGGTGCGCTTGGCGTCGAGTAGATCGAGTGCCGACGAGCCGCCGAGGCCGTAGCTCACCGAGGCCACCCGGTAGACCTCGCGGGCCTCCGGCAGCAGCTCGTCGCGGATGAAAAGGGCCTGGCGCAGGGCGGTCGAGGCGGTGGCGTAGGAGGTCCGGACGTCCAGGCTGACCTGGGCGGTGATGTCGGCGGCGTTGGCGGCCAGCTCCGACTCGCGGTGGATGGCGGCGGCAACTTCGCCCTGCCGGTGCTGGCCGAGAAAGATGGGGAAGCCGAAGCCGATCCCGGTGGTGAAGGTGGTGGGCGTGCCGTCCATGGCGTTCCTGGTCAGGGTGAGGTTGACGTCGGGCAGCCAGTACTGGTGGGCCAGCCGGGTCGCGGCGCGCGCCCCCTGCCGCTGGATCTCCAGGCTCTGGATCTCGGGCCGGGACGCCTGGGCGAGCTTCTCGAGCTTCTCGATCTCGGCGATCGAGGCCGGCACCTCGAGGCCGTCCGTGGTCTCGACCGGGGCGCCGCCGGCCCGCCCGAGGAGGCGGTTGAGCGATGCCTGCGCGGCGGCGAGCGAGCGCTCGTTGGCGATCAGGTCGTTCTCCGCCTGGGAGACGTCGACCTGGGCCTTGACGACGTCCACCTTGGGCACCGTGCCGGCGAGGAAACGGGCCTGGGTCTTGGCGAGGAAGTCGAGCGCCAGCTCCTTGCCCTGTCGCAGGTCGTCGCCGTGGCGCAGGGCGACGAGGATCGCGTCATAGGCTTGGGCGGTCTGCGACGCGACCTGCTGGCGCAGCTGCGTCAGGGTGAATTCGGCCGCCTTGAGCGTCGCCGTCGCCACTTCGCCGCGCAGCCGGATTTTCCCCGGGAAGGGGAAGGTGAGGCCGAGACCGACGTCGCTGGCGTTGCCGGAGCCGGGGTTCAAGGCCTGGGTCTGGCCGGCGACGTCGGCCGCGAAGGTCGGATCGGGGAAGGCGCGGGCGACCGCCACCTGCGCCCGGGCCTGTTCGACCTGCTCGCGCGAGGCGAGAATTCCCGGATTGCGCCCCAGCGCTTCGTCGATCGCCTGGCGGCGCGACAGGCGCAGCGTTGGAACGGCAGGCTGCCCGATCGCGGCGGGCGCCGCCGGCCCGAGCGCGGCCCAACCCAAGGTCACACAACAGAGGCCAATGCCTAAGCGTTTCAAGGAGCCCTCCTCGGAGCTCGATCCGTCGTTTACAGCGGGGGAGAGACGGACTTCAGCGCCCGGCGAGCGCGGGAGGGCCGCGGGGCGAACCGAGACGGGACAGCGGGCGGAGCCGGCAGGTCCGGGTCGGACCGGCCTGGGCGTTCTCGCCGGAAGGGAGGGGCAGGACGGCGGGGGCGGTCAGGCCCACGGCGACCGTCTGCAGCTGCAGGAGGCAGGCGGGGCAGGGCGGGTGGACCCGGGTTTCCGAGCTCTCGACGTGGTGGGCGTCGAACGGATGGCTCGCCCCATCCGCAATCTGGCCGCCCAAGCCGCGCCCCGCCAGGTGGTCGGCGGAGGCACTGTGCACCTCGGTCGAGCCGAGGGCGAAGGCCAGGACGGCGAGAAGGGCGAAGACGACCCGGGTCAGCGGGCGATGGGACCGATGTCCACGCACGCGTGCATGGTACCAGGGTCGGGCGGCGATCGGTAGGGAGGGGGCAGCGGGCGGCGGGGATGTGCCACTTGCGTGCATGCTCCTCCGAATCCCGTGGCGGCTGTGGCATCCTACCCCGCCCCTGACTGGAGCTACGAGCGCGACTGGCAAGTCGTCCCACCCCAGGGAAATACGATTCCACCGCAGGGAGATGTCCTTCCCTGTCCTTGAATACACCATCCCTGCCGTGGGAATGTGTATTCCCTGCCCAGGGAAGGCAATTCCCTGGCCTGTCCAGGCGATTCATCGGCCTGGGAAGACGATTTCCAGGGCTGGAGAGGACTTCCTCGGGGGTGGGATGCGGTTTCCAGGACCGAGAAGACGATCTCGGTGCCTTGGAATCCCAATCTCAGGGGCTGGAATACACATTTATCCGGAGAAAATGTGTATTCAAGGGGTTGGGAGGTCGAAGTTCTCCGCTTCTACCCGGTTGGGCGAAGGGTGTAGAGACGTTCCAGGTCCTGAACGATATCCATCGCAGGCCACGGGGACCGCGGAACGTCTCCGCATAGGGATGTTGCCCCCTATCCGCGCCTTCCCCTCTCCTGGTGGTTCCCCGGCCGCCATCGGTTGAGGCCGCGGGATAGGGCCGGGGCGTTGCCCCGGCGGAGACGCCCCGCGGTCTCCGTGACCTGCGGTACGATATCGTTCAGGACCTGGGACGTCTACCACCTCCGGCCAACCGTGACCGAGGAACTTAACGCTCTGTGACCCGTCCCTGCCGAAGCTCCGTGATTCCATCCACCCAATCCTGAAGCAGCTCGAGCCGCTCGAGCGGCGTCAGGCTGAGGGTCCACCGGATCAGGGTGAGGTCGACACTGTCGGCGGATTCCTCGGGTGGAAAGGAGTCCGGCGCAGCCGCCGACGGGGGTGACGGGATAGAGGGGTCCATAACAGCGACTATAGCGGAAGCAAGGGAGGAGCGGCAGGGCAGATAGGGGCATAGCCCCTGTGCCTGCCCGGCCCCGCGGTGATCGCTAAAAAAATCGTCATCCTGAGGGCGAGCTCTGCGAGCCGGAAGGACCTGGGCGGGGGGATCTCGAAGCGCAGAAAGCCCAGCCCCGCAGGGGCGACAGCATACAGCCTGGGGCGCCAGCCCCCAGGGAGAGAACAAGGAGGGCCAGCCCCGAAGGGGCGACGGCAGTTGTGACTTGGAACTGCCAGAGTGCTCGAATCTTCATCCGGCGATGCTCGGTGCGTAAGCCGGCCAATAGCGCTCGCTGGCCAACCGTGATGGCAGTGACCGGCAGCGTCAGCGGTCCGGCAATACCGGGTTATCTGCTTCTCCTTCGAGGTTTTCCCGCATTCGTTTCTCCCTGGTCTTGGGTAGCCGCATCGGGCTCAAGGCTAAGGGCCAAGTCGAAATACCTGCGTAGATACACTGACATCTCCATGGCATTTAAGCGGCTGTCTTTTTTTGAGACACTAACGGCTTCCAAGATGTGGAATGCCAGGGCCGCCACCTCTCCAGAGTCTGACTGGATAAAACGGTACAGGCGAGTCGGATCGAGACGCCTCATTGCATATTCTTCGGAGGGTCGCATAATAAAAACGAATCCATCGTCAAGGTAGGCTACGCCTGTATCAAGAATGCAAATTAGATCCGGAAAAATGCCATAGCTTGGCCACGGTGTGTCCGCAAAATATTCTTTAATCCAGTTCGTCAAGGTGCAGATGTCGCTTGGTCCGCTATAGCCAAATATGTAGAACTTAGGCTTGATGAATCGATTGATCTCATGACTCCAGCGTACCATTGCCGGTTTGGCGAGATTGTCGAAGCTACCGCACGCTGGGATACGACCTAGTAGATGAGCAGTCTCCGGCAGATTTGGCCGCAATGATGGCTGTAGAGCCTTAAAGCGTTGGCATTTCGCGAGGCAATCAAAAAATTCCTGTTTGTTCAACGTCGACTTAACCTCAATGGCGGCGAAGCAACCTTCAACAATCAGTAGGTGAAGTTTTGGTGTGACGTGGTAGGCGAAAAGATCTTCATTGTAGAGGACGACATCGACCTGCCCTGTCTGATGGCCGTAGCTATCGATGACCTCGCCGGAGGTAAGTACTACGCTCCTGGGCAGGAACTGCGACAAGAACTCGTGACAGAAGTACTCACGAGCGCTGCCGATATCGGTTGGTGACTCAAAGCTCTTGCTCCGGAGGTACTGAGTCTTCAAGAGCTGCTTCAGTCCCGCTGCGAAGTCCTTAAAAAGCATGATGAGCCCGCCTCCTCATGCCCTCTATAGTTGCGAACCTTCAGTCGGCAGCGCATCGACAATACGACAAGTGCACCCTGTGGCAAAGCCGTAGCTGTCCACCTCGGTAGAGAACACGTGATCAGGGTCATAGCCAAATTTTGCGAAGGCCTTGGCGCGAAGCAACCAGGTGAAGAAGGGGAACTCGTCGGTCAGCGAGTCTGCGACGGGATGCACAGCTACTAGGCCTGCACTCTGAGTGAAGTGGTTGCAGTCCTTAGTAGCGTGGGTAGTCTCCTGATTACCCCGATACGGGAACTTGCCTGAGTAGAGGTGATGGATCGACCACGCATTAGAACTGCCAAAGCGCTGGGGCCGCTCTCCTCCTGCAAGCAAGAATGAGGCAACCGCTGGGCCGTTGGCGCGGGTGTCTAGCACGATAGACTGCGCTCGAGCGAGTTTCTTGATGTGATCTGGATACGAGAAGTACCGTTGCCTTCTCCCGGACTCTGGAACACGGTTACAGCCTGGCCAAAGCAAAATGGCCTCGGCTGCCCATCGCACAAAAGAGCCTAGGTTCTCCGATACATTTGTGAGGACTGCCTTCTCGGGCTCGCTCGGAATTCGTGAGACCTCGCGTGAAAACCAGCCCTCTAGGTCTTTGAGGTCACAGTTTTCACCGATCCCATTTGGAGATTGAAGGTTATAAGGCATTGTTCTGGATCAGATCCTCGGAAGCTTTAGGCAGATCCTGAGAGCAGTCGTTGGTTTTCAGCTGCCTTCCAGTGAACGCATGTCGGTCTCCTGAACCGCCATTCCGAGTCGTTCATTGTATCGCAATAGCCTGTCGAGGCATAGAACTACCTTGCTCCGGAGGCGGAGCAGATAGACATAGTAATTGAGCTATGCTCGGCAGATCGCCGGTGGGCTTTCGGCCACTAGCGCCAGTTATATCAACCGTTTAGCTGCCTTCGGGTGTTCTGCGATAGTTTTCAAGGAAGCGGGCAAGAGGGTAGGGGAGGTAGACGGCCAGCCGCTACCACCAGCATGGCCTTAACCACGAACGCCAGGCCGTCTCCAGCGCCGATAGGATCGCAGGCGTCTGGGGCCTGCGGAGACGCCCCGGCGGCAGTGGTTCCGGGTAGGGCAGTTGTAGAGGCGCGCTGGAGTCCTCTTACTCCGGCCAAAGTCCGGGGACTCCGGCTAGAGTCAGCGGACTCCGGCCAAAGTCCGGGGACTCCAGGCTGGAGTCCGCTTACTCCGACCAAAGTCCGAAGACTCCGGCCGGAGTCCGCTGACTCTGACCAGAGTCAGCGGCCCCAATCTGGAGTCTCCTGACTTCGGCCAGAGTCCGCCGACGCCGGGCTGGAGTCCGCGAACTCTGCTCAGAGTCCAGAGACTCTGGCTCGTGGCGGCCGACTCCGACCGGAGTCAGCGGACTCTGGGGCAGAGTCCCGGACTTTGCCTCGTGGCGGCGGACTTTGGCCTACGTCCGCCGACGTCGGGCTGGAGTCCGCTGATTCCGGAGCAAGTTCCCGAAATTCGGGCTCGTAGAGCCGACTCTGCCGACGCCAGGCTGGTTTTCCCTGAGAGAGGGCGGAGCGGGTAGAGACGGCCAGCCGCTACCACCGACATTGCCTTGACCACGATCACCAGGCCGTCTCCAACGCCGATAGGATCGCAGACGTCTGGAGCCTGCGGAGACGGCGCCGCCCCCTCAACCCAGAGGGAGGGACCCCCTCCCAAGACGCGGTGAGCGGCGGCAACTCCAGAATCTTCCGCCGCCCCTTCAGGGCTCTTGGATTTCTTGGCTCACATACCTGGGGCTGGCGCCCCAGGCTCTATGCCGTCGCCCCTTCGGGGCTGGAAACGAAAACCCCTACGCCTTCCCCAACAGCTCCACCACCTTCGCCACCGCCTCTCCCGGCGCCACCAGCTGCTTTTCGCGGTCCCGGCGCAGCGACACCTCGACCTTACCGTCCTTCAACGACTTGGCGCCGATCACCAGGCGGACGGGGATGCCGATCAGGTCGGCGTCCTTGAACTTGACCCCCGGGCGCTCGTCGCGGTCGTCGTAGAGGACGTCGATCCCCTTTTCCTTGAGATCGTCGTAGAGCTGGTCGGCCACCCGGCTCACTTCGGCGTCGTCGGGGTTCAGGCCCGCCAGGAGCACCTCGAACGGGGCGAGCGGCCGGGGCCAGATGATGCCGTCCTTGTCGTGGTTCTGCTCGATGGCGGCGGCCACGGTGCGGCCGACCCCCAGGCCGTAGCAGCCCATCTCCATGGGGTGGTCGGCGCCGGCCTCGTCGGTGTAGTTGCAGGCCATGGGCTCGGAGTACTTCGTTCCCAGCTTGAAGATGTGCCCGACCTCGATGCCGCGGAACAGCTCGAGCGTCCCGTCGCAGCGCGGGCAGGGGTCGCCGCCGGTGATCAGGAGGAGGTCCGCCCATTCGGTCAAGTCAACGTCCCGCCCCCAGTTGACCCCGGTCAGGTGGGCGTCGCCCTGGTTGGCGCCGACCACGAAATCGGTCATCCCGCGGACCGTCTCGTCGCCGATCAGCCGCAGGCCCTTGGGGAGCCCCACCGGCCCGGCATATCCCACCGCCGCTCCGGTCGACTCGCGCACTTTTTCCTCGGAGGCGAGAGCGAGATGCTGGACGTCCAGGTAGTTGCCAAGCTTGACCTCGTTGATCTCGCGGTCGCCGCGCACCACCACCGCCACCATCCCCTTCTCCGAGTCGTAGAGCAGGGTCTTGACCACCTGCCGGGTGGGGATGCCCAGGAAGGCCGCGACGTCCTCGACCGAGCTCTTGCCCGGCGTCGGCACCCGCGTCTTTTCCGCGGTTCCGACCGTCGCTGCCGCCGCTTCGAGCTGCCGCGTCTCGGCCTTCTCGACGTTCGCCGCGTAGCCGCACTTCGGGCAGCGGACGACGGCGCTCTCGCCGGTCTCGGCGACCACCATGAACTCGTGCGAGGCCGAGCCGCCGATCGCTCCGGAGTCGGCCTCGACCATCGTGTAGTCAAGCTGGCAGGCCTCGAAGATCTTGCAGTAGGCCCGGCGCATGTCCTGGTAGGTCTCGTCCAGACTCTCCGCGCTGGCGTGGAAGGAGTAGGCGTCCTTCATGATGAACTCGCGGCCGCGCATGAGGCCGAAGCGGGGGCGGATCTCGTCTCGGAACTTGGTCTGAATCTGATAGAGGCTGATCGGCAGCTGCCGGTAGCTCTTGACGTCCCGGCGCACGATGTCGGTCACCA
>DASQPA010000249.1:0-2904 GCA_035644215.1 Thermoanaerobaculia bacterium
GACGCCACGGAAGGCGGCGACCGCCACGTGCGCTCCCTTGTGCGGCAGGAGCGAGCCCAGGAAGCCGAAGCGCAGCGGCCGCCGGGCCGGCGGGCGGGGGAGGCGCGTCTCGGCGCCCGCCACCTCGACCCCGTAGGGGAGGACGTGCACGGCGGCGCCCGGGGGGAAGAGGCCCCAGCGGCGGTAGTCCTCTTCTATGGCCCGCGAGCCCATGACGAAGGCCCGCGGCAGCGCGAGCGCCCGCCGGGCGAGCCGGCCGCGCAGGGCATAGAGGGCCGGGTTCCACAGGCCGGCCGGGGGGCGCCCGGTGAGCGGCAGGCAGCGCGAGCATTTTCGCAAACCGGGGCCGGAGCAGAGCCGGCGGTCGCGGTCGAGGAGGTTGGCCCGGGCGCAGGCGGCCCACCAGTCCTGCACCTGGTAGACGATGGGCACCCCAATACCGGCGCGGCGGGCGAGGCGGGGGAGGAGGGCGAGAGAGTGGCCGGCCAGGTGGTGGACGTGGAGGAGCTGCGGGCGGACCTCGGCGAGGAGCCGGTCGACGTCGGCGGCGAGGGTCCGGTCGTAGAGGGCATTCCTCGACAGCGGGTCGCGCTGGACGAAGTTGTTGACCACCAGCCGCACCCGGACCCCTTCGTCCAGGAGCTCGACCGCCTCTCCCAGCCGGCGTTCCGGCTCGGCGATGCGGGCATGGACCGTAACCTCGCGAAGCCCGGCCTGCCAGCGCGCCAGCCAGGCCGCATAGAGCTCGGTGCCCGCCTGGCTCCAGGGGGGCCAGCCGTGGACGACGTGGAGCACCCGGGCGGGAAGGCCGGCCTTCGCCGGCCGGCGGGGGGGACCGAGATCGGCGATCACCCGTTCGCGCAACGGCTTCAAGGGATCGGCGCGGAGGAAGGCGGCGACGGTCGCCATGTACTCGGGGTGGAGCCGGCGCAGGGCGCGGTGGGCGGCGGCCACCCGCTCGTCCCGCCCGGTGCCGAAGCTCCGCTGCCCCTCGTGGTAGATAAAGGTCGCGTCGTCGAGCCCATGGGCGAAGCCGGCCTTCAAGGCCCGCATGCAGAACTCGCTCTCCTCCCCATAGCCGAGCCCGAAGCTCGCACGGTCGAAGAGGCCGAGCTGGTCGAGCGCCTTCCTCTTTATATAGAGGCAGACGCCGACCCCGGTGGGGAGGCGGGGGTAGGCGCGGAGCGACCGCTCCTCGACCCGGCGGCCGAAGCTTTCGACGTCGAAGCCGGCGGGGAGGGCGTTGTTCTCCAGGAAGCGGGGGAGGGAGGCGAGGGTGGCGCTGTTCGAGAACGGGGTGACGGTCGCGATCTCCGGCGCCGAATAGGCCGCGGCCTGGAGCTTGGCCACCCAGCCGGCGGTGACCTGGGTGTCGCTGTTCAGGAGGATGACGTCGCGGTCCGAGGCCGCCATGCCGCGATTGACCGCCCCCACGAACCCCTGCCGCTCGGGGTTCCGGAGGAGGAGGATACAGTCCGGGTGCGCCGCGGCGGCCGTCGCCAGCCGCGTTTCGGTCTCCGCCGGTTGCGGTCCGTCGAGCACGGCGACCAGGCGGTCGCGGGAGAGGTCGGTGTGGGCGACGAGGCTCGCCAGGCAGCGCGCGAACGCTGCCGCCGCTCCATAGACGGGGACGATCACGTCGACCGGGCCGGGTGGCCGGTCGGGCGGGACCCCGGAGGGGTCGCCTTCGAGGCGGAGCGGCCGGTGTCGCATTGGTCCGGCACGGTATCACGGGCAGATCTGTACCAACGAGCCGGCTTTTTCCCTGGGAGCGCCGGCGGAAACCAAGGCACCGTCCCACCCGTAGAGGTCAGCAGGGGGACTCCATATGGAAGCCACAAGCCGTCCGGGTCGGATCGTCGGCGCGCTGATCCTGGCGCAGATGGTGGGTAGCGTGCTGGTGAACTTTGTGCTGACCGCGCCGCTCTTCGGCACGCCGGGCTTTTTGGTGAGCGCGGCGGCTCACCCGCGGCGGATCGGTATTTCCGTGCTCCTCGGGCTCGCCATCGGCGCGATTTCGCTCGCCATCGCGATCACCGCCTTTCCAGTCTTTCGGCCGCGCAGCCAGGCGATGACCCTCTGGTTTTTCGCGCTGGGCGTAGTGAGCCTCGCCCTGGCGGTCGTCGAACAGATGAACGTGATGTCCATGCTGTCCTTGAGCCAGGCCTATGCCAAGACGGGTGTCGCCGACCGCGAGTCGTTCCAGGCGCTGCGCGGCGTCGTGGCCGCGAGTCGGAATTGGGCGCACTTCGTCGGTCTGATCGTCGGCGGCTGCACGCACTTCGTGCTCTACGCCGTACTGTACCGATTCGCCCTCATTCCACGGGCGCTGGCCGCTTTTGGCCTGGTGGCGGTCCTGCTGCAAATTACAGCGGTCTCGATGCCCCTCTTCGGGCATGACGTGGTGTTTCCGCTGCTCGCGCCGATGGGGGTGAGTCAGCTGGCTCTGGCGCTTTGGCTCCTCACGAAGGGGTTTCGGGACGTGCCAGGGGAAAGATGAGGGTCGATCCCGTTGACCGGGGGTATTGAGCATTCGACAGAAGGGTGCAGTGCCCTAAGACGCCGGCCTTCTTCCTCGCCGACACGGTCACCTAAACAAGTTCTCCCCGGATTGGGTCTAGAGTCGGGAAACCACGGCTCCCATCCCCGGGAAGGAGGCACTCGTGACCCACCGTCCGATCTCTGCCGGCTCTCTCTTCGTCCTCGCCGGTCTTCTCTTCGCGGCCCGGCCTGCGGTCCTGCCGGCGCAGCCGGCGGCGGCGACGGGCCACTGCAACGTGATCGTCGACAACGAAGGGCATTCGGAAACCAAGGACGTGTCGGCCTTCCAGTTCCCCACCAGCGTCCGCTTCTTCATCCGCGCCACCACCCCCACCTGCTCGTCGGTCGTCCTGACCGCCTCCC
>DASQPA010000250.1:0-8730 GCA_035644215.1 Thermoanaerobaculia bacterium
CACGTCCATCAAGACGCGGCGGATCTCACGCTGGCCGGTGATCGGGTTGGGCAGGTTGAGCGGCACCGGCACCCGGCCGGCCGAGCCCACCCCCACGGTGTAGATCTTGATCCCCAGCCCCTTGGCCACGGCGGCGGCGGAGAGCGGATCGATCTCCCCGGCGTTGTTGGCGCCATCGGTCACCAGCAGCATGACCTTGCTCTTCGCCTGGCTCTGCCGCAGGCGGGCCGCGGCGTTGGCGATCGCCACCCCGATGGCGGTGCCGTCGGGCAGGCTGTTCAATTCGACCGCGTCGATCAGCAGGTCGAGCATCTGGCGGTCGGTGGTGAGCGGGGCGCGCACCATGGCGCCGCCCGAGAAGACGACGACGCCGATGCGGTCGCCGGTCCGCCCGGCGACGAACTCCTTGACCACCTGCTTGGCGACCGTCAACCGGTCCTTGGGCTGGAAGTCCTCGGCCCCCATGCTGCCCGAGATGTCGAGGACGACCATGATGTCGATCCCCTCGGTCAGGCTCTCCTCCCAGGCGTAGCCCAGCTGCGGCCGGGCGAGGGCCACGACCAGGCAGCCGAGGGCGAGGAGCCGGGCATAGAACGGCAGGTGGAGGCGCAATCCACCTCCCGGCCGCACCATCCCCTCCGGCAGCCGGCTGTAGAGGAGGGCTCCCAGGCTCCCCCGCGTCCCCTCCGCGTGGTGCCGGAAGGCGAGGGCGGGGAGGGCGAGGAGGAGCAGCAGCCACCCCGGGTTCGCGAAGTGCGGCCAGCCGTTCATCCCGCCTTCTCCAGCGGCTCAGCGGCCGGTGCGGGAGTGAGATAGGTGTCGAGATCGCGGCCGATCGTCCGCGTCGCCTCCAGGCGCTCCCGCGAGCGCTCCTCGGGCACCTCCTGGCGCGCGAACTTCACCAGGTCGCAGCCGCGCAGCAGCTCGACGCTCCGGCGGACGAGCGGGGCGGGAAGCTGGCGGGCGAGGAGCCGGCGGTGGACCTCGCTCGTCGTGCTCTCCTCCGCCGGGAAGAGGAGGGTGCGGCCGAGATAGTGGCGCAGGGCGAGGCTCAACCGGGTGTGCAGGTGGACCGCCGAGCTCTCCCCGACGAGGCCATTGAGGCCGTCGAGCCCGGCGAGAAGCTCCGGCAACGGGCCGAGGGCGGGCACCGCCGGCCGCGTCTCCACCCGCTTCCGGCTGCGCCGCCAGAGGAGGGCGCCGGCGCCCAGGCAGGCGGCGGCCAGAGCCGCGGTGGTCCAGGCGAAGGGCGCTCCCACCGGCAGCGGCCGGGGGGGCGCCGCGGGCTTGGGCGGCGGGTCCTTCTCGCCCTCCTTTTTGGGCGGCAGCACCGAGCTTAGCTGCAAGGCGAGGGTCGCCGGGCTCGCCGCCTGGATCGTCGCGGCGCGCAGGGGGACGGCGACGGCGACCGACGGCAGGGGAATCCGGCCGGGCTGCCAGGCGGTCACCACCAGGCGCTGGCGGTAAACCGTGGTCCCCCCCGCCGCGGAGATCCGGGCCGGCGCCCCCTTCTCCAGGACCTCGGCCTCCCCCCAGCTCTCCGGCCAGGCCGGGAAGCGCGGCTCGCCCGCCAGCTCCGCCGTCGGCGCCCGCAGGGTGAGGAGGACCTCGATCCGGTCGCCCACCGTCGCCTTCCCCTGGGCCAGGGAGACGTCGAGGTGGGTGGCCAGGGCTGCCGGAACCGGCGCGGCCGCCGCGGGAGTTGGGAGGGGGGTCCCTCCCCCCTGGGAGGGGGGTGGTTGGATCAGGGGGGAGGCCAGGAGGGGGGCGATTCGGTCCATCCCCGCCCAGGGCGCGAGCACAGCCGCCAGAGCCAGCAGCAGCACCGCTCTCATCGGCCGAGCCTCCGGCGCCGCTGCTCGAAGAAGGCGAGGAGCGCCGTGACGTAGGGCTGGTCGGTGCGCAGCTCCAGGTGGTCGACCCCGAGTCGCCGGGTGAGCCGGGCGAGCTCCCGCCGCTCGCGCCCCCGCTTCTCGCGGTGCTGGCGGGCGGCCTGCCGGCCGCCTCCCACCAGCGCGATCCTGCCGGTCTCGGCGTCCTCCAGAACCACCGGCGCCGTCTCCGGCAGCTGGTTGTCCCGCGGATCGACGATCTCGATCACGATCACGTCGTGCCGGGCGGCGGCCGCCTTCAGGGCGTCGGGACAGGCGGCGTTCATGAAGTCGGAGATGAGGAAGAGGACGGCGCGGCGCTTGAGCGTGCCGAGCACGGCCGAGAAACCACGTTCGAGGTCGGTCTCGCCGCGCGCCGGCCGGTTGAGGATCTCCCGCACCATGCGGAGCACGTGGGTGCGCCGCCGCTGCGGCGGCAGGAAGAGCTCCAGTCGGTCGGAGAGGAGGGCCGCCCCCACCCGGTCCTGGTTGCGCACCGCGGCGAAAGCCAGGAGGGCGGCGATCTCGGCCGCCATCTCGCGTTTCAGGATCGCCCGCGAGCCGAAATGGAGGCTCCCCGAGACGTCGACGGCGAGGAAGATGGTCAGGTCCCGCTCCTCGACGTACTTCTTGACGAACGGGGTGCCCATGCGGGCGGTGACGTTCCAGTCGATGGTGCGGACGTCGTCCCCCGGCTGGTAGGGGCGGACCTCGGCGAACTCCATGCCGCGCCCCTTGAACACCGAGTGATAGTCGCCGGCCACCCCCTGGTCGACCAAGCGGTTGGTGGCGATCTCGATGCGCCGCACCTTGCGCATGAGGTCGGCGGGCAGCTGGGAGAAGGGCGAGCCGGACCGCCGGGTATCGGGCCGGGCGTCGGGAGGGGGTTGACGGGCCGTCTGGCGCGCGAAGAAACGGAACACGGCGGACCTCGCGGCTTCGCTCTAGGGCACCTGGATGCGGTCCAAAATCCTGCCGATCAGGGCGTCGGGCGAGATCTCCTCGGCCTCTGCCTCGTAGGTGGGAACGACACGATGCCGCAGGACGTCGGGGGCGAGCTCCTTGACGTCCTCCGGGATGACATAGCCGCGGCCGCGGACCATCGCCATGGCCTTGGCCGCCCGGGCGAGGAACAGGGTGGCGCGCGGCGAGGCGCCGAAAGAGATGAGGTCCGCGAGATCGGGCAGCCCCGCCGCCTTCGGGTTGCGGGTGGCGGCGACCAGGTCGAGGATGTAGCCGCGGATCTTGTTGTCCAGATAGACCGAGTCGGTCACCGTGCGCAGCGCCAACACCCGTGGGGCGTCGACCACCGGCGCCGCCTTGAGCTCGCGGTCGACCAGCATGCGGTCCAGGATCTCGCTCTCCTCGGCGCGGCTGGGGTAGCCGACCTTGAGCTTCATCATGAAGCGGTCGATCTGCGCCTCGGCCAGCGGATAGGTCCCCTCCTGCTCGATGGGGTTCTGGGTGGCGAGGACGAGGAACGGCTCCGCCAGCAGATAGCTCTTGTCGCCGAGCGTCACTTGCCGCTCCTCCATCGCCTCCAGCAGGGCCGACTGCACCTTGGCCGGGGCGCGGTTGATCTCGTCGGCCAGCAGCAGGTTGGTGAAGACCGGTCCGGTGTGGGGGAGGAACTGGCCGCTCCTCTGGTCGTAGATCAGGGTGCCGATCAAGTCGGCGGGCAGCAGGTCGGGGGTGAACTGGATGCGCTGGAAGCCGATCGACAGGCTCTGCGCCAGGGTCTTGACGGCGAGGGTCTTGGCGAGCCCCGGTACCCCCTCGATCAGGACGTGGCCGCGGGCAAGGAGGCCGACCAGCAGGCGGTCGAGCAGGTAGTCCTGGCCGACGATGACCTTGCGCAGCTCCGCCTCGATCCGCTTCAGGACCAGCGTTTCGCGCTCCACGTCGCGGTTCAAGGTGAGGACGTCCGGTTCCATCGGTCTACGTCAGGAGTGCAACCAGGGTGCCATCGCGAGCTGCAAGGGGGACAGGCGGGCTCCGCCGGCCCAGCGTGCCAAATTGGCGCCTTCCCCCTCGTTTGTCCTGCGGCGTTGACCGGCATGGCTTGGAGCGACATGGCCGGCTTGGACCTCGCCGGCCTCTGCTACGCTGCTCCTCCGTGCCTCCTCCGTTCCTCAAGAAGTCACTTGGCCAGCACCACCTGGTGGACTCCACCCTCTGCCGGCCGCTGATCGAGCTCCTCCGCCCCGAGGGCGCCCGGGTGCTCGAAATCGGCCCGGGAGGCGGGGTGCTCACCGCCGCGCTCCTCGCGGCCGGCGCCCGGGTGCTCGCCTGGGAGGTCGATCCCGACTGGGCGGCGGTCCTTCGCCATCGCCTCCCCGGCCCCGACCTCCGGCTGGTGGTGGGCGACGCCCTGGAGATCCCCTGGGACCGCCTGCCGGCGCCGACCCTGGTGACCGGCAACCTTCCGTACAACGTAGCAACCGCCCTGATCGAGCGTCTCTTCCCACACCATGAGAGGGTGCCGCGAGCCGGTTTTTTAGTGCAGAAGGAAGTGGCCGACCGCCTGGTGGCCCATCCCGGCGACCCCGCCTACGGCTCCCTCTCCGTCCTCACCGCCGCCTACGCCGAAGCGAGACTCTTGGGCCGGGTGAAGCGCGGCAGCTTCCGCCCGCCCCCTAAGGTCGAGGGCGCCTTCGTGGGCTTTGTTCTGCACCCCCCGCCGCTGCCGGCCAAGGAGATGCCGGGGTTCGTGGGGATGGTACGGCTGGCCTTCAACCAGCGGCGGAAGACCCTGCGGAACGCGCTCGCGGCCGGGTGGGGGAGGGAGCGGGCGGAGGCGGTGCTGGGGAGGGCGGGGGTGGGGGAGAAGGTGCGGGCGGAGGAGGTGGGGCTTGCGGGATTTATGGGGATCTATGAGGCTCGTGCTTCGCTCGGCGGATGATATCCTTGCCTCACGACATTGAAAGGAGACAAAAACATGCCAACCAATACCATCCGACTTCACCGCGTGCTCCGTGCGACGCCGGAGAGAGTCTATCGGGCGTTCCTCGATGCCGACGCCATGGCCAAGTGGCTCCCGCCCAATGGGTTCACCGGCAAGGTCCATCACCTGGATGCCAGGGTCGGCGGCACCCACAAGATGTCGTTCACGAATTTCACCACCGGCAACGGCCACACGTTCGGCGGCGAGTACCTCGAGCTGGTGCCGCACGAGCGCATCCGCTACACGGACAAATTCGACGACCCGAACCTGCCGGGGGAAATGCAGGTGACGGTCAACCTGAAGAAGGTCTCCGTCGGGACGGAGCTCCACATCATGCAGGAAGGGGTGCCCGAGGCCATTCCGCCCGAGGCTTGCTACCTCGGCTGGCAGGAGTCGCTCATTCTTCTCGCGAAGCTGGTCGAGGCCGAGATTCCGGATTAGCCTTCCACTGACCGACACGTCTGTTTCCCTGGGAGCGCCGGCGGCTCGCGCAGACGGAGGATGAGCGCTACACTACAGGTGATGCAGAGACGCCGATGACCCACGAAGCCACACTTCCACTGGCGTACGTCGAAACGACGATCCCAAGCTTCTACTATACGGCGCGCCGGGGAGTCGAGTCCGTGGCGCGCCGGGAGTGGACTCGTCGTTGGTGGAGCGTCGCGTCGTCGTCAGTGACCTTGGTCACAAGTAAGGCTGTGGTGTTCGAAATTGCCCGTGCACCGATGCCACTGGCGAGCCGGGCGTCGGAGCTCTTGGAACCGGTACCCCTACTCGACGAACCTGATGCTGTTGCGGAGATTGTGGCAGCATACATTCGCCACCTTGTGATGCCCGCGAGCCCGACGGGCGACGCCCTGCATCTCGCCATCGCATCGTTCCACGGATGCCGGTTTCTTGTTACTTGGAACTGCAAGCACTTGGCCAACGCCAACAAGTTTGACCACATCTCGAGAGTCAACACGATGTTAGGTCTCTCGACGCCGCACCTTGTGACCCCTCTTGAACTGTTAGGAGAGTAATATGAAGGCGATATCCAGCGAAAAGTCCCGGCCGCCCGACGACGCCCCAGAGATCGCAGAGATTCGCGCAATCCGCACCGCCATCTCGGCCGAATGCGACGATGACCCCTGGAAACTCGTGGCGCGCATGAGGGATTTTCAAATTCCGGCCAAGCACCGCCGCCACATTGCAGATGCTGCAAAACAGAGGCCCTAACACGACGCGGATGGAGCGACCAGTGCCTTCGGTTCATCTGTAAAACGCTAGGCTCATGGATCGGATCACACATCTCGACCATAGGCTCCGTGGCGAGTTTCTGTTCGCCGAGCCGCGGGGGCGATCCTGCTAGTACATTGCAGAGCGTTAATCATTACGTCCGAGGCTTGCTATATATCTCGTCTGGCAGCAATCGCTCACTCTTCTAGCTAGCGAAACTTGTCGAGGCTGAGATTCCAGAATAGCGTCGAGCAGGGTGAGGCCAGTTTTTTGGGACTCTGCCCCTACCTGCCCGGCCTCGTCGAAATCGCGGAGGTGACGCAAGTGACTGAATCTTTCCTCGTACCGACAAAATCCCACGACCTCGCGGCGGAGACCACGAGGTTTCAATCCTACTTGGCCCACTATGGCCTACCCGCGGAGAACATCATCGCCTCGACCGACGAGCGCCGCGTCGTAGGCGAGAATCTACCCGCGTTCCTGAATTCTCTCTCGCCGGATGAAAAGCGTGACGCGCGATATCTCTCAAAATTCGTCGGTTCTACGGCAATCGGACTGTTCGACGCCGCCTTAAACTACGTTTGGAACGAAGTTGTTCTAAACCTTCGCAAGAAGACCGTTGTATACGGAGTCGATCTGTTCTTCGATGCCGCGGTAGGTGGAACTGCTCGGGCGTCGTACAAAGATGAGGACGATCTGCAGGGCCTCAAGGACATTGTGCTCCTGGATACGTGTCGGAAGCTGGAGCTAATTTCGGACGTCGTCTACATCAAGCTGGCCCATATCCTGACGATGCGAAACGAAGTTGCGGCATCGCATCCCAACGTGGAGAGAATCGGAGGCTTCGAGCTTCTTGGCTGGCTACAGACCTGCGTTCGTGACGTTCTGCAAGACCAGCCGTCCGAGTCGGCCATCAGGATCAAGGCTCTCGTCGCGAATTTGCGTGCGAGCCAGAATCTTCTCGACGCTCAGACCGTGACGCGGTTCGCGGCCGAGGCGAGCAATCTGTCACTGCCTCACGTCAAGAACCTCGTGCTGACAATCTTCAGCCTCTACAGCGCGCCGGACACAAGCAGCGTTCTCCGCGGAAACATCCTGAAACTCGCTCCTCACATCTGGGAGCATGCGCCCGATAACATCAAATATCGGGTTGGCATTATCATCGACGGATACCGCACGAACCTTCAGAACGATCGTCTGGCGCTTGGACTTGACTTCCTGAAGGCTGTGGACGGGCTGCGTTACGAGACCATCCCGGCCCGGACCGTCGCCCTGACAACCCTTACGACTCGGCTTGATCAGGTACACGCAGAGTATGACAACTTCTGGCACGAGCCGCCGGTCATGGAGGAGATCCTGCGCTACTGCGGGACCGTGGACGATATCCCGAAGCAGGTTCTCCCGCATCTGACGAAAGCGGTCCTGCGGTGCCGCCTAGGCCGAGGGCTCTCGTACCGCGATGGTGTGAGCCCTGGAGCCGCCCCGCTGTACGACCTGTATCTGGGTATGCTTAACGAAGCCGGTGTTGTTCATGCAGTCGTCTCTCTGTTTGTCGACCCCACGATCAACGCGACGCTCAGAAATCCAATCTGCCAGCAGCATCTCGCCGCCGTTCTCAACATTCTAAACGCCCGAGCGATTTCGGACCGACTTCGCTCTGTCATCAACTACCTGCTCGCCGACGTGAAGTCGGCTTGGAGTGCGGACAAGCGAAAGGACTTCCGCGAGCTGGCATCACCGTACGTTCGCTTCACTTGACCACAACGAACGCCGCAGGTCGGAGCGCTTCAACTCCGTGGGGCATAGTCGAGAGTGATCGCCCAGCACCTATGGCCCAACGCTGCTCTGAAGCGGACGAGGGTCGGCACGCGCCGACCTCGCCGCTCCATCGGGACGAAGTTGAACATCGTGCAGGAAGGGGTGCCCGAGGTCATTCCTCCCGAGTCTTGCTATCTCGGCTGGCAGGAATCGCTCATTCTGCTCGCGAAGCTGGTCGAGGCCGAGATTCAGAGTAGCGTCGAGCACAGGACGTCCACACGGACAACCTCCCTCAGCCGAGCCTTCGTCATCGGTGGCCGGAGGCGGTAGACGGCCCAGGTCCTGAACGATATCGACCCGGAGTCCACGGGGACCGCAGGCCGTCTCAGCTGGGACAACGTCCCGGCTCGGCGGCTGCGAGGGGACAACCGAGAGAGGGGATGACGCGTGTAGGGGACGACCACCCTATGCGGAGACGTCCCGCAGTCCCCGTGTACTGCGAAGGATATCGTTCAAGACCTGGGACGTCTCTACCGCCTTCGCCGAACCTTGAGTCGTATCCGATCAGAGTCCCCCTCCCGCCCCACCGACAATTTTTATCCACCTGGACTGTCGATCTCTGTCAAGTTTCAGCCGGCTGCGCATCGTAAGTATCGATCATTAAAAGCTTTTAGTTTTGGCACGGGCGCTGCTCTGTCCTGACGTGGACGGTCGTTCGTAAAGACCGCGCGAAAAGCGAGTTTCCTCGTCGTGGCGGAGCTTTGCTTCAACGCACTAACGATCACGACCGGAGAGGAGGTATTGATCGATTCAGCGCTGTAACAGCATCGTCGTGTCCCTGTCATAAACCTTTACGTTTTTGGCTCGTGGGAGGAAGTGTGTATGTCGAAGGAAAACGTTGCAACCCGCAAGGGAGAAGCCGGCTTCTCGTTGATGGAG
>DASQPA010000251.1:0-29993 GCA_035644215.1 Thermoanaerobaculia bacterium
GCCAGCCATTCACCCAGGCCGGCCACTTCCACTCCCGCCCCTCGGCCGCGGGGACCGGCTACGATCCCACCGCCACGGGCGGCACCAACCTGGGGCCGACGAGCAAGAAGCTCGTCGACCAGGTGAAGGCGGCGACGGCCGCGGCACAGAGTGAAAACCCCAACCTCCCCGTCCCGGCCGACCTCGTGACCTCCTCGGCCTCCGGGCTCGACCCGCACGTGACCCCGGCTGCGGCCGAGTTCCAGGTGCCGCGGGTGGCTCGCGAGCGTGGCCTCCCGGAGGCCACGGTGCGCCAGCTGGTGGCCGCCCACACCGAGGGGCGGACGCTCGGGGTGCTGGGCGAGCCGCGGGTGAACGTGCTGGAGCTGAATCTGGCGCTGGACCAACTTCAGGGTTGGGCTCGGCGGTGAGGCCCCTCACCCCCCCTACCCCCCCTCTCCCGGCCCGCCCCCCCTTCCCCCGGGAGAGGGGGGATAAAAAAAGAAGCGTGGTGGTAGGGAGCCATGGAGGCCCATGTCCCAGAGAGGGAGAAGTAGGCCACTCTCGCCGCCTACCACCTCGGTTTTTCTTTTTCCCCCTCTCCCGGGGGAAGGGGGGGCGGTTGGGAGAGGGGGGTAGGGGGGTGAGGGGCCTACCGGGGCCGAAGGTGAGGGGCCACCCCCGGGAGGCTCGCCCTTGACCTCCACCCCCGAGAGCTTCCTCCGCCTCATCCACCGCTCGCGCCGCGGCCGGCTCAAGGTCTACCTGGGCTACGGCCCGGGGGTGGGCAAGACCTACCAGCTGCTGCTCGAAGGGCAGCGGCTGAAGGTCCAGGGGGTGGACGTCGTCGTCGGTTTCGTCGAGACCCACGGCCGGGCGGAGACCGAGTCGCTCTGCCTGGGCCTCGACGTCCTCCCCCGCCGGGGCGTGGTCTACCGCGGGGTGAAGCTGGAGGAGATGGACCTTGCGGCCCTCCTCGACCGCAAACCTGAGGTGGCGCTGATCGACGAGCTCGCCCATACCAACGTGCCGGGGAGCGGCAACGTCAAGCGCTACCAGGACGTCCAGGAGGTGCTCGCCGCCGGCATCCACGTCATCACCACGGTCAACGTGCAGCACCTGGAGAGCCTCTACGACACGGTCGAGCGGCTGATCGGGGTGCGGGTCAAGGAGCGGGTGCCCGACTGGGTGATCGCCGAGGCCGACGAGATCGTCAACGTCGATCTGGCGACCGAGGACCTGCAGCGCCGGCTGGCCGAGGGGCGGGTCTACACCCCCGAGCGCGCCGACCAGGCGCTCGCCCACTTCTTCCGCAAGGGGAACCTGGAGCAGCTGCGCGAGCTGGCGCTCCGCGAAGCGGCCTCGGTGCTCGAACGGAAGGGCCGCGGCCTCCCCGGCGAGGAGCCGGTGCAGGCCCCCGACCAGCTCGCCGTCTGCCTCTCCTCGCGGAGCCCCGACGCGCCGGCTCTCCTGCGCTACGCCTCGCGCCTCGCCGGCCGCCTGAACCGCAACTGGTACGCCCTCTACGTCCAGACCCCCTCCGAGGACGCCTCGCACCTCGACGCCGCGACCCGGGGCGCGCTGTCGGAAGCGCTGGCGCTCGCCGGCCAGCTCGGGGCCATGGTCTTCACCTTCAAGGGGGACGACGTGATCGACACCATCCTCCGCTTCGCCCGCGAGTACCGGGTGGGGCACCTGGTGGTGGGCCGCCCCACCCCGCGCCCGCTCTGGCGCCGCCTGGTCCGCACCTTGAGGCGCGACGGGCTCGACCTGCCGCGCCTCCTCGCCGAGGCCCGCGGAATGGCGGTGGTGGTCTTCGACGCCGCGCCCGAGGCCGCGCCGGTGTCCTCCGCCACGCCGGCCACGCCGGCCGACATGCCGCGCCTACTCGGCCTCGACACCGCCGAGCCTCTCCGGCCGCTCCCGAAGCCGGTCGCCCGTCCCGCCGCGATCGCCTCCCTCGCCGCGCTCCTCGCCGAGCCGGCGATCCTCCTCTTCCCCGAGCCGGTCGGCAAGACCGAGCTCCTGGCCCGGCTGGTCCCGGCGGTCGCCGGCGGCTTCCCGGTCGATGCGGCGGACGTCCTGCGCCGGGTCGAGCGGCGGGAGGCCGAGGCCTCGACCTTCCTCTCCGTAGGGATCGCCCTGCCGCACGTCCGGGTGCCGGGGCTCGCCGCGCCGCGGGTCGGGCTCGCCCTGCCCCGGGCCGAGCTGGCGGGCTCCGGCCTCGCCGGCATCGAGGCGGTCTTCCTCTTCCTCTGCCCGGAGGAGGCGCCCGACCTCTGCCTGGGCCTCCTCGCCCAGGCCGCGAGGCTGTTCCGCGATCCCACCTCCCGGACGGCCCTTCAGAAGGCCGGCAGCGCCGAAGAGGCGCTGGCGGTGCTCCAAAAGTGGGAGGCGGGGCGGGGGTAGGCACGCGAGACCGTCGGCTACCAGGTCCGCCGCAGCGGGTGCGCCTCGGTGTTGAAGACCACCTGCTTCAGGTCCAGGGTGTCGTCCGGCGAGAGGAGCAGATAGAGATACTTGAGCGTTTCGGCCAGGAAGTAGCTGGGCATCAGGTCGCCCTTCTCCTTGGTGATGACGCTTTTGAGGACCGTGTAGCCGTCCGCGGTCCGGCAGTGGGTCTGGAGCGCGGTGAAGAAGGTCCGCCCCATCTCCAGGTAGCGCGGGTCCTTGGTGTACTTGTAGAGGTAGTAGGCGGACTCGACGATCTCCGGCCGCAGCGGGTAGCCGGGCTCGGTGACCTGCATGGTCCGGTAGTCTAAGACCTCGGGCTCGATGCCGTGGAGGTTCCACATCTTGTAGGCTGAATCTTCCAGCCGCCGCGCCCGGCCGAGATCGCCGCCCAGGGCGAGGACGGCGGGGAGGAAGGCGTGGAGGGCGCCGAACTCGGTCGCCGTGCGCTTCCCCGTCTCCCGGTCCGCCTGCCCGTACCAGAGCCCCGTGGGGGTGTCGTCGGCCAGGTGGCGGTGGATCGCGCGAACGCTCTCCAGCCACATCCGTTCGAGGTCCGGGTCGCCGAAGAGCCGCGAGCTCTTGAGGAGATACTCGTAGTAGGAGTCGATCCCGCCGCCCACGTGGCTGTTCGGGCTCGTCCACTCCCCCGTCTCGACGTCGATTTCCTCCCCCACCAGGCCGATCGGCGAGCGCCGCCGGTAGAGTTGGACGACGGCGTTCTTGGCCTTGCCGTAGAAGACCGGCTTGCCGGTGAGCTTCGCGAGGGTGCCGAATTCGAGCAGCAGGGTGCCGATCTCGGCCGGGTTGCTCTTCGCGCCGGAGGTCTTCCCCGTCTTCAGGTTGACGAACATGTAGGGCATGCCGGTCGGGGAGTCGAAGACCGGCAGCAGCCGGGTGCCCAGGTCCTCCGCGAGCTTGAGCAGGCGCCGGTCGCCGGTCGCCTGGTAGCCCGAGAGCAGCCCGCCGAGAAGGCGGATGGTGACCTCGAAGTTCTTGACCGGGGCGTCCACGTTGAAGGACAGCCGCTCGTCGATCAGGGCCCTCGCCTTGTCCGCTTCGTCCTTCAAGCCCAGGAGGAGGAGGGTGTCGAGAGCGTCGACCGGAGTCATGAGGAGCGGCCGGCTGTACCAGTCGCGCACCGTCCGGGAGACCGGCCGCAGCTCGTCGTGCCCCCAGGCATAGCGCTCGTACCCCTGCCAGGCATGAAGCATCTCCTCGCGCACCTGGGCGGCCCCGACGGCGCGATGTTCCACCGGCCGGGGCGCCGGCCGCGGACCGGGGCTGCTCCCGCAGCCGGAGAGGAGGAGCAGGAGGGCGAGGGCGGAGAGGGGGCGGGTTTTCATGGAAGGTCGGGACGGAGCTGGGGTCGGGAGATCGTAGTACGGATCTGCCCGCGGTGGACAGGTCGCAGCGAGCCCGCCAGCTCGCGCGGGTGCTGTGGGGTGTGGCGCCGGGACGTCAACGGCTCCCGAGGAGCCGGGCGCGGACCTTCGACGGGCGCACCGTATTCAGCGCGGTCTGATTCCAGGCGACCACAAAGCGGCCGTTCCGGCCGGCGACGACCGGATCGTGCTGATTGCCCGGCGTCGTCTCGTTGAGCTGGAAGTCGCGGGTCAAGGGAAGGCCGCTCGGCCCAAAGGCGCGGCCGAAAATTCCCTCTCCTTCCCCGTCGCGGGCCTCTTGGTTCGTCCAGACCGCCACGAAGCCGCCGTCCGGCAGCGAGGCCAGGTCCCCCACCACGTCCTGCCCCTGGCCGCGAAGCTCGACACCGAAATCATCCGTCAGCGGCGAGCCGTCCGCGGCGAACCGCCGGGCGGTGACCGCGTCCGCGAGCCCATACGCGGACCAGGCCACGGTGAACGTGCCGTCCGGCGCCTGGCTCAACGCCGCCAACCCCGCCGCCCCGTTCGGGTCCTCCGAGCTCACCGCGACCTCGGCCCCGAGCGGCCGCCCACGAGGGGTGAGGCGCCGCATGCGGAGAGCGTAGAGCTCCTCCCAGCTGGTATAGAGGACGTTGAGCACCCCGTTTGGCGAGACGGCGAGGCCGGCCAGGAATTGATCGTCGAAGGTGCTCTCGTTGGCCCGGAACTCCGGGCTGAGCGGGACGCCGCCGGCCGTGTAGACGCGGGCATAGACGTCGGCTGCATGGACGTCCGCGCCCTCCTCGGTGTGGGTGAGGTGGTCCTCGGCCGCCGTCCAGGCCACGGCGAACCCGCCGCCGGGGCACAGGGCGAGCCGACCGCCAAACCGTGGCTGCGGGCTCCCGGCATGCACCTGGAAGGCCGGCCCCAACGCCTTGCCGGTGCGGTTGAACCGCTCGACGAGGACGCGAGTGGGCTTGCCGGGCGGGGTGTCCATCCAGGCGACCAGGAAGCTGTCGTCCCGGTCCACCACCACCGAAGTCACCTGCGTGTTGCTGTCGGAGGGGGCGAGCAGGCGGATCTCGCCGCTCACCGGGGTGCCGGCGGCGCTGAAGAAGCGGGCATGGACGGAGCTCTTCTGCCCGATGTCCGTCCACGCCAGGACGAAGCCGCCGTCTGAGAACAGGTCGGTCACCGGCCAGACGTGGCTGCCCAGGGTCGCGACGTTGACCGCGATCTCCGAGCCGACCGGCCGGGGCGGCGCCGCCGCTGCGGGTGGGGTGAAAGTGGCGGCCAAGAGGATTCCCAGGCCGAGAAAGAGGGAGGGTTTCATGACTTCAATTATAACTCCAGGGACTCGCGCGGGGGCTCCAACCGTCCCGGGGCGCGGCCGGCCGGCTGGCGATGCCTGCGATCCCTGCCAGCCGGCCGGCGATCTAGAGTTTGCCTTTGTACCCGATCAGGCCCGCCGCCGGATCGCGTGATAGACGACGAGCACGACGATCGCGCCGACGATCGCCACGAAGAAGCTGTAGATGTTGAGGCCGGTCACCTTACTGAAACCGAGCAGGCCGAACAGCCACCCGCCGACGACCGCGCCGACGATACCGAGGATGATGTCGAGGAAGAACCCCTCCCCGCTCTTGTTGATGATCTTGCTGGCGATGAAACCGGAGATGAGGCCGAGGACGATCCATGCGAGGATAGACATAAGGCTCTCCTTTATGTAGGTGGGACTCGGGCGGCCTGAGTCTACTGCACAAGCCGGTCGGAGTCCTCCGTCGTGATTCGTTCCTGCTCTCAGGGGGGAGGAACGCGGTGGTCGGCATCCTCGCCAGGTAGCGAATGAGATGAAGCTGCCGATCGGGTCCCTCCTGCGTGTGTCTGCACGCAGTGACCGCGTACCTGCACGCGATAGCCGTGTACCAGCACTCGACGATCGCGCGCCTGAACGCAGTGACCGTGTGCAGGCACGCAATCACCGAGCGCCTGTACGCGGTGACCCCGCGCAGCCAGGCAATGACCGCGTACCTGCACGCGATGACCGCGCGCCTGTACGCAGTGACTGTGTGCCAGCACACGATGACTGCGTGCCTGTACGCAAGGTCCGCGCGCCTGTACGCAATCACCGTGTGACTGCGCGCAGTGACCGCGTACCTCTGCGCGGGGCGCCGATGACTGACTGACTCCACGCGATGACCGCGCGACGGCGGCATTTGACAGCCTCCAGGAAGTTTAGTCTGATCTCAGGTACCGTGCTCTTCCTCTCTCACGCATCGGCCGACGACGCCTTCGTCGGCGAGTTGCGGAAGGCGCTCGAAGCCCTCCAGGTCTCCGTCTGGGTGGACTCCCGCCACCTGCGGGGTGGCAGCAAGCTGGCGCCGGAGATCGCGCAGGCTATCGAGCAGGCGCGGCATTTTCTCGTCGTGCTCAGCCCGAGCACGGTCAACTCGCCCTGGGTACGGTGCGAAATTGCGAAAGGGTTGGAGGTCGAGAGGGATCGTCAGGCGGACGGGTACCGCGTCATCCCTGTGCTGCTGCCCGGGATCACACCCAGTGCGCTGGGGACCTGGTTCGACGAAGAGCCGGTCGCCGTGCCGATCGAGGTCGGTCCCGGGGGACTGAGCACCGCGATGCCCGCTCTCCTGACTGCCCTGGGGGAACGGCTGCCGACGGATCACCAGCCGTTCGAGTCACCCGAGGTCCACCTCTTGGAGGAGCTCGTCCTCGCGCTTTCCGATCCCAAGATCGAGATCCAGGAGGGCAAGCGCCGGGCCGCGGCCATGGCCACGGTCTTTTATCAGCCCGCTCAAGCCGGGGCCCGCCGAATCGACAGCCGCCGGCGCTTCGCGTTCACCGCGCCGCTCGGGCCGATCGAGACCGCCGACCTGCGTTGGTATCTGGAGACCTATTACCTCTGGCCGGACAAGCTGGCCCAGCAGCGCGCGGAGGGGATCGCAAACCGGCTGCCGCAATGGGGCCAGGATCTCTACCAGGCTGCTCTGGGCGCAGAGTCCGCCCGCGACGCGTTGACCACCTGGCAGCAGGCCTCCGCCGCCGCCACCGCCGAGCGCCGCTTCTCGGTGCAGGTTGACCGGGAGCTGCCCGAGGGCGCCGCGAAAGAAGCACAGGACGCCGCGGGCGAAGCCGCCACCGAGCTGCTGGCCTTGCCGTGGGAGCTCCTCCACGACGGCCGCTCCTGGCTCTTTCAGGGAAAGCAGGCCGTGCGGGTCCGCCGACGCCTGCCCAATCGTCAAGCCCAGCCTGCCCGACCTACCGCCCTGCCCATCCGCATCCTGCTCGCGAGCCCGCGACCAGAGAAGGATGCCAAAGGCAACCGCCTCGGCTACATCGACCACCGGGTGAGCGCCCGACCGCTGGTCGAGGCGGTGGAAAACTTGGGTGACCTCGCCCGCCTCACCATCCTCCAACCGCCCACCTATGCCGCGCTCGAACAGGCGCTGCTTGCCGGCGACGAGGGTCAGCCCTTTGACGTCGTCCACTTCGACGGTCACGGCGTCTATGACAAGCGGCTGGGTCTGGGTGGTTTGTGCTTCGAAGATCCCGGTGACGCAGACAAGCTGGAGAACCGGACGCTGGACTTCGTGAACGCTACCACGCTCGCCGGCCTGGTCCGCCAGCACCGCATCCCGCTGGTTTTCCTCGAAGCCTGCCAGACCGCAGTGGCCGAGGTGGACCCGACCGCCTCGGTGGCCGGGCGGCTGCTCGAGGAGGGGGTCGCCTCGGTTGTCGCCATGAGCCACAGCGTCCTGGTGGAGACGGCCCGGCGTTTCGTACAGGCTTTTTACGCCGATTTGGCCCGTGGCGCGCGGGTGGGCCGTGCGATGCTCGCCGGCCAGCAGGCGCTGTTCGCGGACCCCAAGCGGGGAAGAGTCCTTGGTATCGGCGAGCTGCGGCTCCAGGACTGGTTCGTACCGGTGCTCTACCAGGAGGAGCAGGACCCACAGCTCATCACCAAGACTGCACCGCAGGAGGTCCAGCAGCTGGAGGCGAAGAAGCGCCGCTTGCGCCTCGGCGCTCTGCCCGAGCCGCCGCCGCACCATTTCCAGGGACGCAGCCGCGAGCTCCTGGCGCTGGAGCGCCTGCTGCATCGCGAGCCGTGGGCGGTGGTACGCGGCACCGGCGGGCAGGGGAAGACCACGCTGGCCGTCGAGCTGGCCCGCTGGCTCACCCGCTCGGGGCGGTTTGCAAAGGTCGCCTTCGTGAGCCTGGAGCATCATCGGGACGCGCGCGCCGTGCTCGACACTCTGGGTCACCAGCTCCTGTCCGAGGGTGACAAATACTCCGTCGCCCAATACCGCAATTTTGATGAGGCCCTTCAGCCCGTCGAGCGGGCGCTCGCCGATCAGTCCACAATCATTGTGCTCGACAACTGCGAGAGTGTCCTGCCTGAGCGCGGTGAGCCATCCGACGCACCTTCATCCGAAGACGCCTCCACGGCCATCTTCTCTCTCTGCAAGCGCCTCTTGGATGCCGATCCTCGCGCCCGCTTAGTCTTCACCAGCCGCGAGTCATTACCGCCGCCGTTCGCTATAGCTCGGTGCGACCTGGAGCTAGGCGCTTTGGGCCGAGAGGACGCCGTCGAGCTAGTCAGCGAGGTGATGAAGCAGAACGGCTGGACCCCGCCGGAGGACGATTCAGGCAGCACGCCGCAAGAGATCAACGGTCTCGTGGAGGCGGTGCACTGCCATGCTCGCGCGCTGGTGCTCCTGGCGCGCGAGGTGGCTCGGCAGGGTGTGAAGGGGACCACAGGCGATCTACGTTCGCTGATGGCCGGACTGGAGCGCAAGCATCCCGGCGACCGGGAGAATTCGCTCTATGCGAGCGTCGAGCTGTCCCTACGCAGGCTCTCCGCAGAATCGCGCGTTGGCGATCGAGCTGATCGATGTCGGTCTGGGCGAAGACATGGGCTATGGCCACCTGCGCCTGGACCCTGGCCTGTCGCCCTACCTGCTGGGCGAGCTGGCCGACGACGAAGCGGATGCCCTCCGCTCCCGCTGGGCCGAGGCGATGGCTAAACTGACAAGATATCTCTACGAGCAGCAGTTCAAGGACGCGCGGCTCGCCGCCCAGCTGACGCTACTGGAGCTTCCCAATCTCTTGGCCATGCTGGACTGGCTCCAGGACCGCTGGTCGCCGGAGCGTGTGGTGGGTCTCGCGACCGACGTGGAGCAGATAGTGGCTAACCTTGGTAGGCCGCAGGCTTTGGCGCGGTCAACGCGGATCCGTGAAAAGGCCGCGCAGAAGCTAGGTGATTGGAGTCACGCCCGTTTCGTGTCCGAAAGTTCGCATATTGACCGCCTGCTGGAACGCGGCGACCTCCCTGCCGCGCATGCCGCCGCCCAAGAGCTTCTCGGGAAATGCCTTGGCGCCGGCGAGAAGGCTTTCCATGAAGCAGCCTACAACACCGCCCATGCACATGTACTCCTCGGTAGGGTGCTGAAAAGCGGTGGCGCTGCCGAAGGAGCCCTGGCGCCGCTGGAGGAAGCGCAGCGGCGATTTCAGGAGCTGGCAAATGAAGGCAACGCGAGAGCCGAGCGAATGGCTTCGGCCACCCTTACAGAAACTGGTGATTGCCTTCTGGCACTGGGACGCCTGGAGGAGGCTGCGCAGGCTTATGAGAAGACAATAGACCTCGACGAGAAAGCAAATCGGCTGAGAGATGTAGCCGTGGGCAAGTTCCAGCTCGGTACCGTGCGACTCTACCAGAATCGCTATTGGGAGGCACTGGAGATTTACGTAGAAGCCCGAGATGCCTTCAAGGTGTTAGGCGAGCCATTAATGGTCGCCACTGCCTGGCACCAGATCGGCATGGTTCATGAAGACGCCGGCCAGTCCGAGCCCGCCGAGCAAGCCTATCGTCAAGCGCTGGCGATCGAGGTGCAGGAGAACCAGCTCGCAGATCAAGCTTCCACCTTAGACCAATTAGGTCTCCTTTATAACAAGGCCCAACGTTTCGAAGAGTCCGTCGTCTTCCACATACAGGCCGCTCAGATCCGCACAAATCTAGGAGATTTAGCGGCCGAGGGTAGAAGCCGAAATAACCTGGCACTTTCCTTGAGTGCACTTCAACGTTACGATGAAGCCCGGCAGGAGGTTCAGCGTGCGATTGAGTGCCAGAGGCCCTATGGCCACGCCGCCCAGCCATGGACTGCCTGGGCAATTCTGGAGGATCTCGCGACGACCACCTCGCGGCGCACGGTGTCACCCTTGCCGAAGCAGCTGAGTGCTTCTACAACGAACATGTGGTCCGCTGAGACGGCTGAGCTGCTTATGCGCGAGGCCGAGGACGACTCGGCCTGGGGCCCTCCAATTCATGTTCCCGCCAAGCCATGGGCCCATAGGGTCCGCGTACGCCGCCTTGACCTGGCAGCCAAGTTTTACGTGCTTTCCGTCCTGTACCGCCTGGGTGCCTCTGCCACAGTCTCCGTCGGCGCCGAGAAGGACGTGGACATTACGGTCGTGCGCAAGCCCGGAGAGGTGGTCACCGTGGACGTCAAGGTGGCGCCCGACTCCAAGTCATGGCCGATGGCCGAGTTCACTGTGGAGAGAGGTCATTTCATTGTGTTTGTTCGTTTCTTGAAGAAGGGGTCCGTTCCTCAACCCATTCCCGAGTCGTACGTTCTGAGCTCGCGCGACCTGCGTACATGGGCCAAAGAGCACGATGGGCTGGTTAGAATCCGGGAGCTCGTAAAGAACGCCCGGGATGCGCGCGAAGCTTGGGACCGTCTTCTGCCGGCTGCGTAAGGGATTAGGAAGAATTCCCACCCAGGCTCTCCAGGCGGCGGACCCACTCGCCGAAGTGACGACAGCTTTCACAGAGCGCCGGGAGCCCGATCCGGCGGGTGACGGTCGGGCCGTGCAGGGTCTTCTGATTAGGACGGCAGAAGCTTCTGGAGGCGCGCCGAGGGGTGCGTTTCGGGTCCGTCGTTGACTTCCTCGGGAGATCCCACGGAGCGCAGGGTGGCGGCGAGCAGCTCGGCGACTTGGGACCTGGGGAACGCGGATTGGACCTCGGTTGGAGAGGCGAACAATAGGGCCTCGAACTCGTGCAGGGAAAGATAGGGCACCAGCCGGCGGTCGTTCAAGTCGGCGGCCAGAGCCCGTTCCAGGTGCTCGACTCTCTGGTAGCAGGTCCCGGCGGGCCGGGTTGAGAAGCCTGGGAAGTCGCGCGGCAGGCCGTAGTAGTCGAGCATCGTCGTGACGGCGGCATCCCGATCCGCCAGAAGGTGCAGGAGATCCTGCCGGACCTTGCCGTACTGGCTGACTCCCCCTTTGAACTTGAACCCGGACTTGACCCTCTTGGTGGAGACGAGGACGGGTTTCAGGTAGATCTCGAATTGGAGGAGGTGCTCGGCCAGGACATCGCGGACGAACGTCTCCTCGGTCTGCCCCTCCACCAGGGCGAGGACCCGCGTCAAGAGTGGGGTCTCCCCCCCAGGACGTTCTTCTCCCACAGCTCGCCCAGAGAATAATCGTCGATCCAGCCCGCGATCTCCTCCTCGGTAAGACGGCGGAAGACCGATTCGCCGTCCTGGCGATCGACGATGATGATCTCCTCGGGGGAGAGCTGATTGACCAAGGTTACCGATTGCGTCGAGACCACGAGTTGGGTGCGGGACGCAGCAGCGTGGAGGAGGCTGGCAAGGACGGTGATGGCGTAGGGGTGGAGGCCGAGCTCCGGCTCGTCGATCAGGACAGTGGGAGGAAGCTCCGGCTGCAGTAGAAGGGTCGCCAGACTGATGAAGCGCAGAGTTCCGTCGGAGAGGTCGTGTGCATGGAAGTAGGTGTCGGAATCCTTCTCCTGCCACTCCAGGCGGATCTTGCTCGGATTCAGGCGATCGGGCCGAAGATCGAAGCGCCGGAAGAAGGGAGCCACCATGCGAACGGTATCCTCGATCGTACGGAAGGCACTCGGTTGCGTTTCTTGCAGCCGATAAAGGAAAGCAGCAAGGTTACCTGCATCTGGCCGCAGATAGGCGTTGTCGGCGAGGTCACCTGTCTGCTTTACTTTGGCCGAGACACTCGTATCTTGAAAGTGATGCACCTTCCATTGCTGTAGAGTTAGTAGCGGGACATCTGCAGGAGTACGGGTCAAATCCAGAAGCTTCGACTCACTTTGTCCAGTACTGAAAGAAAAAGAATTGTTAGCGACAGGCAGATAGGCATTCTCGCTCTGGAAGATCAATCGATCGTTCTCTGTCGGCACCAGGCTGCAAGAATAGGAGCCGCGGTCGAACTTGAGGTCGATGGCGATTTCTTCGGTAACCTTCCTACCGAAATGGAGAAGCCGGTCCGCCCCTCCGGCCTGAGCAACGAAGACCTGGAGATTCTTCTCGGCGATCTCGTTGAGCAGTCGGAAGACCCCCATGAGATTCGACTTGCCCGCCCCGTTGGCGCCGATCAGAACGTTGAGCAGGCCGAGATCGAGGGTCTGATCGCGGATCGACTTATAGCCGGCGACGTGGATTCGGTCGAGGCGGTACATGGTCGATTGAGGCTATCACCCTCTCCGCCCCCGGTCCCAGCGCCGGTGCATCCACAGCCACATCTCAGGGTGCAACCGGATCTCGTTCTCGATGACCTCCAGATACTTGCGGGTAAGCGCGGCGACCGCCTCTTCCCCCTCTCCCTCGGGGAAGATGGGGGGGCGGGCCACGAAACGGTAGGTGCCTTTCGGGGTGGGGATGCCAAAGCAGCCCACCACCGGGGTGCCGGTGCGGAGCGAGAGCCGGGCGAGGATCGGGGTGGTCAGGGCCGGGTGACCGAAAAAGGGGACGGAGATCCCCTCCCGCTCCTGGACCCGCTGGTCGACCAGGATGGCGATCCGCCCCTGGTCGCGGAGGATCTGGAGCATCCGGCGGGCCGCCCCGTGCTTGTGGATCACCCCGTTGCCGAAGCGGGTGCGCAGGGCGGTGAGCTCGCGCTCCAGGTAGGGGTTGTCCGCCGGCCGGGCCACCACGTGCATGGGACCCTTATAGAGGCCGACGGGGAGGGCGGCGATCTCCCAGTAGCCGAGGTGGGCGGAGAGGACGAAGACGCCGCGGCCGGCCCCGGCCGCCTTCCCCAGGTTCTCCCAGCCCTCGTAAGTGAAGCGGCGGCAGAGCTCTTCCGGAGTGAAGCGGGAGGAGGAAATAAGGTCGGTCAACGCGCCGCCGAACTGGCGGAAGCAGGCGGCGACCAGGGCGCGGCGGGCCGGCTCGGCCATCTCGGGCCAGGCGAGAGCGAGATTGCGGAAGGCCACCTCGCGGTGCCGGCGGTCCAGGCGGTGGGCGAGAGCTCCCAGGGCCTCCCCGAAGCCGCGGGCGGTGGCGTGGGGGAGGGCGCGGAGGAATCCTTTCAAGGCCAGGTAGAGGCCGTACTCCACCCGGTGGCGGACGGGGGCGTCCTTCACCTCGTTCCTCCCAGGCCGAGCGTCTCCAGCTCCCTGTCCAGCCAGCGCCAGAAGGCGGGCTCCGGCTCGGCGCGGATGGGCAGCTCGGCGATCTCCGCGAGCGGCAGGTCGAGCCGGCCGAGGAGCTTCACCCGGTCCTTGGCGGTGGTCAGGAGGGCCGCCGCCCCGCTGGCGCGGAAGGCGGTGGCGATCCGTTCCAGGCTGGGGCCGGGGTAGCGGTGGTGGTCGGGGAAGCGCAGCTCGCCGGCAATGGGGAAGCCGAGCTGGCGGACCTGGGCGGTCAACCCCTCGGGCCGGGCCACGGCGCTCACCAGGAAGACCGTTTCGCCCGAAGGAAGAAGGGTGCCGTCCAGGCGGCGTGGCCGGCCGGGGCGGGTCAGGCTGGCAAAGCCGGGGCCGGTGAAGCCGTGCGGCCGGAGGGCCTGGGCGAGCGCCTCGCCCGTCCCGGCCATCGCCGTGGGGTCGACCCCGGTCAGGATCGCGGCGCTCGCCCGGGCGACCGCGCGCAGCGGCTCGCGCAGTCGGCCCGAGGGGAGGAGCCGGCCGCCGGCGAAGGGATCGGCCGCCGGGAAGACCAGGAGGTCGAGATCGCGGGCGAGCCCCAGGTGGGAGAAACCGTCATCCAAGAGGAAGAGGGCGGGCGGCGGCTCCAGGTGGCGCAGGGCGTGGAGGCCGGCCCGGTGGCGGTCGGGGCCGACCACCACCGCCACCCCCGGCAGCTCGCCGGCGAGGAACACCGGTTCGTCGCCGGCGAGGAGCGGACCGAGGAGGGGGCCGCCGCCGGTGCTCACCACCCGCACCCCCCGGCCGCGGCTGCCGTAGCCGCGGGAGAGGATGCAGACGGCGAGACCGCGGTCGCGCAGGCGGGCGGCGAGGGCGGCGGTGAGCGGGGTCTTGCCGGTCCCCCCGAAGTGGAGGTTGCCGACCGAGAGCACCGGCCGGGGGAGCCGCCGGGCGCGGCTTCGGTACCAGTGCCGGCGCAGGCGGTGGGCGCCGCCGTAGAGCAGCTGCCAGGGCGAGGTGGGGGCCGGCGGCGAGGGGAGGTACATCAGGCCGGCCGCTCCAGCTGTTCGAGCATCGGTTGCAGGAGCGCGAGGGTGGCCGCGGCGGCCCCTCGGTTCGCCTCGACGAGCTGGCGGGCGCGCTCGCCGACCTCGCGCGCCGCCGCCGGATCGGCCAGCCAGCCGCTCCAGGCCGCGGCGAGGCCGGCGGCGTCCCTCACCCGGCGCCAGGCGCCGGCCTGGTCGAAGCGCTCGGCCATGTCGCGGAAGTTGTGCATCGCCGGGCCGACCGCGGTGGGCACCCCGAAGCGAGCCGGCTCCAGCGGGTTGTGCCCCCCGGTGGGGACCAGCGTCCCGCCCACGAAGGCGGCCGCCGCCAGGGCGTAGAGGCCGGCGAGCTCGCCCAGGCTGTCCAAGAGGAGGACGGCGGGCTCCCCCCCATCCTCTAGATGACTGCGCCGCACCCGGGCGAGGCCGCGGGCGGTGAGCAGGCGGTCGACCTCGTCCCAGCGCTCGGGGTGACGGGGGGCGAGAAGGAGCAGCGCTCGCGCCCCTCCTCCCAGGTGTGCGAAGGCGTCGAGCACCTGTTCTTCCTCTCCGGCCATGGTCGAGCCGGCGAGGAGGACCGGCCGGCCGGCGGCGAGCCGGGTGATCCCCTCCTCCAGGGCCGGCCGCCGCTCCGGCTCGGGCGACTCGTACTTGAGATTGCCGGTGACCGCGATCCGCTCCGCCGGCACCCCGAGCTGCAGGAGCTTCTCCCGGTCCTCCGCGGTCTGCACCCCGAAGCGGTCGACCCCGGAGAGCAGGGGACCGAGGAGCGGCTTCACCCGGCGCATGCGCCGGAAGCTGCGGTCGGAGACCCGGCCGTTGACCACCACCACCGGCAGCCGGCGGCGCCGCGCCTCGCGGAGGACGAGCGGCCAGAGGTCCCCCTCGACCAGCACCAGGGCGCGCGGCGCGAAGCGGGCGAAAAAGCGGCGTACGGCGAAGCCCAGCTCGAAGGGGAGATAGGCGACCGCCGCGGCGTGGCCCGCCCCGCCGCCGGAGAAGACCGCCCGCGCCTGCGCCTGCCCGGTGGGGGTGACGGTGGTGACGAGGAGGGGGAGGGTGGGGGGGAGGGCGCGGGTGAGGGTCGCGGCCACCCCCACCTCTCCCACCGACACGGCGTGCACCCAGAGCCCCCCCGCCCCACCGGCCTCGGCCGCCCCTTCCCGCCCCAGGCGGCCGGGGAGGACGGACCGGTAGTGGCCCCCACGGCGGGCGAGGAGAAAGGGACCGGCGGTCAGCAGGGCCAAGCCGGCCGCGAGCTGGTAGAACACCCAGAAGAGGGACTCCATGTCGGCCGGCAGTATAATGTTGCTTCGTCCGCCCGCCGCGGCGCGCCCCTCCCAGGCCCCCCTGTGGTAGACGCGCCCCGTTCGCGGACCGTATAAGGTGATGATGCTAGAGCTCGTCTACACCGACCGCACCGACTCCCACTCGCGTCCCGCCTGGGCGGAGACGACCGACCGCGACCTCCTGCTGGCTGTCAAAGGCGGGAGCGAGGCGGCATTGAACGAGCTGATCGGCCGGAAGACCAAGCCGCTCCTCCAGCTCACCGGCCGCATCCTGGGCGACGCCGAGGAGGCGCGGGACGTCGTGCAGGTGACCTTCTTCAAGGTCTGGGAGAACCGCCTGCGCTTCGACGACCGCTTCAGCCCCAACACCTGGATCTACCGTATCGCGAGCAACCTGGCGATCGACCACCTGCGGTCGCGGCGCAGCCGCGAGAAGAGCGCCGAGCCGGTCCGCCAGCACCTGCGCCAGGTGGCGGACAGCCGGGCGCACCGCGACCTCTCCCGCCTGCAGCAGGGGGAGGTGGCCGGCATTTTCCGCGAGCTGTCGGCCGACCTGTCGGAAAAGCAGCGCCTGGTCTTCCTCCTCCGCGAGGTCGAGGGGCTCTCCTCCCAGGAGGTGGCCGAGATCGTCGGCTGCCGCGAGTCGACGGTGCGCAATCACCTGTTCAACGCCCGGAAGCTCCTGCGCCGCGAGCTGATCAAGCGCTATCCGGAGTACGCCGCGGGCTGGTCCGGCCTGCAGGAGGAGGCACAGTGACCGTGGCCTGCCCCGACTGGCGCGCCCTGACGGCCCACCGGATCGATCCCCTCGGCCGCCGCGGCCGGGAGACGGACGAGCCGGCCGGCTGGACGGAGGCTCTGGCCCACCTGGACGGCTGCCCGGACTGCCGGCGCGCCGCCCTGGAAGCCGATCCGACCCTGCTCTTCCGCCGCCTGCCGGCCCTGCCGCCGCCGGTCCTCGACCTCGCTCCCGCCGCCCTGGCGGCGGAGGTCGAGTCGATCCGCCTGGCGGTCGCCGGCATGCGCACGGCCCGCCGGCTGGCGCCGCCGCCCGAGCGGTCGCTGCTGCGCCGGTCCCGGCACTGGGGGGCCGCCGCCGGCCTCGCCATCGCGGCGCTCTCGCTGGGCGCGACCCCCGCCCTGCGCCCGGCTCCCCATGGAATCGCCGCCCTGACGGCCCCACGGACCGTGCGCCTGCCGGCGCCGCCCGCCAACGTCCGCCTGGTCTCCGACCGGGTGCCCGATCGGGTCCCGACGATCGAGGAGCTCAACCGGCCGGCTGCCCGGGTCTACCAGATGGACGGCGGGGAGAACCTCTCCGTGGTGATGATCGTCGACGAGAGGCTCGATGTCTGAGCTACCTCCGTCTCCCGGCTCTCCCCCTGGTAGCGGCTTTTCGCGCTAAACTCCCGAGTCTTCAGATGCTTGCTTCGAGCCGCGACTCCGCGCGCCTATGGGCGGTCCTGATGCTCCTCCTCCTCGCCGGAGGGGGGGTCGAGGGCCAGGGTGTGCCCCGGGGCGAGCGAGGCGAACGCCTGGAGGAGGTCCTCGTCCTCCACGCCTACACCCTGAAGCACCAGCGGGCGAGCGACGCCGTCCCCCTCATTCACCCGCTGCTCTCGGAGCACGGCACGGTCGAGCTGCAGCCGGGGGACAACACCCTGGTGATCCGCGACAGCGCCGGCGCCCTGTCGCGCATCCTGCCCGTGCTGCGCAGCTTCGACCACGCGCCGCGGGCGCTCCGGGTGGAGATCATGATCGTGCGCGCCAGCCGGAGCGCCGTGTCGCCGCCAATGAACCACTCGGACCTCCCCGAGGACCTCACCCGCAAGCTGCGCAAGATCCTCCTCTACGACAACTACGACCTGGAGGCCCAGGCGCTGCTCCAGCCGATCGAGGGGGAGGCGGTGACCTACGAGATCGGCGAGGGGTACCAGGTCGCCTTCCGGCTGGGGACGGTGCTTCCCGACCGGCGGGTCCGGCTGGCCGACTTCGAGATCGGCCGCCGCTTCCCCCGGCGCCAGGCGCAGGAATTGCTTCACACCAACCTGAACCTCTGGCTCGATCAGACCATGAGCCTCGGGCTGGCGAAAAGCGAGGGGAGCCGCGAAGCCCTGATGGTGGTGCTGACGCTCAAGGACGGTCGCCCATGACAGCGCCCCGGGAGAGGAGCTAGCCGTGCAGTTCGTCTGCCGGATCGGAACCGCCGACGGCCGGGTGCTCGAAGAGATGCACACGGCGGCCGACGAGATCGCCCTGCGCAACGAGCTCGACAAGCGCGGGGTCCACATCTTCGAGGTGCGGCGGCGCGGCGTGCCGCGCAAGGTGGGGCTCTCCAGCGCCGCTCGCGGCCTGGTGCGCCGGAAGCGGGTCAAGAACGACGAGTTCCTGGTCTTCAACCAGGAGCTGGCGGCGCTGCTGCGCGCCGGCCTCCCCCTCCTGCAGACCCTGGACCTGATGCTCGAACGGATGAAGGACCCCAGCTTCCGGGCGGTCCTCACCGAGATCCGCGACCAGGTGAAGAGCGGCGCCGACCTCTCCGAGGCCTTCGCCACGCACGGCCACATGTTCCCGCGCCTCTACCCCTCGTCGCTCAAGGCAGGGGAGCGCAGCGGCGAGCTGGAGCTGGTCATCCGCCGCTTCATCCGCTACATGAAGCTGGTTTTGGAGGCGCGCAAGAAGGTCATCTCGGCGCTCGTCTACCCGGCGGTCCTGGTCGGCCTCTCGATCACCATGATCGCGGTGATGGCGATCTACGTGGTGCCCAAGTTCCAGATCTTCTTCAACGACCTGCAGGTCGATCTGCCGCTCTTGACCCGCATCACCCTGGGCTTCTCGCGGTTCGCCTCGGCGCGGCCGTTCCTGCTCTGGAACTGGAGCTGGGGGCTGCTCGCGATCCTCGCCGGCGCCTTTTTCCTCCGCCGCATGGCGCAGACGCCCGAGGGAGCGATCACGGTGGACGGCTGGAAGCTCCGCCTGCCGCTCATCGGGCCGGTCCTCCAGCGCTTCGCGCTCTCCGAGTTCTCGCGCTCGCTCTCGACGCTCCTGGCCGGCGGCATTCCGCTCGTGCCGGCCTTCGAGATCGCCGTCGCCTCGGTCGGCAACGCCCAGGTGCGCGCCCGGCTGGAGCCGACCATCCAGCTGGTGCGGGAGGGCAAGCCCTTCTACGTCGCCCTGGAGCAGAGCGGGGTGTTCGTCGACATGTCGATCGACATGATCAAGGTGGGCGAGGCGACCGGGGCGCTCGACGAGATGCTGACCAACGTCTCCGACCTCCTGGACGAGCAGGTCGAGACCCGGATGGGGCGGCTTCTCTCGCTGGTCGAGCCGATGATGCTCGTCTTCATGGGGCTCATCATTGGCCTCCTCCTGGTCTCGATCTACCTGCCGATGTTCTCGATGCTGGGGTCGGCGAAGTTCTGAGCGGGAAGAGGGCGGAAGCGGCAGCTGTTTTCGGGATGTCCCCCGATGTCCCCGGAGTCGGGCGGTCGGGCACCTTGCTTCAAGGGCCCCACGTCTTGGACGCTCGGCGGTTCGCGTCCGTTTGAATCCACTGGAGTCGAGGTGATCGGATGGTAGTCAACACACGGCCGGGAGCGCCGGCCAAAGAGATCGAGGCGGAAACCATCGAGCAGGCGCGCGAGCGCCTGGCCGCCGAGCGGCGCGAGGCGGAGGCCTTCGCCGACCGCTATGGCCTCGAATTCGTCGACATGACCCGCTTCCGGATCGAGAACGACCTCTTCCGGCGGATTCCGTTCGACCTCATGCTGCGCTATGGCTTCATCCCCGAGGAGCAGCTGGACGGCCGCCTCGCGGTGGTCATGGCCGACCCGTCGGACGTCGTCAAGATCGACGAGATGGAGATGCTCCTGGGCCAGCCGGTCGAGGTCAAGGTCGGGGTGCGCTCGGCGATCGCCGAGATCCTCCAGAAGTCGGAGAGCGCCCAGCGGGTGCTCGACGAGGCCTCCGAGGACTTCCGCATCCAGCTCGTCCAGGAGGACGACGAGGGCGAGGAGATCCTGTCGATCGACCGGATCACCGCCGACACCAGCCCGATCATCAAGCTCGTCGACTCGACGATGTTCAACGCCATCCAGCGCCGGGCCTCGGACATCCACATCGAGACGCGCGACACCGAGGTGATCATCAAGTACCGGATCGACGGCGTCCTCTACCAGGCGATGGAGCCGATCGACAAGCGCCACCACCAGACGATCATCAGCCGCATCAAGGTGATGTCGGAATTGGACATCGCCGAGAAGCGCATCCCCCAGGACGGCCGCTTCAAGCTACGCCTGAAAGGCCGGACGATCGACTTCCGCGTTTCGATCATGCCCTCGGTCCACGGCGAGGACTGCGTCATCCGCATCCTCGACAAGGAGTCGATGAACAAGGATTTCAAGAGCCTGCGGCTCGACATCCTGGGCTTCGACGACGAGATGCTGCGGCGGCTGCGCAAGTCGGTCCGCGAGCCCTACGGCATGGTGCTGGTGACCGGCCCCACCGGCTCGGGGAAGACGACCACGCTCTACGCCTGCCTCTCCGAGATCCAGACCTCGGAGGACAAGATCATTACCATCGAGGACCCGGTCGAGTATCAGCTAAGGGGGATCACCCAGATCCCGGTCAACGAGAAGAAGGGGCTGACCTTCGCCCGCGGCCTGCGCTCGATTCTCCGCCACGACCCCGACAAGATCATGGTCGGCGAGATTCGCGACGAGGAGACGGCGCAGATCGCCATCCAGTCGGCCCTGACCGGCCATCTGGTGTTCACCACCGTCCACGCCAACAACGTGGTCGACGTCCTCGGCCGTTTCTTGAACATGAACGTCGACCTCTACAACTTCGTCTCGGCGCTCAACTGCATCCTCGCCCAGCGTCTAGTCCGAAAGATCTGCGCGCACTGCAAGCGCCCGGTCCAGATGTCGCGCCAGGTGCTCGACGACAGCGGTCTCGATCCCGCGATCTATTCCGACTTCACCTTCTACGAGGGGGCGGGCTGCATCGAGTGCAACGGCACCGGCTTCCACGGCCGGCTCGCGGTCTCGGAGCTGCTCGACCTCTCGGACCACATCCGCGAGCTGATTCTCGATCGGCGGCCGGGCTCGGAGATCAAGCGCGCCGCCAAGGAAGAGGGGATGACCTTCCTGCGCGAGTCGGCGCTCGAGAAGGCGCTCAAAGGAGTCACGACTCTCCGTGAGATCAACAAAGTCACCTTCGTGGATTAAGCGCGCGCTGGGCTTCTCGCCGCTGCCGGTGCCGCCGCACGTCTTCGACCTCGGCGAGCGGCGGCTGCGCTACGGCCAGTTCGTGCGGGCCGGTTCGGGATTCCGCTTCCGCGCCTATCGCGCCGTGCCGGTGCCGGCCGACGCCTTCCTGGCCGGCCCTCTGGGCGGACCGCTCCGCGACCCGCGGGCCTTCCAGGCCCTGCTGGCGGGGCTCGTCAAGGAGCTCCCCGGGGTGCGCGAGGCGTCGCTGGTCATTCCCGACGCCTGGCTGCGGGTGACCTTCACCGAGTCCGGCGAGCTGCCGCGCGCCGCGGCGGCGCGCGACGACGTGCTGCGCTGGAAATTGAAGCGCCTGGTGCCGTTCCGGGTCGACGAGCTGCGCATCGGGGCGCAGGAGGTCGAGCCGCTCCCGAGCTACTCCGGCGAGGAGCCCAAACGGCTGCTCCTGGGCTTCGCCGTCGACCAGCTCCTGACCCAGCTGGAGGACGCCTTTGCGGCCGTCGGGGTGCGGCTGGGGGAGATCACCAACACCAGCCTGGCCTTGATCTCGGCCCTCGGCGAAGAGGGGCCGGAGCCCGGCTTCTGGGCCTTGGTGGTGGTCGAGGAGGAGGGGTACACTCTCGCCTTCGTGCGCGGCAGCGAGCCGATCCTCCACCGCTTCAAGGCGTTCACCGGGTCGCTCCCCGAGGCGGCACGGGCGAGCCTCGTCACCCGCGACCTGAAGCTCACCCGCAACTTCCTCGACGAGCACTACCCCGGTGCCGACCTCTCGCGGGTGCTCCTCGCCGCCCCCGAGGCGCTGGTGCCGATCTGGATGGATCGCCTGAGCGAGGGGCTGGGGTCGGCGGCGGCGCCGCTCGCCGCCGGCCACCTGCCGCCGCTCCAGGTCGAGATCGCCCTGGGGGGACCGCAGCCGGTGTGGCGCGAGATCGCCCCCATGCTGGGCGCGGCGCGGCGGGAGGTCCTGTGAGCGCCGGCGGCCTGAACCTCGCCCGCCGGCCGTTCGTCAACGGCCGCCCGGTCACCCGCGTCGGCCTGCTGCTCTGGCTGCTTGGCGGCCTGCTCCTCCTGGGCAACGTCTTCGTCTACGTCTCCTACGTCGCGGGGACGGGGGAGAAGCGGGTCGAGCTCGCCAAGGTCGAGCAGCAGAAGCAGAAGGCGCAGCGGGAGATCGCCCAGTTGAACGACCGCTTCGCCAGCCTCGACCTGGCGCGCCAGAACGAGCAGGTCGACTTCCTGAACGCCAAGATCGCCGAGCGCACCTTCGCCTGGAGCCAGCTCTTCGACCGCCTGGCGAGGCTGCTGCCGCAGGACGTGCGGCTCACCCGGCTGTCGCCGCGCGGCGTCGTTGACACCGAGGTGGACCGGCGCCGGCGGGGCGCGCCGCCCCCGGTATCGCGGAAGAAGGGGCAAGCGGACGATCGGGTGACCCTGACCATCGGCGGCGAGGCGAAGAGCGACCAGGCGCTCCTCAAGTTCGTCGACAACCTGTTCGCCGATCCGGCCTTCCTCGACCCGGACCTCACCCAGGAGACGAAGGAGACCGCCAAGGACGTGATCAAGTTCGACCTGCGGGTGGGCTACCTGCCGCGGGGCGCCCGGCAGGCGCCGCCGGTGATCGCGGAGCCCGGGGAGACCCCGTCGCGCCGGCTCCGCGCGCCGTCGTCGCCCCAAAATCCCGGCCCGTCCGGCAATCCCGGCTTTCAGGCCCTGTCGCGGCGGCCGCTCGCCTCCACCGGCGGCGGCAGCGGTGCCGGCGGCGGCATCGGCGGCAGCGGAGGAAAAGGCGTTGCGCCGGTCAACCCGGGGGTGGGCGTGCCCGGGGTCGGCGTCCCGGGAGTGGGCGTGCCACGCCCGCCGAGCTCGCCGGCATCGCGAGGAGAGGGGCTCCGATGAAGAACAGCGACGAGATCTGGCGGCAGCGTCTCTGGGTCTGGCTCCCGGCGCTGGTCTTCTTCCTCGCCAACGCCGGGGCGTTCACCGTCTACCGCCTGGGCTACGCCGGCAACGTCGAGTCGCTCGCCCAGGAGATCGACACGGAGAAGGGCGAGCTCAAGAAACTGGAGGCCGAGCGGGCCGAGCTGGCGCAGCGGATCGGCCGGGTGGCCGAGAACCGGCGCCAGGTCGAGGGCCTCTACAAGCGCTTCGCCACCCGGCGCCAGCGGCTGACCGAGGTCACCGCCGAGGTGCAGAGCCTCGCCCGGAAGGCGGGGCTCGATCCGGCGCGCTCCATCTCCTACCCCGAGCAGGAGATCGAGGACTACGGACTGGTCAAGCGCTCCTTCGTCTTCTCGGTCGACGGCAACTACGTCGACCTGCGCAAATTCATCAACCTCCTGGAGCTCTCGGACTCCTTCCTCACCCTGGAGGACGCCTCGCTCTCGGAGAGCTCGAAAGGGCCGGAGCTGCGCATCAACCTGACCCTCTCGACCCTGTTCACCCGGGATTCGACGAAGACCAACCCCGGGGCGACCTCATGAACCGGCAGAAGGTGCTCCTGGGGATCCTCGCGGTCCTCGTGCTGGTCGTCGCCTGGGTCTACCTGGGCGGGGACGACGAGCCCACGACGGCGCCGGGGACGCCCCCGCCGGGCATCGCGCGGTCCCACGGGGCCGACGAGGAGGGCGCCGCCGCCCCGCCGCCCGCCGCCCTGCCGGCGCGTGGGGGCCGGGGCGGGGACGCCGCGGCGCCCACCCGCGAGGTCAAGAACCTGCACCTGACGCAGCTCGACCAGGTGCCGGGCTCCTACGCCCTGGGGCGCGACCCCTGGCGCTTCTACGAGCCGCCGCCGCCCCCTCCCCCGCCACCGCCGCCGCCGCCACCGCCGCCCACCAAGGAGGACCTCGAGCGGCAGCGCCAGCTGGAGGAGGAGCGCCGGCGCCAGGAGGCCTACCGGCTGGCGCACACGCCGCCCCCCTTCCCCATGAGCTATCTTGGCACCTTCGGGCCGGCCAACCGGCAGATTGCCGTGTTCAGCGACGGAAAGGCGATCTACAACGTACGAGAAGGTGAGAGGATCGCGGGGAGCGGTTTCGTCGTGTCTCACATCGGCTACGAGTCTGCGGACGTCGTGTTCCCCGCCCTCCCCGAGGCGCCGTCGCAACGGGTGGCTCCCGGAGCCCCGAAAGCCGGCTCTCCGGGCGTGGGTGTCCCGGGTGCCCCCGGCGTCCCCCCCAGATAGGAAGGAAACGGAAAAACGATGCGTGACTACGCCCTGCGAATCTTGACCGTGCTGCTCGTCCTCTCGACGATTGCCGGGGTTGCCGGTTGCAGCAGCTACGGCGCCTACCGGAAGGCCTCGATCGCCGAGCAGTCGGGGAACTGGGACGAGGCCGTCCTGCAGTACCTGAAGGCGCTCGAGAACGATCCCGGCAACATCCCCTACCGGGCGGCCCTGCTGCGTGCCAAGACCAAGGCCTCCCAGGTCCACTTCGAGAAGGGCAAGCAGTTCCGGGCGGCCGGCGCGGTCGATCGCGCCCTCGTCGAGTACCAGCAGGCGGTCGAGCTCGATCCCACCAACCAGTACGCCAAGTCCGAGCTGGAGCACGCCCGCGACGCCTACAACGCGATCCGCCAGGGCAAGGACATGGCCTCGATCGACGAGATGAAGAAGAAGACCCGCGGTACGCGGCCCCAGCCGCCGCAGTTGAACCCGCGCTCGGATACGCCGATCTCGCTCGACTTCCCCAACGAGGTCTCGATCTTCGACATCTACCGCGCGCTGGGCAAGGCGTTCGGCATCAACATCCTGTTCGATCCCCAGTTGAAGGACCAGAACATCGCGATCGAATTGAAGGACGTCAACGCCCAGGCCGCCCTGGAGACGCTGATGCGGGCGGCCGGTCACTTCTACAAGGTGGTCGACGAGCACACCGTCATCATCGCCGCCGACAACCCGCAGAACCGCCGGACCTACGAGGATCTCGTCATCCAGACCTTCTTCCTGTCGAACTCGGAAGTCAAGGACATGACGACCATCCTAAGGAGCTTGATCGACGCCAAGAAGATCGCCACCAACGAGCAGCTGAACGCCATCATCCTGCGCGACACCGCCGACAAGGTGAAGGTGGCGGAGCGGATCATCGAGGCCAACGACAAGTCGAAGGCCGAGGTGGTGGTCGACGTCGAGCTGCTGCAGATCAGCACACAGCGCATGCGCGACCTCGGGGTCCTCCTCTCCGGTTACAGCATCGGGCAGGCCCTGGACCTGGGGACGGGGGGGGCGACCGGCGGCACCGGCGGTACCGGCGGCACGCCGACCCCGTCCACCCCCACGCTCCACGTCTCCGACCTCCAGTTCCTGAACCAGAGCAACTGGGCGCTCACCATCCCCTCGGTCACCTACAACTTCATCAAGCAGAGCACCGAGGCGCAGCTCCTCGCCAAGCCGCAGCTGCGCATCTCCGAGGGCGAGAAGGCGAACCTGGTGATCGGCGACCGCGTGCCGATCCCGCTCACCACCTTCAACACCCAGAACGTCGGCGGCGCCGGCGGCATCGTGCCGATCACCTCCTTCCAGTACCAGGACGTGGGCATCCGCATCGACCTGGAGCCGCGCGTCCACCACAACCAGGAGGTGACGCTCAAGGTGAAGGTCGAGGTGTCGCAGCTGAACGGCCAGATCACCACCTCGAACGGCTCGCAGCCGATCATCGGCACCCGCACCATCGACTCGACGATCCGTTTGAAGGACGGCGAAACGAACTTCATGGCCGGCCTGATCCGCACCGACGAGAGCACCAACGACAACGGCCTGCCGGGCCTGTCGGACATCCCGGTGATCGGCCGCCTGTTCTCGGACAAGAAGACCCAGCACCAGCGCACCGACGTCATCCTGACGATCACGCCGCACATCATCCGCCAGGCCGAGATCACCCAGGAGGACCTGCTGCCGATCTGGGTCGGCACCGAGTCGAACATCAGCTTCCGCGGCGCCACGCCGCGCCTCGAGTCCGACGCCGAGGGTCCGTTCGACGGCCCCGAGGGGACGCCCGAGCAGATCCAGGACGCCATCCGCCGCCGCATCCAGCGGCTGCCGCGCGGCCTGCGTCCCAACGAGGGGACCGAGAACGGCCAGCCGGGCCAGGCGCAGCCCGCCCAGCCGGCGCAGCCGCCGAAGGGGATCGACCTGGTGCCCTCCCGGCCGCCCACCGACATCTTCCGGCCGCCGCAACCGCAGCAGCCGCCCTCGGAGGAGGTCCCGCCGCCGAACGGCCAGGCCGCCAACACGCCGGCCGCCCGGGAGGACCTGGTGGCCGAGGACCTGGACGTGGCGTCCGGCGCCGCCTCAGGGCCGGCGGCGGTGAAGGCCCCGGCCGCTACGGCCGCCTCGGTGACCCCGGCGACCCCGTTGATCGCCAAGGCCAGCCTCCATTCCTCGGTCCAGGGGGCCAGCGGGGGCGCGGCGGTCGATCTCTGGGTCAATCCCAAGGGGGTCGAGGTCGCCCCCGGGGACCGCTTCGCGGTGCGCATCGAGGCCAACGCCCTGGACCCGGTCTCGCATCTCCCCTTGACTCTTTCCTACGATCCCAAGGTCCTGGCGATCGAGAAGGTCGAGCCGGGCGACTTCCTGGGCGCCCCGGGGACGGCCCAGGTGCTCTCCGACATCACGCACTCCGGCCGCATCGTCATCGGCGCCAGCCGGATGGGGACGGTCCCGGGGGTGGCGGGACACGGCACAGTCGCCATCCTCAACTTCCGCGCCCTGGCGCCGGGGAAGAGCCGCCTGGCGCTCGCCGAGAGCAAGGCGCTCGACGGCAAGCTCAAGGCCATGGCCGTCTCCTCCCGGCCGGCCGACGTCACCGTGGGCGACCCCGGCAAGCGCCCCGAGAAACCGCCGCGGCCCGGCCAGGAGAAGGAGGCGCCCAAGCCGGTCGGGGTCGCCAGCAAGACCGCAGGAGGCTGAGGTTGCCATGAAGCCGCCGTATTTCGTCCCTCGCTCCGCCCGCCAGGCGGGCTTCACGCTGGCCGAGCTGGTGATGGTGGCGTCCATCCTGGTGGCCCTGGCCGCGGTGACCTTGCCGGTCGCCAAGTACACGGTCAAGCGCAGCAAGGAGGCCGATCTGCGCCAGGCGCTCCGCGAGGTGAGGAACGCCATCGACGACTACAAGCGGTACAGCGACACCGGGCTGATCCCGGTCGACCTGGGGACCGACGGCTACCCGGCGAAGCTCGAGAACCTGTACAAGGGCGTCCAGCTGGTCGGCCAGGTGGACAAGAAGATGAAGTTCCTGCGCCGCCTGCCGATCGATCCGATGACCGGCAAGGACGAGTGGGCGATCCGCAGCTATCAGGACGCCGTCGATGCCAGCTCGTGGGGCGGCGAGGACGTCTACGACATCCATTCGCTGTCGCGGGGGGTGGGCCTGAACGGCGTACCCTACGCCAAGTGGTAGAGCGGCGTTCGGGGATCCCAAGGAGGACGAGGTGAACGGGAGAGAGCACGATCCGAGGTCGGCCGAGCGTGGCTTCACCCTGCTGGAGCTCATCGTGGTCATCGCCATCATCGGCATCCTGGCGACGATCGCCATGCCGGCGATGAAGGACATGCCGCGGCGGGCGAACGAGGCGGTCCTGAAGACCAACCTGCGGACGATGCGCGACGTCATCGACCAGTTCTACGGCGACAAGGGGCACTACCCCGCGAGCCTGGACGCCATTGTCGAAAGCGGCTATCTGCGGAAGATCCCCATGGACCCGATCACCAAGCGCAACGACACCTGGACGACGGTCCTGGAGGAGGTCGACCCCGACCAGCCGGCCGACAGCGGCGACGGCGCCACCGACCAGCAGCCGGGGATCGTCGACGTCCACTCCGGGGCCGAGGGCGTCGCCCTGGACGGCACGGCGTACAAGGACTGGTGAGGCGATGGTGAGCGCGGATTGGCTCCCTGAGGTTCCGAGGACCTGCTCCTGGCTGCGCGCAGCGCCCGAAGGAGCAGGCCCGCAGGACCCCAGGGAGCCAATACCGCGGCGCGGCGAGCAGGGCTACAACCTGGTGGTCCTGGTGATGGTGATCGCGGTGATGAACATCGTCATCGCGGCGATGCTGCCGCTGTGGAGCCAGGCCATCCGCCACGACAAGGAGGAGGAGCTGATCTTCCGCGGCCTCCAGTACGCCGAGGCCATCCGGGTCTTCCAGCACCGTTTCCAGCGTTGGCCGACGCGCCTCGAGGAGCTGGTCGAGATCAAGCCGCGCTCGATCCGCCAGCTGTGGAAGGACCCGATGGTGGACGACGGCAAGTGGCAGCTCGTCTTCCAGGGGCAGGCGACGCCCATCAACCCTCCGCCCGGGGGCGATGACAGCAGCGGCCGGAGACGGCGCCCCCGCGAGCCCAACATCAATCCCGCCATCGGAATCGACCAGCAGGGGCACGCTTTCGGCCCCATCATCGGGGTCTACAGCCGCAGCACCCAGAAGTCGATCGAGATCTGGAACGGCCGCCAGAAGTACGACGAGTGGCGTTTCACGACCGATCTGTTGACCAGCGGCGCCCAGTTCCGCGGTGGCGCCGTCCCGGGCCAGAAGCCTCCCCTCGCCCGCTGGATCGGCCGGCCCATGCGGACCTTCGGCCCCAACCAGCCGGGTGGACCGGGCGGGCCCGGTGGACCGGGCGGACCGCCGAGCACGCCGGGCTGCCCGGGGTGCCCCCCGCCGCCTCCTTCTCCCAAGCCGCACACCTCCAAGGAGTGAGAACGGCATGAAGATCCCGGTGCGCCGGCTCCCCGCCGCGCGCGACCTCCCGCTGCCCACTCCCGCCTCGCCGGGGAGCGCCGGCCTCGACCTGCGCGCCGCGGTCCCCGCCGAGCTCACCCTCCAGCCCGGCGAGCGGTCCCTGGTGCCGACCGGCCTGGCGGTCGCCATTCCGCCCGGCTGGGAAGGACAGGTCCGGCCGCGAAGCGGCCTCGCCATCCGCCACGGCATCGGCCTGGTCAACGCCCCAGGCACGATCGACAGCGACTATCGGGGCGAGGTCTCGGTCCTTCTCGTCAACCATGGCCAGGAGCCCTTCACCGTCCGCCGCGGCGACCGCATCGCTCAGCTCCTCCTCGCCCGCGCCGAGCCGATCGAGTGGCAGGAGGAGGAAGAGCTGCCCGGGACCGCGCGGGGGGAGGGGGGGTTCGGGTCGACGGGGGTGGGGTAGGGGATGATAGGGCACAACCCATTGCCTCCGAGGGGCGGGGCGGTGGGTCCCTCCCCCCTGGGAGGGGGTGGGTTGGATCAGGGGGGAGGTTAGGAGGGGGGCGTTCCGTTGGGTACAGACCTGCGGTAGGCGGCGGTCTCCCCGGCCGGACCTCCGCCGGAGATGAATCTCCGGGCTATGGATTGCGCTGGATGAATCCAGCTTCGCGAGAAGGCAAGGTTTGAGGCCGGGCGGCAAAGTCGCTGGCTTCTGGGGGATCCGCCCGCCCCGAAGGGGGCGCCGGTGGGTAGAAGCCTGGGGTGCCAACCCCAGGTAGGGGATAAACCCAAGAATCTAAAGCCCCGAAGGGGCGACGGTCATCCCAGTCTGTACCGCCGCCCCTTCAGGGCAGACTCTTCGTCGATGAGGGAGGCACAGCGGGATTCGAGCCGTGAATCGAGCCATCTGCTGCCTGCAGCGAGCCTCCGGCGGCATGTTCGCGCATCACCGGCTGCCTGCAGCGGGTGACTGGCGGCAGGTAGCGGGTTGTCGGTGGTATGCCGCAGCTCACAAGCGGCATGGCGTGGGTCACTGCCGCGCTGCTTCGAGCCTTCCCTCAGCCAGCCGTGAGCGATTCGAGCAGGAGTTGTAGCTCGGCGGCATTTCGGTAATCCAACTCAGGATCTTCGGCAAGGCCGGGATTGCGGTCACCAGCGAGGACTCGTTGCAGTTGGCGAATGAGCGCAATGAAGTGTGGCTGAGCGGAGCGCTCTAGCAGGGAGTTCACCTGCTGCTGCGCCTCGACTTCGGAGTTCTGCTGGATCGCTTGGCCCACCAGAACGAAGAATTGTGCCTGATTACTCTGGCTGACGCCACCAGCGCGGCGATAGGCTAGGTAGTTCCTGTCCAGAAATCGTCGATCTTCCCGGGGAATTCCGGAGCATTGAAAGAACCACGAAGATAGCTCTACCCAGGCACCGCTCGGCGGGGCGGCAATAGCACGGTAGTTGGGCATTTGGGTCTTCCTGAGCTTTCCTGTGGGCAAGCGATGCCACGCCGCTGCTGCCAGCGGCTCGACCTTTGAAGCAGAGACAG
>DASQPA010000252.1:0-5499 GCA_035644215.1 Thermoanaerobaculia bacterium
CTTTGCCTGGCGGGGGAGGGGCTGGCGCGGGGCTACCGGGGCCGGCCCGGCCTCACAGCGGAGCGCTTCGTTCCCGATCCCGAGGGGCCATCGGGCTCCCGTCTCTATCGGACCGGCGACCGGGTCCGTCTCCAAGCGGACGGGGAGCTCGGCTACCTGGGCCGACTCGACCGGCAGGTCAAGCTGCGCGGCTTCCGCATCGAGCCCGGGGAGATCGAGGCCGCCCTCGTCCGGCAGCCGGAGGTGGCAGAGGCGGTCGTCGCCGTGCGCGAGGACCGACCGGGCGCCGTGCGCCTGGTCGCCTATGTGGTGCCGGCGGCACTGGCGGCAGGTGCCTGGCCGCATCCTGAGGAGCTGCGGCAACGGTTGGAGGAGAGTCTGCCCCGCCCCCTGGTTCCCTCCGCTGTGGTGCTCCTGGAGCGCCTGCCCCGCACCCCCAACGGCAAGCTCGACCGTGCCGCCCTGCCGGCTCCCCAGGTGGAGGGCGCCGGCTCCTACCGGGCGCCGCGTACGGCGGCGGAGGTGGGGATGGCGGCGCTCTGGGCGGAGGTCCTGGGGGTCGAGCGGATCGGGGTGGACGACGACTTCTTCGCTCTCGGCGGTCACTCGCTCCTGGCGGCGCGCCTGGCCGCCCGCCTGGAGGAGGCCCTGGGGCGGGAGGTGCCCATGCGCCTCCTCTTCGAGCACCGGACGGTCGAGCGCCTGGCCGCGGCCCTCGTGGTTCCACCCCCCGGACGGACAGGGACGAACACGGACGAACACGAGAGACCGGAAGCTCGTGTCGGTCCGTGGAGGGTCCGTGTCCGTCTGGGGGGGGCTCCGCTCTCCTCCGGCCAGCGGCGGCTCTGGTTCCTCGACCGGCTGCGCCCCGGCGGCACGGCCTACAACATGCCCTTCGCCCTGGACCTCGCGGGTCCGCTCCGGCCGGCCGTGCTGGCCCGGGCGGTCGCCGCGGTGGTCCGCCGGCACGAGGCCCTGCGCTCCACCTTCGCCGAGGTGGACGGCGCCCCGGAGCAGCGGATCGGTCCGCCCGTCTCGGAGCTGCCGCGGGTCGACCTCGCGGCGCTCCCGCCGGCCGAGCTGGAGCGCGAGGCCCGGCGGCTCACCCGAGAGGAGTCCGCTCGCCCCTTCGACCTCGGCCGGGGACCGCTCCTCCGCACCCGCCTCCTGCGGTTCGGCGCCTCCCGGAACCGCCTGCTCTGGACCGCCCACCACATCGCCTTCGACGGCGAGTCGCTGGGCCTGATCCTCGCCGATCTCGCCGTTCTCTACCCGGCCCTGGCGGCCGGAGACGCGGCGGAGCTGCCGGCGCCCGCGGCACAGATCGGCGAGCTTGCCCTCGCCGAGGCGGAGCGCCGGCGGAATGGCGGCTGGGTCGCAGGGCTCGAAAAGGCCGCGGCGCGGCTCGCCGGCGACCTCGCGCCGCTCGACCTTCCCGTCGACCGGCCGCGACCGGCGATCCGCAGCGAGCGGGGCGGGGTCCTGCCCGTGGCCCTTCCAGCCTCCCTCGCGCCGCCCCTGTTGGCGCTCGCCCGGAACGCCGGCGCCACCCCCTACATGGCGCTTCTCGCCGGCTTCGCCGCCCTCCTGGGGCGCCTCGCCGGAAGCGCCGCGGTGCGGGTGGGCACCCCCGCCTCCCTGCGCGTCGGGCGCGAGCTCCAGGGGATGGTCGGCTTCGCGGTCAACACCCTGGTCGTTCCCGCCGACCTCTCGGGAGCCCCCAGCGGTCAACAGCTGCTCGACCGGGTGCGCGAGGCCGCGCTCGCCGCCCAGGCGCAGCGCGATCTGCCGTTCGAGCTTCTGGTCGAGGCGCTCACCCCGGAGCGCGACCTTGCCCGCAGCCCGCTGATCCAGGCCTCCTTCAGCTTCGCGGAAAGCACCGTTCCCGCGGTACGGCTGGGGGAGATCGAGGCCCGGGTGGAGGAGGTCCACAACGGCACCGCCAAGTATGAGCTGGCCCTTGCCCTGGCGCCCGATGGATCGCCGGATGGGGGAGGATGGTCCGGGGCCTTCGGCTATGCCGCCGACCTCTTCGAGCCGGTGACGGTGCGGCGCTGGGCGGGGCACCTGGCGACCCTCCTCGCCGCCCTGGTGGCGGACCCGGAAGCCCCGGTCGGCGACCTGCCCCTCCTCGCTGCGGCCGAGCGGCACCAGCTGGCGGTCGAGTGGAATGACACCGCGCCGGGGGCGGAGGCGGATCTCGTTCACCACCGCTTCGCGGCCCAGGCCGCGCGTGCTCCGGACGCCGTCGCCCTACTCGCGGGCGGGATGGTTCTGACCTATGCCGAGCTGGAATGCCGGGCCAACCGGCTGGCCCACCGCCTGCGTCGCTCGGGCGTCGTCCCGGAGTCGCGGGTGGCGCTCGCGACGGGCCGGTCGGCCGGAGCGATCGTCGGTCTTCTCGGGGTGCTCAAGGCGGGTGGGGCCTACCTGGCCCTCGACGAGGGGCAGCCGGCGGCGCGCCTCGCCCTTCTGCTCGCTACGGCCGGGGTGACGCTCGCGGTGATCGGCGCCGATTTTTCAGCTGAATTGCCGGCGGCTGTCCTGCGGCTCGACCTCGACGCCGAGCGGGAGGCGCTGGCGCGGGAGCCGGCCTGGGCGCCGCCGGAGCTGGCGATGCCTGCGAACCTCGCCTATGTCCTCTTCACCTCCGGCTCGACCGGCACGCCCAAGGCGGTCGCCGTCGAGCACCGGCAGCTCGACGCCTACGTGCGCGGCATCACGGAGACGCTCTCCCTCGCCGCCCTCCCGACGCCCCCCGACACTGTTTTCGCCCACGTCTCGACCCTCGCCGCGGATCTCGGGCACACCGTCCTCTTCCCCTCTCTCCTGGGTGGCGGCTGCCTCCACCTCGTCGCCCGGGAGACCCTCGCCGATCCGGCAGCGATGGCCGACCTCTTCACGCGCTCGCCGGTCGACGTGCTGAAGATCGTCCCCTCGCACCTGGCGGCCCTGCGCGCCGCGGGGCCGCCGGCGGCGGTCCTGCCGCAGCGCCTCTTGGTGTTCGGGGGGGAGGCCGCGGATGCGCGGCTGGTGGCGGCGATCCGCCAGGCCCGGCCGGGGCTCGCGGTGCGGAACCACTACGGCCCCACCGAGGCCACGGTCGGTGTGCTCACCCAGCCGGCGGAACGAACGGCAGGAGGAACGCGGCCGGGCTCGCTCCCCCTCGGCCGGCCGCTCCCCGGCTCCCGGGTCCACCTGCTCGACGCGGCGCTCCACCCCGTGCCGCTCGGGGTCGCCGGGGAGATCTGCATCGCCGGCCGGGGCCTGGCGCGCGGTTATCTCGGCCGGCCCGACCTCACCGCCGAGCGCTTCCTCCCCGACCCGCTGGGCGAGCCGGGAACGCGGCTCTATCGGACGGGCGACCGAGCCCGCCGCCTGCCTGGCGGCGAGGTCGAGTTCCTGGGCCGGGTCGACCACCAGGTCAAGATCCGCGGTTTCCGCGTCGAGCCGGGGGAGGTGGAGACCGCGCTCGCCGCGCACCCGGCGGTGCGCGAGGCCGTGGTCGTGGCGGCCGAGGGGGCAGGCGGGATGCGGCTCGTCGGCTACCTCGTGCCCCACGCCGCCGCGCCTGATCCGGCCGCGCTGCGGGATTGGCTCCTCGCCCGCCTGCCTGAGCCCATGGTCCCCACCGCCTGGGGGCTCCTCGACACCCTCCCCCGGAACGCCAACGGGAAGATCGACCGCCGGGCTCTACCGCCGCCGGCCGAGCCCGTCGAGCGATCGGCGGCGGCCCGTCCGGCCCGGACGCTGGTCGAGGAGCTGATCGCCGGGATCTGGGTGGATCTCCTGGGCGCCGCGCCTTCGCCCGGCGACGACTTCTTCGCCGCGGGCGGCCACTCGCTCCTCGCGGCGCGGCTCACCTCGCGCCTGCGCCAGGCGTTCGCGGTCGACCTGCCGCTGCGCGCCGTGTTCGAGGCTCCCACTCTCGGCGGGTTGGCGCGGCGGGTCGAGGCGGCGCGCGCGGCCGGCGCGGCACCGCCCCTGCCGCCGATCCCGCGCCGGCCGTCCACCGGCCCCCTGCCGCTCTCCTTTGCCCAGGAGCGGCTGTGGTTCCTCGACCACTTCGATCCCGGGAGCGCCGAGTACAACATCCCCTATCGATGGGAGCTGGCTCCCGGGATCGATCCGGCGGTCCTCGGCCAAGCCCTGGCGGAGGTCGTCCGTCGCCACGCGTCTCTGCGCACCCGCTTTCCGGAGGCGGAGGGGCTGCCGGTCGCCGAGATCGGCGACGGCATCGGGCCGCTGTCGCGGGTGGACCTGACCGGTCTCCCCGCCGCAGAGCGGGAGAGCGCGGCCGACCGGCTGGCCGCCGCCTTCGCGCGGCGCCCCTTCCATCTGTCCGCGGGACCACCGCTCCGGGCCGTGTTCCTTGCCAAGCGAGAAGACTCGGCGGAGCTTCTCCTCACCGTTCATCACATCGTCTTCGATGCCTGGTCCCTGGGCGTTCTCCTCGGCGAGCTGGGTACCCTCTACACCACGCCTGGGGTCCTGCCCGAGCTGCCGGTCCAGTACGCCGACTTCGCCGCCTGGCAGCGCGGCTGGCTGGCGGAAGGTGTCCTCGCGGCGCAGCTCGATTTCTGGCGTTCCCGCCTCCAGGGCGGCCCGACCGCGCTCGATCTGCCGTCCGACCGGCCGCGGCCGGCGAGCCGCAGCGGCCGGGGCGGCCGCCTGGCGACCGCCCTGCCGGCAGCTCTCGCGGAGCGGCTCGCGGTCGTCGCCCGGGAGCGCGGCGCCACCCCCTTCATGGTCCTGCTGGCCGGCTTCGCCGCTCTCCTCTCCCGCCTCTCCGGCCAGCTCCGGCTCGCCGTGGGTACGCCGGTCGCCAACCGCCGCCGGCCGGAGACCGAGGGGATGATCGGTCTCTTCGTCAACACGTTGGTCCTGCCGCTCGACCTCGACGGAGCCCCGGGTTTCGCCGCGCTCCTCGGCCAGGCGCGGGGGGTGACGCTCGACGCCCATGCCCATGCGGACCTGCCCTTCGAGCGGCTGGTCCAGGAGATCGAGCCGCAGCGCGACCTCGGCCGGACGCCGCTCTTCCAGGCGATGCTCAATTATCAGACCGCACCGCAAGCGGTGCTAGGGCAGAACGCGCCGCAAGCGCCTGGCACCTTCCCGGTCCGCGCGGTGCGCGAGGTCGATTCCGGAACCGCCAAGTTCGACCTGACCCTCGGCCTGACGGCGGGGGAGGGCGGCTTGGTGGGAGCTTTCGAGTTCGCCGCCGACCTCTTCGACGCCGTCACGGTCGGACGGTGGAGCGAGCACCTGAACGTCCTCCTCGCCGCGGCGCTCGCCGCGCCCGACCAGCCCCTTGCCGAGCTGCCGCTCCTCACGGCCGGACAGCGCCAGCAGCTCCTCCGGGAGTGGAACGACACCGACGCCACGATCGGCGGCATGCCCTCGGCGCCGCTCCTCCACGACGCCGTGGCGGCCCGGGCGGCGGCCGCTCCCGACGGGATCGCCCTCCGCTTCGAGGGCGAGCACCTCTCGGCCGGCGAG